>DCTG01000173.1:248-21061 GCA_002329245.1 Clostridiales bacterium UBA1446
CGGCAAAGGGCTTTTCATGCAGCAAACAGGCAAGGCCGTGCCGCTCCGCCACCTTTTTCATCAGTTCCATCGTCAGTTGGTTGTGATCGGTGGCGATGTTGGAACTGCAGAACACGGGTGCAAGTTCGTGCTGGGCCGGCGACACCTCGTTATGTTCGGTCTTCGCGTAAACCCCAAGCTTCCATAGTTCCTCATTGAGGTCCTGCATGTAAGCCATAACCTTGGGCCGGATGGCGCCGAAATAGTGGTCCTCCATCTCCTGCCCCTTCGGGGAACGCGCGCCGAAGAGCGTTCTGCCCGTGTAGATGAGGTCTTTGCGCCTGTTGTAAAGCTCTTTATCGATGAGAAAATACTCCTGTTCCGGTCCGACGGTGGAATAGACCTGCCTGACTTCCGTGTTGCCAAAGAGGCGGAGAATTCGAACGGCATGTTTGGAAAGCTGCTCCATGGAGCGAAGCAGCGGGGTTTTCTTATCCAAAACCTCTCCGCTGTATGAGCAGAACACCGTGGGAATATAAAGCGAATTATCTTTCACAAAGGCATAGGAGGTGGGGTCCCATNNATCCGGTTCGCCCTTGATCAGTTCCTTGCCGGAAAATTCCATGATGACGCGTCCGTCTTCCTTGGGCGAGATAAAGCTGTCATGTTTTTCGGCGGTAATACCCGTCATCGGCTGGAACCAATGAGTAAAGTGCGTGGCGCCTCTCTCGATCGCCCAATCCTTCATCGCGGCGGCAACCGCGTCCGCCAC
Organism: Clostridiales bacterium UBA1446; assembly: GCA_002329245.1. Lineage (GTDB taxonomy): Bacteria > Bacillota > Clostridia > Oscillospirales > Oscillospiraceae > UBA1446. Next base: position 1,000 of record DCTG01000173.1, read on the forward strand.
CGCGGGTTCCAGTTCGGTTCCTTCCTCAATTGTCTTCTTCAGAGACTTGTAGACTTCGCGAGGCAGTTTTTTTCTCATGACCTCGTCATTGAAAACCATACTGCCGAAAAGTTCCGGTACATGAATCATAACTTCCCTCTTTTCCAAGTATTACTCTATCACAACGGCGCCGCCCCCCGTTCCCGGTTCCGGCTGGGCCGCAGTTTTCACAGGTATTTTTCCAACAAAAAAGACGCCATGGGCTTATTGCCCACAGCGCCTTTGCTGTCTATGGTGAGATTATACTCCCGCCCCCCCTGTTTTGTCAATATGTTTCTAAAAATTTTCATATATTTTTGCAACCCAACTCAGCTCGCCCTGCAAAGATTATTGAAATAATTCCCGTTTATACAGCATATAGCCTGATACTCGGATATTCATACAATACATATGCATTCCACGCCAGAACATGCATGTGATATTGCATATACTTGCACCTTTACGCGCTAAGGTTTGATATTGACACGGAAAAGCCCGGGACTTATAATTAATGGATGATATGGTGTCTGATCGTAAGCCGGGGCTTTAAAGCTTTGACATCAGGCGCCTTTTCTATTCTACCGTGCTTCGCCGCAACCTTGGGTTTGGGGGAATGCCTGTGAGCAGCACATATATAAACCCGCTTTGCAAACGCTATGCTAGTCGGGAAATGCAGCGGATTTTTTCCGACGACATGAAATTTTCCACCTGGCGCAGGCTCTGGGTCGCCCTCGCTGAGAGCGAGCAGGAACTTGGCATCCCAATTTCCGACGAGCAGATCGCGCAGCTGAAGGCCCATATAACCGACATAAATTACGAATCCGCCGAACGGCACGAACGCGCGGTCCGCCATGACGTGATGGCGCATGTCTTGGCCTACGGCGAGCAATGCCCGGACGCGAGGGGCATCCTGCACCTCGGAGCGACCTCCTCCTTCGTGGGAGACAATACCGACCTTATTCAGATGAAGCTCGCGCTGGAACGCGTTCGCCTGCTCCTGCTCAACGCCATTGCGGCAGCCGCGGACTTCGCAGCACGCTGGAAGAATCAGCCCACGCTTGCATACACCCACTTCCAGGCCGCCCAGCCCACAACCGTCGGTAAGCGCGCCACGCTGTGGATTCATGACCTCATGATGGATTTGGAGCAAACGGAACACGAGCTGAGCATCCTTCGCTTTTTCGGATGCAAGGGAACCACCGGCACGGGTGCAAGCTTTCTCGAGCTATTCGGCGGCGACCATGAAAAGGTCAAGCTGCTCGAACGGAAAATCGCGGCGAAGATGGGCTTCGACTCGGTTTATGACGTCAGCGGTCAGACCTATTCCCGCAAGGTTGATTTTCATGTTCTTTGCGTACTCTCCGGCATCGCGCAGAGCGCGCATAAGTTCTCCAACGACATCCGGCTTCTGTCCCATCTGAAGGAGTTTGACGAACCCTTTGAAGCCGGTCAGATCGGGTCTTCCGCCATGGCCTATAAGCGCAATCCGATGCGCAGCGAGAGAATGGCTTCCCTCGCGCGATATGTGATGACGGACGCGCAAAATCCCGCTTTTACCGCGGCCGGGCAGTGGTTTGAGCGCACCTTGGACGACTCCGCCAACCGGCGCATCTCCATTCCGGAGGCTTTTTTGGCAACGGACGCCATCCTTTCCCTCTATATCAACGTAATCCGCGGGATTAAGGTCTATCCCAAAATAATCGAACGCCATCTGAAGGACGAGCTTCCTTTTATGGCAACGGAAAACATCCTCATGTATTGCGTAACCCATAAGGATGGCGACCGTCAAACGCTGCACGAGGCAATCCGTCAGCATTCGGTCGCCGCGGCGGAACAGGTCAAGGCGCATGGGCTGGAAAACGACCTGATCGAACGCATTTTAAACGACAGCCGTTTCGGCCTTACGGAAGCGGAAATGGACAAACTGCTCGACTTCGACTCTTTTACCGGCCGTGCAAAAGAACAGACCGAGGAATATTTAAACGGGCCGGTTCTTGAGGTTCTGAACCGGTCGCGGGATCTCTTGGGAATACCGGTTGAAATTCATGTATAGGAGAGGGCTAAGATGTTGACAGCAATCGTGGGAATTAACTGGGGAGACGAAGGAAAAGGCCGCATGGTCGACCTTCTGTCATCCGACTACGATATCGTGATTCGTTACCAAGGCGGCAACAACGCCGGACACACAGTAGTCAACGACAACGGAACGTTTATCTTGAATTTACTCCCCTCCGGCATCCTGCGCAATACGACCGTGAATGTCCTCGGGACCGGCATGGTGATTGATCTGGAGCATTTTTGCAAGGAAGTCAAGTCTCTGACCGACCAGGGAATCAGGATCGATGCGGATAATCTGAAAATCAGCGACCGCGCCACCATCTGCATGCCCTATCATAAGCTGCTGGACAATTTGGAGGAAGACCGCCTTGGGGACGCCAAATTCGGCTCGACCCGCCGCGGAATCGCCCCCGTCTATTCCGACAAATTCATGAAAAAAACCCTTCGCATGGGCGATTTGCTCTTCCCCGACTCTCTTGCGGCCAAGGTCAAAAGTATCGTGGAGTGGAAAAACCTCCTGGTTGAAAAGGGGTATGGAAGCCGGGCCATCGACCCGGATGAGATGCTCGCCTGGCTCAGAACCTACGGCGAGGCGACCCTTCCCCATATCTGCGACACGACGGTTTATTTGAGCCGCGCCGCCGACGAAGGAAAACGGATTCTGTTCGAGGCGCAGCTCGGCGCTTTGCGTGACATTGAATACGGAATCTACCCATACACTTCCTCTTCCACCACGCTCGCGGGATACGCGACCATCGGAGCCGGCATCCCCGGCCACAAGCTCGATAACGTAATCGGCATCATGAAGGCCTATTCCAGCTGCGTGGGCGAGGGCCCCTTCGCGTGCGAGTTCTTCGGCGAGGAGGCCGAGAAGCTCCGNNGAAGGCCTATTCCAGCTGCGTGGGAGAGGGACCCTTTGTAACGGAGCATTTCGGCCGGGACGCCGAACTCCTGCGGGAAGCCGGAGGCGAATACGGCGCAGCGACGGGGCGGCCCCGCCGCGTCGGTCCGTTCGACGTGGTCGCCTCCCGCTACGGCGTCATGCTGCAGGGCGCGACCTCTCTTGCCCTTACCAAACTTGACGTCCTGTCTTACATGGATCAAATCCCCGTCTGCGTGGCCTACGACGTTGACGGAACCCTCACCGAGGACTTCCCGACAGGAGACCGGCTCCTGCGCTCCAAACCCGTTTACCGCTATTTCGAAGGCTTCCGATGCGATCTTTCCGCCTGCCGCCGTCCCGAAGACCTGCCGGCCGCCGCGCGGGCGTATATCGATTTCCTCGAGCAGTCCGTCGGCTGCCCCATCGAATTTGTATCCGTCGGCGCGGAACGGGACGCCTATATCCGTATGCACTAAAACCACAGATTTTCCGCGCGTGCGTATCTTGAAACCTTTCCCAGCGGAATATGCAGCGTCCAAGCCCACCTTTCCCACGCCAAACCAAAAGGCGCGCCAGCCTGCCGGAACCGGCGAGCGTCTTTGCCAACCATCCTGTGACAAAGGGGCGTGACCGACATGCCTTCCAAGGCGACGAGCAGCGTTTTGATCGTCTCCGGGACGGAAAAAGGTGCTTCCGTCATATCCGAAGCCCTGACGCCCGGATTCTTTTCTCCTGCCACCGTCGCCGGCAGCGGCAGCGAGGCGCGCCGCCTCCTGCTTTCCCGCCGGTTTGACCTTGTCATCATCAACAGCCCGCTTCCCGACGAAATCGGTCTGGAACTATCTATCTATGTCAGTGAAAAGACCTATTCCAGCGTGATCTTAATTGTGCGGGGAGAGAACTTTGACACGCTCAGCAGCCGCGCCGAGGATTACGGCGTTCTGACGTTGGTGAAACCCCTCTCCCGCCAGCTTCTGTACCAGTCTTTGAAGCTTGCGGTTGCGAACCGGGCACGCCTGAGACTCTTAGAAAAGGAAAACCGGAAGCTGCAGAGTAAAATTGAGGAAGTCCATGTGGTGAACCGCGCGAAGTGGGCTCTCATCGAATACCTGAAGATGAGCGAGGATCAGGCGCATCACTACATAGAAAAGCAGGCGATGGATCTTCGCATCACCATGCTTGCCGTAGCGGAAAATATTCTGAAGACATATGAAAGCTGATCATTTGATCAAGTATTGGGAGGAGCCGTAGCGCATGAGCAACCAAACCGTCCTTGTATTGGATTTCGGCGGACAGTATAAGGAACTGATCGCCCGACGCGTCCGGGAGTGCAGCGTATATTCCGTCATCAAGCCGGGTACCCTGTCCGCGGACGAAATCCTGCACATTGCCCCCATCGGGATTATTTTCACGGGGGGGCCCAACAGCGTATACGAAGAGGGAGCGCCCCGCTGCGACCCGAAGCTCTTTGCGCTCGGTATTCCGATTCTCGGGATTTGCTACGGCGCCCAGCTCATGGCCCACTCCTTCGGCGGCTCCGTAGGTCCCCACCGGACAAAGGAATTCGGCCGGACACGTGTTTTTTTAGATACCTCCTCTCCCCTGTTTCAAAACCTGCCCGATGAAATCATGGGTCTGATGAGCCATAACGACCAGGTCCTGAAACTGCCGGACGGGTTTTCCAGTATCGCGAACACCAAAAACTGCCCCAACGCCGCCATCGCGAATCCCGACCGGAAACTCTACGCCGTTCAGTTCCACCCGGAAGTGGAAACGACGGACTGCGGGACGCAGGTCATCCGGAATTTTCTATATGAAATCTGCGGCGCAGCCGGAGACTATACGATGGAAGATTATTTAAAGCAACAGATTGCCCTCGTCCGGGAAAAGGTCGGAAGCGATCGCGTCCTCCTCGCGCTCTCCGGCGGCGTGGACAGCGCCGTCTGCGCCGCGCTTCTCTCCCAGGCAATCCCCGGCCAGCTAACCTGTATTTTCGTAGACCACGGCCTCATGCGGAAAAACGAAGGCGACGAGATCGAGGCCGTCTTCTCAAAACGTGACTTAAAGTTCGTGCGCGTCAACGCGGGCGACCGGTTCCTCTCCGCTCTCAAAGGCGTCTCCGATCCGGAGCAGAAGCGGAAGATCATCGGAAAGGAATTCGTCGCTGTTTTCGACGACGAGGCGCAGGCGCAGGGCAAGATCAAATACCTCGCGCAGGGTACCATATATCCCGATGTAATCGAGTCCGGCGCCATCAACTCCGCCAATATCAAAAGCCACCACAATGTAGGCGGCCTGCCGGAAAAAATGTCGTTTTCCGGTATCATCGAACCCCTGCGCGGCCTCTTCAAGGACGAAGTCCGGGTATTGGGCAAACAGCTCGGCCTTCCCTCCCAGATTGTAAACCGCCAGCCCTTCCCGGGTCCCGGCCTGGCGATCCGCATCATCGGCGAGGTAACGGAAGAAAAACTCGCGATTCTCCGCGAGGCGGACGCCATCTTCCGGGCCGAGGTGGAGCGTCTTCGCGTGAAACCGCACCAGTATTTCGCCGTCCTGACCAATGTTCGATCCGTAGGCGTGATGGGAGACTTCCGGACCTATGACTACACCGTCGCGCTTCGCGCGGTGAACACAAGCGATTTTATGACCTGTTCCTACGCGAAGCTGCCGCATACGCTTTTGGAGCGTGCCGCCGCCCGGATTGTAAACGAGGTGCCCTCCGTCAACCGCGTGGTATTCGACATCACGGGAAAACCGCCCGCGACGATCGAGTGGGAATAAGCAGCGATTTGTTTTGTTTTCTGCAGGCGCTCAAGCAGCTTACGGGTAATAAGCTTCTGTGCAGAGCATTGAAAAACGGTCTTGTTGATTTCTGAAAATCAACAGGGCCGTTTGTGTTATCCGTTCAGTTAAAAAATACGCCGCCGGCGGGAGCACTCCCTTAGGTGGCGTGAGGTTGCGATATCGGCAAAGTATTTCATTTGTTAGAATCCATTGACAATTGTTCCTATTTTGTATAGACTGCAATCAGTCCGCAGACTTAACCGTATAAGAGGAGCATTCCGGACCGGGAAAGGAAGAAAGACCGTGTTAAAAGATAAGAAGACCGCATTCTGGGTTATCGGTTCAGCCGCCGCTGTTTGTGCCGCCGCAGCGCTGTGTTTTTTGATAAATACAGCCGGCGACGCAGTCCGGAATCCTTCTGTTCAGGAATACACACCGGGGCAAGGCAACAAAGGAGTCGACGCCGATTCTTTCCGGCAGATCAGCGAAGATTTCGCAATCGGGGCGGATGAAAACGGCATAGCGGTATTCAAAGACCCCGAAAAAGCCTTTGAGACTTTTCAGGCCTTGTATGCCGACGGAATTTCATGGATACGGGAAGAAAACGATTTGCCCCCATTCTCTGAAAAAACCTATCAGCTTTACAAGACATACGGCTGGCAGATGACAACCGGAACGGAGAAGCAAAAAGAGCAAGCCGTCTTTATCGCAAAATTCCTTGACATTTATGAAAACAGCTTTGCCACGGAACAAAATCTGAATGTTGCCGAACCTACGGCCGGTGCTCCGCTATTGTCCCTTGACGATGTCCTCCTTTTATCCCAAAAAGGAGAGAACCTAAATTGGAGCGATTTTGACGGATTTTCTTATACGGCGCCCGGTTCGGGTCTTTACATCCGGTTTTATGAAATCAATCCCCTGTTTTCGCTTTGGATCGGCGGCAGTCTTGAAGATAAGCCGATGTATATATATCTGCGAGCAAACGCCGCTGACGATTTCATTGACATTCGGACGGAGGATGTCGCCGCCTTTATCCGTGAGCATCAGGAGGACGATTTGCTTGACGCGGCAATCTCCAAGGCAATCTTAGAACACAACAAGGGCGCTTACCCGGGCGGCGACTTTGCCTGCGAAAGTCACGTGATATTAGGGACGCTTGAGGGAAAGCGCCGGGACGAAAAATCAGGCGCTTTTATACAAACCGTCGAGGTTTACCTTATGGCGCTATATCAGGAATACGGCTACGCCGGAGCAGGCTTCCGCAACACGGGAGGCAGTCACGTCCCCTGCGTTCTGACCTTTGATCTGCTCGACAGCGGCGCATATGAGCTGACCGAATACTGGGAACCGAGGGACGGCTCCTACTACGCGCCCGATATTAAAAAGCGATTCAAACGGCTTTCATCGCAGGCGGTTTCCGACGCGCTGGATACGCAAAAATTCATTTTGGCTCAGATTCAGTGCTGCTATGCCCAGGCCGTGGAACACGGCAATGTGGCTGCCGGTTATATTGTAAGCGAGCTTTTTGATAAGATTCTGTCCTCGCCGGCGGAATCCTCCAATCCGGAAGATTACATGGACGCCCACCCCATCGAGTACCGCGAGCTGACCTATTTCGGCGATTACACGCTGCGGTATATCTTCTCCGAGTTTTTGAAAGGCGGCCAGGTGGGCTTAAAAGGACAGCTTATGCGAATTGTGATGGACGATCTCATTAACGGGGAAGCAATCGTATCCGCCGCGGATACAGGTCAGGATTGTTTTGACGAATGGCTTTCTGCCGCGCGGCAAACCGCGGCCGCCAAAGGTTCGGACTACATGCAAAAAAACGCGCCGAAATCCTGGTTGCTTCTGCAAATGACAGCGGAAGGTTGACTTTTTTATAGGAGTTACCGTGGCGGGCGGGAACTGATGTGCGGCAAAAAGACCGGCTGCATTGCGGGGGTTAAAGCCCGCCATGCAGCCGGTCTCTCCTTTTATGCCGTCCAGTTCAAAGCCGTGAATTTCTTGACACAGACGCCGTCTTCGCGGCAATAAAAGCTCTCCAGAAATGAATCCTTCGTGTCGTACAGGCTGCGGGAGACGGTCTCTTCTTCCTCCTGCGTTTTCTTATGCGTCTCAAGTATGATATACGAGCAATCCCGCTCCGGCTCTATCGTTTTAGGCAGGGCGCCGGGAAGGTATTCGCCGCGGGCTATGAGTTCCCCGTCGGAGCGAAACTGCAGCACATAAATGCGCGACGGAGGATACAGGACGCTGACGGATATCTTGACGGAGAGGCCGTAGGTTTTTCCTTTTCCGTTTTCCGTCACCGTGGTTTTGGAATCCAACGTCCTGGTCAAAAGAGCACCTTCCGCACTGTTACCGTCGCAGGAAATACCGCTTCCGCTCATGGCGTAAACCCGCCCGTCCGCAGACTGATAGACAGGGTTCAAGTAATAGACGTGGCTGGCAGCCGGCGCGACATAGATGGTGCCTTCCAAAACAATTTCCACTCCCCCGTCCGTTTCGGAAACGCTGACGTGTCCGTCTGATATCCCTTCGCTGCCGCTGGCTGTGCTATAGGTTCCTGCCTCGTCGGTTATGGTGTAATAAAAATACGGAAAGCCCTCCACCTCCTCGAAGACATATTCCTTTGTTGTAACCAGCTCGCCGTTCTCCTCGTTTTTCAGGCTTCTCTCCTTCAGCGCGGCGTAGAGCCTGCCCTGGTATTCAGCGGTTTCGCCGTCCATGCGGATTTCTCCGCCGCCAAAGCTTCCCATGTTGTCGTTTAAATACTTCTCAAAATCAAACAGATCAAGGTACTCGGTCGTGATGAATACACCGACGAGCCTGTCCTCTTGCAGACTTTTTGCCGCTTCCGGATTCGCCAGAGAAAAACCGGCCAATCCAAGTGTAAAGGAAATCACCAGTACACATACTAATACCATTNNTACCATTCGATTACGCTTCATCGTCGTCCTCCAGGTTTCCGTCGAACTTGAGAATGTCCCCCACGTCGCAGGAAAGATAATAGCAGATGCGGTTGATTGTCCCGAAGCGGATGCCCCTGGCCTTGCCGCTTCGCAGGATGGAGAGATTGGCCTCGGTGATGCCGATTTTTGCGCACAGTTCCTTCGAGGTCATGCCCCGCGCCTTCAATACGTCCTCAAGATGCACCTTGATTGCCATAGGCGATACCTCTTTAAATAAAAAGGTCGTTTTCGCCCTTGAGAGAACGGTTTTCCGAAATCTGCCGGGCGAAGAACAATACGGCCAGAACAAACAGGACGGAAAGAACGGGAACGGACAGGCTGCTGTCGATGGTTCTCAGCGTGCGGGCAAAAAGAAGCTGCAGAAGGTTCAGAGAAACCCCGGAGACGACCACCGCCGCAAGCGCCTTGCCGCACCAGCGGGAAAGACGCTCGGCAAGCATCTCCGTCTTTTCCGAATACCGGTCGGCACGCATGGCCGCAAGCAGGTCAAGGGCCAAAAAGACCGTGACCGCATCCAAGAGATACGGAAGCGCGTCCACAAAAAAGCGCAGAACAAGGAATACATAGGTCGCGCCAAGTCCGGAATCGAAGCCCGCGTTTCCTTCGCGGAGCGCGGAAAAAGAAAGGAGCAGTTCTCCAAAGCAGCCGCCGAAAACGGCCCAGACAAAAAGAAAAGCGAGCACGCAAAGCACCGCGCCGAGATAACCTTGCAGCTTTTCCGAACCGCTTTCGAAGGAGAGGCGCAGCACCCTCAAAATGAAATACCCGCAAAGGATAGACCAGAGCGTACCGCCCAATACGGCCTTTCCCGCGGCAAGCCCGGCAGCTCCCCCGCCCATGAAGATCTTTCCGATGAATGCCGGATTGCTCATGTAATAGAGAGCGGCAAACAGCGCGGCGGAGAGCAGGACCAATAACGCATCCTCCGCGCGCGGCTTTCGCTTATTCCCGTTTTTAAGCAGGAAAAGCACCGGCAGAAGGCAGAGGAGGACATACAGCGTCAGCGCCAGAGCGTTTCCGATTCTTCCGGAAAGGGAAAGAAGCCGCAGCCCCATACCGATTTGTTCAAACGGAAAGGCCACAGCCGCCGAAAACACCCCCGAAAAAGATCCCTTCGCTAAATTCCACGCCGCGCACAGGACCGCCACCAACACAAGCAAAAGATACAACAGTCTACGTTTCATAGCACCGCTCCAAATTATTGTATTACGATAATTTTTGTTTCATCTTATCACAGGAATTATTGTTTGTCAATAATTAATAGGGCTGCAGCAATTTTGTATTGCTGCAGCCCCATCTTGCGCTTACCCACCTTCCGTTTTATACGCAATCGGCATGTACTCATTCGCCGCGCCGAACACATCATTTATAAAACCGCCCGCTTTGTTAATCTCCCCATTGGTCCACTGTCCAAGCGGAGGCGGAATCTTCCCGAACGAGGACGAACCTGTAGTCCTCATAGGTGCTGTCGGGACGAAGGGATGTTTGCTTTCCATCGGTGGTGAAGGAGGCGAAAAGAACAATCACATGATCGATTGCATAACCGCCGCCGCTCCCGCGTCCGCTTTTCAGGTATTCCCCGGCCGCCTGATACGAACGGGCCGGGTCGTAGGACAGTCGCGTCAGCGTACAGCCCGGAAATTGGTCTTGAAAAAGAGCATAGACCGTATCGCACGCCGCCTGAGCTTCCGCATCGCCGTAGCTGTGCCGCGGCGCTTCGTTATCGTATCTTGAAAATTCTTCGTAAAAGCCGTACATTCTCGCATAGACTGTCGGGCGATAGGAATAGGCGGGTTTGAACCACCGTTCCATACCGTCCGTATTCACGCATACGAGGCTGTCCTGCTCGTAAAACGTAACTGTTTTGCCCGCGTCGGCGCCGCGGCATATCACCACGCCGCCGGAGAAGGACTTCGGCTTTTCCGCGTGAAGCCAGAGAATGGGATATAACCGAGAAGAAACGGCGCTGTTAAACGGCCTGTCGTAATACTCCGGCAGCGGAAACGCGGAAAAATATCCCAACTTCCCGTTTACATAGGCCGCCGCCTGCAGCTTTTCCATATTCGCGAATACTTCCCTGCAAAGGGGCAGTACGTTCGCGGCTATCTCGCCGTCAAGCGGCGCGAAGCTCTCCTCCGTGGCGAGCGTATGATCAAACTCGTTTTGCACAAACTCCAACGCGGCCTTTTCGGGAAAGAGCCGGAAGGTTTCTTCTCCCCTGTCTGCGGCGCTTTGCAGGTTTGCGTAATATTCCCTGGCGCACAAGCCGCTTTCGTCCGGAAACTCGTAGTAGAGGTTGCCGTTGTCGTCATACCAGCGCTCCACGCACCAAATGCCCCCTTCGCCCTGCGCGGCGGGCTGGGAGAGTACGAGCGTGTAGGGAACGTCCTGCCAGCCGAAGCCCTGCTGCTTCGCCGCGGTCGGGTAGGCGTAATAGGGATAGTAGGTAAGGTATTTGTGCGCGCCGTCATAGGTGAATTCCCTGCTTGTAAACTCGCTGTCGCTGTATGCCTGCAGATTATTGCGCGTAAGGAAGTCGCTTCTGATCTCGAGGCACTTTTTGTTGATCTCGACCCAGTCCTTCCACTCGTCGGATTCCGTGTCAATTGATTTTTCCGAACGGTAAAACTGCACGTCCGTGGGGACAAACCAGCCGAAATAATATGTGTCATCCTTCGCGAAGAAGCTTTGGCCGCTGCCGTCGGAGCCGAGAAACTGCTCATACTGCGCCTGTGTGTAGCGCGCGATGGAAAACAGGTAGCCGGCCCCGTCTTCGCCGCCGTAATCCGCACGGCTCTCCTCGTAGCTTTGCTTTTCATAGACGGAGATGAGATAGGTGCCTTTGAGCATTTCAAAGTCCGGCTCGGGGAAGACAAGAAGGCGGCCGAGCCATTCGTTGGGAATTGCGACGGTAAGACCCCATTTTTCATACAGCGTTACTTGAGAGCTTTCCTCCTGGGCGTCCGCGGCCTCCTGCGCCGTCATAGGCTCCGGCGCGGACACAGCGGGGCTCTCCGATTTTCCGAATCCGCCGGCCGAGGCGCAGCCCGCAAGAAGGAGCAGGAGGAGCGTCGAGAGTAAAACGGCGGTCCTCCCCGCTCTGTTATACCGGATGGAAAGAATCTTTGCAGCGGCAAGCGGTTTTCCGGCTTTCCGGAAAACGCGAATCCCCTTATGCTCCGTTTTCTTTGCCGCCATATCAAACATCTCTTTTCCTCCCCAATCGGGTACGATTGCAACCCCCTATCTACAGGTTACAATTGTACCCATACTTTGTAAAGCAAAATTTTACTTCTCTAAGAAAATCTCCAGCGGCCCGCGCGGGAGGGTGTTTGAACCGCGGAGGCGAAACCATTTGAAAGGCGTTATGGCGAGGAACCTTCAACCGTAGAACTTCATGCTTTTGGGAGGCCTGTTCATCACGACGACGTCTTCCTCAACGTCAAAGTACACAACGGAACCCATGCTTATTTTCGCGTTATTGCCGATCGTTTTCTTTTCCCGAATCACACAGTTCGAGCCCAACAATACGCCTTCCCCGACCACTACGTTCCCCGCGACGATACAGTTGATCAGGCAGCTTGTATAATCCTGTATGACGCTGTCGTGACCGACTACGGTTCTCATGTTCAGATAGACCTGCGAACCGAGGACGACGTTGACGGAGAGGATGCAGTCATAGCTGACGACGCTCCCCTCTCCAATCTTTACGTTTTTTGATATTTTCGCCGTCGGGTGGATAAGCGTCGCGTACTGCAGATTATATTGATTAAGAGAGGTATGGATTTCCCGTTTTTCTTTTGGATTGCTGACGGCGATGACCCAGTACGCGGACGGATCAAGTTCCTTTACGATTTCTCTGGTCCCCAAGATTCTGTAGCCGTTCACAACAAGGTTTTCATCCGCCTGATCTCCGATGAAATCATCAATATAGCCTAGGATGTTCCAGGTCGGCTCCGCTTCGTTGATGTCTTCAATCAATTGGACAACTTCCAGCGCCATACCGCCGGAACCGTAAATCACAATGTCTTTCATACAAACTGCGCTCCCGCATTACGAAACCCGGAAAGCCGCTAATTCGCGTTCCGGATATAAAACAAGAAATTATCCAGTGCCCAGTCCTGATTGTAAATGTGTCCCTCCAAGGATTTTGCGTCGGAGAGCGACGCGCAATAGACCGGCCGGGCCCCGCTTTCCATATCCCGCCGCGTCTCTGCAAATCGCCAGTTGTTCTTCTCCCGGAAGTCGTCATTTTTATCCAAGGCTTGATATTTGGTAAAACAGGTATTCTGAACCTTATCCAACTTGCACCGGGAGAAGTAAGCGCATTGCACACAGTCGACAGACTGCAGCGACCGGATTCTGACGTCGGTAAGAAGGCCGGCTTTATACTCCGTATGATTGCATACCCGATAAGACAGATCCCGGTCTCCGGCGTAGTTTTCTTCGCAAAGATAGCCGATCTTTTGGATCAGCTCCGGTTTCATTCCGAAACAGCAGCCGGGCACATAATTTCTTTCCACGTCCGACAGGTTGTCGCACAGTTCCAGATACGTAATTGCTCCCTTTTTCTTGGGGACAACGGGCGGCAGATATCCTTCCTCCGGCTTCACACCTAAAAGACCGGCTTCCGGGAATCCCTCGAACACAGCCATAAATCTTTTGATCCAGTCTTTCGTTTCAATATGAACATCGTTGTCAATATGGAAAAAATATTGCTCCGGTTTTCTCTTGGACAGAATCGTATTGACGGCAAAGGTCTTGCCATGATTGATCTCAAATCTCTCGACCGATTTGATTCTCGGGTCGTCTATGCTCATGAGATAATCCCAGGTGCCGTCCGAGGAATTGCTGTCGATGATGTGCAGCTCGAAATCCTCGTTCCCGCTCAAAATCCCGGGCAGACTTTGAACGGTCAAACCCAAGCGATGGAACACAACATAGCTGATTAACGGCGGAACCATACAACATTCCTTCTTTATTCAAAAATTTAGTCAATGACACTTTGATTGAAGCAGTTCAAACAAACCGCCGAGATTTTGAAACTCGGTGGCTTCATCCATGGTGAACTCGACATTGTATTCATTCTCTATCGCATCGATGAGTTCCCAGTGGCTCAGGGAGGTCCACTCGGGGAAACTATCCATCGTTGACTCATATTTCAATTGGTTCAAGGGAACCTGCAGCGTACTTGATACCAAATTCAAGAACCTTTCATCCATATTTTGTTTCACCTTTCACAATGACCTCGATTTCTTCTGCCTGAACAAGCCGCCCGGATTCTCCAAGGCAAAACTCCGTTTCGCTTTCGGTTTCCGACAGCACCGAAAAACCAGCGTTTTGATAAAACCCGGCATGTTCCCTGTTTTTTTCCGTTTTTATATATTTGGCATAGATGGTCTTGATTCCTTTGTCTCTCAGAAGCGACACGATTTCGCTGAGAAAGGCGTACTCCGCCCTTCTGCCCAAAATCCGGCAGCTGAGCAGAAAGGTGTCGATCCACGCGGTTTCATCCTTCTGTTCCACGATGCATACGCCGGTTATGCCGCTGTCGCCGTAAATGTCCGTGATTTGACAGGAAACGACGAGATGGTCCGGGGAATCATGGAATCTTTTGATTTCTTCCAGCGAATATCTCTTCGTCGTCATATTGAACTGATTGGTCTTTTGGGTCAGCTGCGCAATCCTCGGAATGCTGAACTCATTGGAAAATGCAAGGGTCATCTTTGTCCCGAGACTTTTCAGATACTCTTCAACGGTATGAAACCTGCCTCTCGCCGCCGCCCTTTCCTTGCTTTTTGCGTACATGGCATTCCGGTTCAAATCCTCGCTGGTCAGCTTCATCTGCTCAAATTCGATGAGACTTCTGATTGTCCGGACGTATTTGCTCGTATCGGCGGGGACATCAATGACCGTAACCTCCGGCAGCAAGGATTTCACCAGTTCCCGTTCCACGACGCTGTCGTCAAAGAAAACGATTGCGTCCAGACCGATGTTCAGCTCTTTCGCAATCTCCCGGATATTGGCCGCTTTATCCTGCCAGTTGATCTTCATGACGGAAAAGTGCTCTTTTTTCAGCAGCATATGGGGATGCTGCTCCAAAATCTCCAGTACGTCTTCCGGGTTGTTCTTGCTGCAGACCGCAAGCAGAACCCCTTTTTCATAGAGATTTAAAATTTCCTTCTGAAAATCATAAAAGCTTCTCCCCGGGCCGGAAAGATCCAATTTGATTCCGGATATTCCATCCTCGCCGGCAACTCCGCCCCAAAGCGTCTGATCCAAATCGAGAACCAGGCACTTTTTCGTCATGCACTTGAGCGGCAGGATGTATCTTAAATACTCTTTTGCCAGCGCGTCGGTATATCGCAGCGAGACGGTCGTATTCAGGATATAATACATCTTCGCATCCTCAATGCTCCGGTTCCCATACAGGGAGGCGAAGGCGCAGTAATCGAAGATAAATACATAATCCTTATCCGACGCCCACTCCGACAGCTTCAGGTTTAAAAGAGCAATCTGATCTTTCAGACCGGGATAATATTTGTGGTCCATAATCCCCAACGGGGAAAAATACGGCACTTTAAAATTGTTGAGTATGACTTTCGTAGCGGCGTTCTTATGGATCTCCTCAACCAGCGATATCAGCGCCTCAAAAACGCCTTGAACAGAAGCGTTTTTCTTTTCCGGGCTATCTAGGATCCTGCCGACCTCATACCATTCCGGGAAGAGGATGGAACCCTCCAAAAAAAGAATCGTGATCTCCGGATCAAACCGGTAAAACTCGCTGTCCCGGTTATAAATCAGCTGGTTATACTGCCGAAAGGGGCCGTTATATACCTCTGCCTCAATCTGATGAGAGGAACATGCCCGGGCTAAAGCCCCGGCAACATAATCCGTGGTGCAATTGCCCAATATTGCAGCGCGAACTCTCTTTCCCATTAAAAAGCCTCTCCTCCATTTACCGGAATATTTACTCCGTTGAGAAACTGCGCCCCGTCGGAAATCAGAAATTCCAGTACGGAAGCCACATCCTCCGGCGCGGTCATCCGCTTCATGGGATGCTTCTGGCGATACGCCTCAAAATAACGGGCCGGCAGATAATCCGTCAGCTTCGTCTCCATCATGCCCGGGGAAATCATATTCACCGTAATTTTGTACCTGCCTAATTCGGCGGCCAGAGCTTTTGACAGGCCGGCCAGCGCATGCTTCGCTAAAATATAAAACGACAGCTTTTCCGGCGGAACATTTATCACATAAGAGGAGAGGATGTTGATAATCTTTCCTCCCTCCTGCCGCTTCATCGCACGGGCGGCTTCCCGCGAGAAAAGGTAGGCGCCTTTTACGTTCACGTCGAGCAGCTCCTGAAACATGCTCCAGTCCGTTTCGAGAAAATCACACGGAGTAAAGGGCGGACAGGCGTTGTTGACAAGCACGTCAATTCTTCCCTGTTCACGCAGGATACCCGAAACGCAATCGATAATCCGCTCTTCCTTCCTCTGATCGCAGAGCACGGGAACGCCGCGATCCACATTTTCCAAATCGGCACTTGGGTCGGAATAGGTAAAATAAACCGAGTTTTCTTCCGCCTCCGAAAGCTTCTTCACAAACGCGGCGCCGAGTCCCCTGCTGCCTCCCGTAATCAATATGACTTTTTTNNTTTTTTACGCAAGGTCTTTTCCTTCCTCCTTCGCTTCTTTGAGCGCAACCTTGGCACTCCCTTTTGCAATCAGACGGCCGAGCTGATTCCTGATTTCGATTTTGAGCTTCATCGTTTTCAAGCCAAGCCCCCCGGCCTCGGTTTTCTCTACCACCTCGCCGGTCATCCGGATGGTGTCGCCGATTTTTGCCGGGAGAATAAAATCCATATGATGCGACATCCAGAGGGCTCCCTCCCCGGGCAGATACATGCCGATCAGAGCGGACAGGAAGGAGATCAGAAGCGCCCCGTGCGCGATTTTCGTCTCAAGCCCGTGGCGGCGGCAAAAATCGTCATCCAAATGCACGGGGTTATAATCTCCGGACAAATCCGCGAATGTTTTGACCATGTCTTCCGTAATTGTTCTCTGAAAGGAAGCGCGCTCTCCAATCTTGATTTCTTCATAGCTGCGCGGCACAGTTATTCCCACCGTTTCACGTTTCCCCGCCGGGCACAAACGCGAACAAGCCGGCCGCGGAAACAGAATGTAATATATTTTATTTCTCACAGGATAAAGTGTTACCGGCCAAAAAAGCTTCCCGTCGGGGATTCCGAAACCCGGCGCGGTTTTTAGGGGGCGGCGGCTTTCAGTAGCAAAGAGGTCCTCCCGCAAATATATTGGTAGAAAGAACTTCTCGAAGGAGGTAATGATTTGTCAAGTTCTTCCGGGATGCCTTTGAAAATCACGCAGCCGCTGCTTCCCGACCTTAACGGCATGAATCTCATGGTTAAGGAAATCTGGGACAGCGGGCAGCTTAGTAATAACGGAAATATGGTCAAGCAGCTTGAAGCAAAACTGTGCGAGCATTTATCCGTGGATTCCCTTTCCGTTTTTGCCAACGGCACAATTGCGCTCAGCATCGCCTGCCGGCTGCTCAATCTGTCCGGGGAAGTCATCACAACGCCGTTTACCTTCCCGGCCACCGTGAACGTACTTGCCTGGAATCAGATAACGCCGGTATTCTGCGATATCGAGAAAAACACCTATAATATGGATCCCGCCAAAATCGAGCCGCTTATCACGGAAAAAACGACGGCAATCCTTCCGGTGCACGTATTCGGCAATCCCAGCGACGTGGACCGGATTGAGCGGCTTGCAGACCGGTACGGTCTGAAAGTGCTGTATGACGCCGCCCACGCGTTCGGCGTAAGATATAACGGAAAGGCGCTTTCTTCATACGGCGATCTGTCCATGCTCAGTTTTCATGCCACCAAGGTCTATCACACCTTGGAAGGAGGCGCGCTGGTTTTCAATCGTCCCTCCATGAAGGAACGCGCGGACGCGCTGCGGAATTTCGGGCTTCCCGGAAACGAAGAAGATATTGTTGAGCCCGGAACCAACGGAAAGCTCAATGAAGTGCAGGCCGCCGTCGGTCTTCTGCTTCTTGAGAAAATCGACCGCGAAATAGAAAAAAGAAAACAGATTTTTTCCGAATATACAAGACTTCTCGCCGATGTTCCCGGGATCCGAATCAACACGCCCTTGGAAGGCATCGTCTACAACTATCCGTATTTTGTGATCGAGATTGACCGGAGCAAATTCGGACTGTCCCGAGACGAGCTCCACCAAAAATTACACGCCGCCTTTATCTATTCGCGCAGATATTTTTATCCGCTCTGCAGCAACCTGCGCTGCTATCGGGATCTGCCCTCTTCCGACCCCGCAAAACTTCCCGTTGCAAATCAGGTTGCCGATTCCGTTCTGACGCTGCCTCTTTACGGCGCCATGACAGACGAAGATGTCGCGTATGTTTGCGACAAGATCCATGCAAGCAGAAATGAATCATAAGAAGGTCTAAGTAATATGAGTGGAAAACAAAATCCGATACCCGCACAGGAAACTATCGCATCCTGCCACATGAAAGTTCATCCCAACCCGATCCTCAAAGAACAGCTTAAAAATGCCGATCTTCGGATCGTGGACAACAAATTTGCCGTACCGAACGAAGAAATGATCCGCCTCAATGCCGTTCCCGCGGATCTTGGCAGGACGCAGGCCGTCGATCCGTACGGCAGCAGAAGCCGGGACGAAACGGGAAGCATTTTCGGCCTTCAAGCCGGATTGAGCGCACCCCCTGCCGCTCCTTCCGAAAGTTCCCCCGCTTTCGCCCGGCCTTTCTCCCGGGCAATTAACCGGATTCGAAGGACACAACCGCTGAAACCGGCCAGCTCTCTCCCGGAACCCGCGCCGGCGCCCGATTCCGCTCCNNCGTCCTGCCGCCGGAAGTCCGGCAGGAAGCGGAGATTGTCACGGAAGTTCCAGATGCCGGAGAGCAGGTTCCGATTTCTTTTGAAGCCGACTCGCCCGCGCCGGTCGAATCACAGGCCTCGCCCAGTGAAGCCGTGTTCCCTGGTGTGAGTCCATTCGATCTATCCGAAGCGCTGCGCGGGCTGGTTTCACAGCCGCCGGAAACGCCATCCGCACCGGAACTCTCCGGGCTGACACAGCTTGCGNNGACCGGAAGAGGCAGCGGAAATTCTTCACTCCCTTCCCGATCCTGCTCCCTCTCCGGCAGCCGGCCTTCCCGTCGACGCCACGGTCCAACCGGGTGATACCGCGCAGCTTTGTGACGCCGCGCAGTCTCCGGAGGCCGAGCTTCCGTCCGGGACGAACTCGGATCTTGTCCCGGGGGAAGCGGAACCCGATGCCGGACAGATCGAAGCGGCCCCCACGAATCAAGCCTCAGGCGAACCTTCTTTCCCCGCCCCGCTATCTGAAACGGAAGAGCCGCCCGTTCTGCCGGAAGGTACGAGAATTGTCACGCTGACCTTTCCGCCGATGCCGCAGCTTCCGCCTCTGAAGCTGCACTATGCTCCTTCCAATGAAACGGAAGAAGCTCCTGCGCAGACTGTTTCGGCAGAAGGGGACTTCCCGGAAATCACCTCTCCGGCGCCGGAGGGGATTGTAAAACACGGTTCTGAAACGGGAAAACCGCCCCCTCCCTTTATCAGCTTTGTTACCTTTAACCGCCTCGGCATTACGGTCAGAAACTTAAAAAACCTATTGGATTCCGAGGAAGAGTTCGAACTGCATATCATTGACTGCAATTCCAAGGACAACAGCTGGGATTTCATTCAGAGTCTCCGCGACAGCAGAATCAAGTCAAAAATCCGTTTCGAATGTAATTGCGGGCCGATTTTTGTGAGGAATTTTGCCCTGACGCAGCGAAAGCCGGATCAATATTTCATTACGATGGACAGCGACACCTTTATAAAGACCAAAAACTGGATTTCCCGCTTTATGGAGGTCTTCGAGGCCTTTCCGGATGTGGGTCTATTGGGCCTGATGCGAGATAAACCCTATCCGAGATTTCTGCCCCCGATCATTCCGAGAGTAAGCGGAAACGTATCCTATCTGGAGCTTAAGGACGCGGAGATATCCCGCGAAATGGACTTTGTGCCGGGCCACCTCCAGTGCCTGAACCCCAAACTGATTGAAACCATTGGGTATTGGAGCGAAGAAAACGGGTTCGGAGACGCTGAAATTTCCCCTCGAATCGTTCATTATACCCCGTTTAAGGTCGGCTTCATTACGACGATCGAAATTGATATGACGCAAAAGATCACGTGCAACGAATGCTTGGGGAGAGAATACTGCAAGCTCAGCAGAAGCGTAAACGACTGCTTTTCCTTGAGCAGAAAATTAAA
>DCTG01000045.1 GCA_002329245.1 Clostridiales bacterium UBA1446
ATCCTATAACGATCTGATTGTGCCGGAATACCGGGAACCGATTTGGAACCGCTGGAACGAAGTGCTGAAAACTGGCGGGAAGTTTAAAGGGGAATATGAGATCAAGACGGCTTCCGGTGAAAGGAAATGGGTATTTGAGCAGGGGCAGGTGATTTATGACAGGGCCGGGAACATCACCGCTTTAGAAGGCCTGATCATTGACATTTCGGAGCAGAAAAAGCATGAAAAGCAGCTTCTGCATATCAGCCAGCGTGATTCCGTAACCGAGTTCTATAATCGCAGGTATTTTGAAGAGATGGTAGAGCGGGACCTTAACGGTTGTTCTGAGGTTTAAAATAGGCTGGTACTGCAGATAGAGGCAGCCGTTGACCCCCGCCGGATGCAAGCCCATCAGTTCGTCCTTGATCTGGATTTCACGCAGAATCTGCTCCTTCATTGTATCGTCAAAGATGCGGCAGCCGAACAGCGCGCTTCCGACCGAGCGCTCCGCCGCGATGGACGCGTTTCTCAAAATAGATTCGGCGTCCCTAATCTCCGAGTCAACTTCAAGAATTCCGATGCCGCAGCCGATAAACTGCAGAGGTTTAATCCTGCTTAAAGCATGGTTTATTTCGCCGCAGAACGAACTCAGCTCTCCTTCGCGGTATCCCCTGCAATAGAATGCAAAGCGTTCGAACGATATCCGGAATACGAGTCTGCGTTCGTCGGCCAACGGAGACAGGGCGGCTGCCACTTCCCTGATCAGCGATTCGGAAAACTGGTAGCCAAAGGTCAGACTGATCATATTGAGACGCACCATGCTCAACAGCACAACGGCCCGGTTGTCATCTTCCTCGGGCTGTTCGGCTTTGAAATCCTGCGGGAGGCGGGCGCTTTTTTCCGGCGGCTGGAACGTCTCGGCTTCGGGGATATGATTCTATCGGTCAATATCTCTTTGCTGCAGCTTGTTATGGATGATTTTTTGGAACAACTGATCCGGATTATGGAGGAAACGGCCCTTCCGGCGCGCAACCTGTGCCTCGAGATTACGGAATCCGTTTTCACCGACAACTACGCGCCGATCAAAGACAAACTGAAAAAAATCAGAAGCCTCGGAATCAAGGTTGCGATCGACGATTTCGGCGCCGGTTATTCTTCGTTTGCAAGGGAAGAGGAGCTTAGGGTCGACTGCCTGAAGCTTGACAAATTCTTTATCGACAAGCTGCTTTCCCAGAACCCCGGGGATGCGGTGACCGGCGATATCATTGCCATGGCGCACAAGCTTGGCCACTGCGTCATCGCGGAGGGCGTGGAACAGGAAATCCAGAAGCGGTATTTGACGGCATACGGTTGCGACCTGATGCAGGGCTATCTGTTCAGCCGGACGCTTGATTCCGACGAGGCCGTCGCGATGCTGCGGGACGCAGACATTATATCCGCAGAATCCTGATATTCGGAAGAAATCCGGGCGGCGAAGGGCGGATAGGGAAGTTGACAAATCGAAGTTCCTAAGTTAGGCTATTGGAAAATAAGAGGAAAAGGGGGCGCCATATGATATTCAAAAGGAGATTTCCCGGCGCGGAAGACCAGTCCGGCAATCCCGTCCCGCCCGACATGAAGAAGGTAAAACGGGCCGCGCCAATTGTGATCGCGGCGGTACTCGTCGCGGTAGTTGCCGGAACCTGCTGGTATACGGTAAACGACAAGCAGCAGGCTGTTGTCACCACGTTTGGGAAGGTTACGGCCGTAACGGATGCCGGCGTGCACTTCAAGCTTCCGCTCGGCATCCAGAAGGTTTACAAGGTGGATGTGAATGTGCTTCAGCGAATCGAGCTAGGCTACCGGACGGATGCGACCAAGGCGCAGGGCTATACCGTTGTGGAACACGAAAGCAAGATGATCACGGGAGACTATAACATCGTAAATGTTGAGTTCTTTGTGGAATTTAAGGTATCAGACCCCGAACGCTATCTTTTTTCCTCCTATGAGCCGGAACTCATCCTGCGGAATTTAGTGCAAAGTCAGGTGCGCAACGTCGTGGGGTCCACCGGTGTCGACGCCGTGCTGACCTCCGGCAAGGAGGCCATCCAGATGCAGGTGAAAGAGCTTATCACCGAGGAACTGGCGCAGTATGACATCGGACTGATGCTGACGGACGTGAAGATTCAGGACAGTGAACCGCCGACGGAAGAAGTGACGTACGCCTTTAAGGCGGTGGAAACCGCGAAGCAGAACGCCGAAACGGTCATCAACCAGGCAAAGGCCTATGAGAACGCAAAAATCCCCGCGGCCAACGCGGAGGCGGACAGCCTGATTCAGAATGCCGAATACTTAAAGCAAAAACGCATCAACGAGGCGATCGAGAGAGTTGCCATGTTTGAGGCTATGTATTCGCAGTACGCGCAAAACCCGCAGATTACGAAGTCCCGTATGTATTACGAAGCGATATCCGAAATTCTGCCGGACGTCAAGCTCTATATTGACGTTACGGAGGGCGGCGTCCAGAAGCTTCTGCCCATCGAGNNGGGAGAATGAAAAAGAAGCTGTTGGGCGGCGGTCTGTTTACCGTACTTCTTGTCGCCGTCATTTGCCTGTTTTCCTCGGTCTATACCGTGGCGGAGAATGAGTATGCCTGCATCATCCGCTTTTCCAAGATCATCAGCACGACGGATCAGGCCGGGATCCATATTAAGGTGCCCTTTCTCGATAGTGTGAGAGTGTTTCCCAAAGCAATGATGTTCTATGACATCAAGCCCTCCGAGGTGCTCACCTCCGACAAGCAGAACATGACCGTGGACAGCTATGTGCTGTGGAAGATTATTGATCCGCTGACGTTCTACCGGACGCTCGGCAGTTTGTCTGTGGCCGAGCAGCGGCTGGATGCCCTTACTTACAACGCACTGAAGAACACGATGGGCACGTTGGCGCAAAGAGATATCATCAACGAGGAAAACGCCTCGAGCCGGAATAAAATTTACGACGGCATCGCCTCGAGCGTTGCCACGATTGCCGCCAACTACGGCATCTCCGTCGTGGACATCAAAATTAAGCGCTTCGATCTGCCGGAGGCAAACGAGCAGGCGGTCTATTCCCGTATGATATCCGAGCGTAATCAAATGGCTGAGAAATTCATAGCCGACGGTGAATACGAGGCTTCCATCATCCGGAACAATGTTGACAAACAGGTCAATATCATTGTCTCCAACGCAAAGGCGCAGTCGGCTCAGTTGATTGCGGAGGGCGAAGAGGAATACATGCGCCGCTTGGCTTCGGCGTACAATACGTCGGAAAAACAGTCCTTCTATTCCTTTGCGCTCGCGCTGGATGCTCTGAAGGCATCCTTAAACGGCACGGATAAAACCGTCATTTTGGGGCCGGACACGCCGATTGCCCGGGCGCTGATGAACCCATAAAACCCATAAGAGCTGAAAACCGGGGGGCAGCGGATTAGCGCTGCCCCCCGGTTATTTCAAAGGGAACTACTTCATGTCTTTGAAAACCTGTTCGTATTCGGCGTATTTGTCGTTGACGAGCTTCTGATACTCGTCTCCCGACATGTAAACCGGTACGAGGTTGTTCTTCTCGGCGATGTCCTTGAAAACGGTGTCGTTAAAGGCCTGCTCGAAGGCGTCGCGCAGGATCTCAAGGATGCCGGAATCAACTCCCGCGGGCGCGCACAGGCCCATGTAAGAGAGCAGGGCGACGTCGTAGCCCAACTCCTGAAGGGTCTTTACATCGGGCGCGGAGGGCCAGTGGACGTCCGTGGCGGAGGCGAGCAGGCGCATGGAGCCGTCCTTGACGTAGGCTGTGAAGGAGGCCTGGTCCGCTACGGCAAACGGTATGAAGCCGCCCAAAATGTCGGTTACAAGGTCCGCTGTCTTGGGATAGGAAACAAAGGTGAAGTTGGTTCCTTCAATTTCATTGATCGCTTCCATGGCGAGCGGCTGCGGATAGCCCGTTCCGCCGAAGTTAATTTTACTCTTTTTGGCGGCGGCAATCAGATCGTCCAACGTCTGGTAGGGAGAATCCTTCGCGACGACGATTCCATAACCGTACTGGCCGAAAGCGCAGATGTACTCAAAGTCATCCGGGGTATAGGGCACTTCCATCTGCCAGGGCACCATGGAAAGCGGGGCTAAGGTGGCAACGCCGATGGTGTAGCCGTCGTTCTTCGAGTTTTGCAGTTCGGCGATTCCTACGGTGCCCGTACCTCCGGTTACGTTCGAAATCGTGATGGGCTGGCCTAAAATTTTGGACGCCGCGTCGGCAAGCGCGCGGGCCATCAGGTCGGTGCCCCCTCCGGCGCTGTAGTTTACGATCATGGTAATGGGCTCTTTGGGATAGTCGGACTTCTGAGGTTCGGTTGCCGGGGAGGTGGCGGGAGAGGTTGCGGGCTCGCTGGTCGCGGGCGTAGTCTGCGGCGGGGTCGAGGTCTGGCCGCAAGCGGTGCAAAGAGCAAGAACCATAGCAAAGGCAAGTGCGAAAGACAGGGTTTTCTTGAGCTTACTCATTCTGCTTCTCCTTTCATTTACCTCATTCATATGATCCAGCGCCGTAACACATGGATTTAAGATTACAGACCGTCCTGCAGATTTTTATTTCTGCGCTTGCCGCGCAGGATAACGTACATGGATAACGCAGTAGCCACCCAGAAAATCCAGCAGAGCGGGGAGCTGAAAAAAGTGGAAAAGTTGCCGTCCGAAAGGGTAAGGGCGCGGCGGAAGTTCGCCTCGAAAATGGGTGACAGGATAAAGCCGATCAGCATGGTCACGGGCGGGAAGTCGAACTTCATGAGTATATAGCCAATTACGGCGAAAAACAGCATGACCCATATGTCCGTGAGGCTGCTGCTTAGGGCGTAGACGCCAACCACGCAGAAAATGGCTACAACCGGGAAGATGATGGTGGTCTCAAGCCGGGAAACTTTCGCAAAGAGACGGTATGTAAGAAGTACTATGACGAGCAGGACAAGGTTGCAGAGAATCAGTCCCGCGTATACGTTGTAAACCGTTTCAGGCGATTCCTTGAAGATCAGGGGTCCCGGAGTCAGTCCCTGCACCAAAAAAGCACCAATCAGCACAGCCGCACCCGTGTCGCCGGGTACGCCAAGGGAGAGCAGAGGGATCATGTTTGCGCCGCAGACGGCGTTGTTTGCCGCTTCGGCGGCGGCCACACCTTCCACAATACCGGTTCCGAACTTCTCCGGGTGCTTGGAGCTGCGTTTCGCTGCGTCATAGCCCACGAAGCAGGCTAACGCCGGCCCGAGTCCGGGCAGCGCGCCGATTCCGCAGCCGATGAAGGAGGAGCGAATCCAGGTTTTCCAACAGCTTTTCAGGTCCTCCTTCGTAAACCGGTTGTCGTCCTTGCTCTTCGGTTTCGGAAGCTGGGCTTCCGTGCGGCCTTTTGCGACTTCCTCCACCTGAATCAGGAGTTGGGCAACCGCTAAGGATCCGATCAGCATAACCACAAGGTCAATCCCGCTGTAAAGCTTCAGGATGCCGAAGGAAAGCCGCGGGATGGTAAACAGGGAGTCAGTGCCGACGCAGCCGAAAAGAAGGCCCAAAAACCCGCCCAATATACCCTTGATCAAGGAGCGGCCTGCGGCGGAGGCGATGATGGTCAAAGAGAAGACCATGAGTATAGTATATTCCGCAGGGCCGAACTTCAGTGCGTATTTCGCAATCGGCTGCGCCACAATGATGAGAACTATGGAGCTGAACAGGCAGCCGAGGCAGGAGCTATACAGAGCCGTCTTGATGGCTTTTACCGCCTGTCCTTTCCGCGCAAGTCCGTAGCCGTCGGCTACCGTGGCGGCGGCCGCGGGGGTTCCGGGCGTTGCGATCAGGATGGCGGATAAGGATCCGCCGAAAGTCCCTGCGTTATAGGCGGCAAGCAGCATGATTAAGGACTGCGTCGGGGTCAGGTAATATGTAAGCGGGATAACAAGGGCTATCGCCATGGTGGCTGTCAGGCCGGGTATTGCGCCCATAACCAGTCCGACCAGAACGCCGCCGGCAAGATAAATAAGATTTTCCGGTTGAATTACCTCGCCGAAGCCGACGAGTAGGGTGCTAATGACATCTCCAGCAGACATAATTCTTTTCCTCCCCTCACGGCATCTTCAGACGAAGCAGATATGTGAATGCAAAGTAGATGGCGAGCGGGAGGCAGACCGAAACGGATATCAGCTTGATCCAGTTTCTTTGCCCGTAAAACCAGATCATAAGTCCCAATACAACCACGGTCACGGGGATGTAGGGGAGATATGGCGGGCTTGCTTAAGCTTGCGTATACTCGTTTTTCCATATCTGCGCGTGTGCCGCGTTGTTTTTTCGACAGCTGTTGGTCTCATCGTTTGAGGATAAGTTTTTATTCGGTTGCTGCGTTGTCAATCCGGTGCGGATTGCCGAGTGGAAACCCGTCTTTTTTGCCATGCCGCTCCAATATAATGATACGGACGGGAAGGAGGCGGGAAGGGTGTTTGAAACTGCGGTTACGTCGGGGGGAAGGCAAGTCATCTCCTCCGGGAGCGTGCTTTCGTTTTCCGGGGAACCGGTGGAAATCAGACTGACGCAGAACAAACGGGAATTCTTATCAATCTCCTTTGTGTTTCACAGCCCGAGGGAGAGCGCTTCGCAGAAGCATCCCGCTATGGAGGGGAAAGCCGTTGGACAGCGGGCGATTCAGTTCATTTTGACCGGGTTTGACAATCCAGCCGGCTGCGGAACCACAAAGCCCATGGAAATTGCTCTCAACGGCAGCCGCCGGGTGTATCTCCATTTTCGGGTCTACGCCCTGCCAGACGCGGACCGCTTGATCGTTTACAATCTGTTTTTGGAGTGAAAATCTTTGAAAGGAGCACCCTTTTCTCCGCTCGGAGAATGTGATACAATATCCTCAAACTATGCCTCGACGATACCCGCCCTTCCGGCGAAAGGAGGAAGATGCCTTGAGACTCGGATACACAAGACTGCAGCTAACGTTAGAGGTATTAAGCGCTTTTTTGCTGTTGGCCATGCTCTTTTTTCTGTTATTTTCCTGGAGCAGCCTGCCAGACAGAATCCCCGTGCACTTTAACGGCGCGGGCGAAATCGACAGATGGGGCGGCNNCCGCCTCCGTCCTGATGTACGCGATGTTGACCGTAATTTCCTTTTTCCCGCAGGCTTGGAACATGCCGGTCCGGATGACGGAGCAGAACAAATGGGCGCTTCTCGGTCTGACAAAGAGTATGCTTCTTTTTATGAAGGCAGAAATTTTGGCCCTGTTTCTGTATCTGACGTACTCCACCGCGAAGGCGGAGCCCCTTTCCCCCGCGCTTCTTCCCGTGGTTCTTGCCCTCGTGTTCGGTACCATCNNCGAATGCTCCGGCTGAACGGGCGAAGCGGCTAAGGGGTTATCATAGAGGTTGCCGGCGACGAAAAACGTGGTATCATGAAAAAGAACTCTATCATTCGGCATCCGGACCGCAACAGTGCCGAATGTATCACCTGAGCGGAATTAGTTTTGGAATCTGAACGAAGGGACAAGCATGCCAAAGGCATGCGGGTAATGAAATGGACAGAAAATATCCACATCTTTCGAGCCCTCTGAAAATCGGGAACGCAATCTTGCGCAACCGTATGGTCTCCGCTCCCATGTCGTTCCCGGATATCCCGCGGGAAGGCTATCTCACCGCTTCCGCAGCGGCGTTTTACGAACTGCGGGCGAAGGGCGGCGCGGCCGCCGTGACAATCAGTGAGTGCGTGGTACATCCGCAAACCGGAAAGAGCCATAGCGTGCACATCGATCTGAACGCACCCGGCGGGATGCGAGGTTTTGCTCTCGCTGCGAACGCTATCCGGCGGCATGGCGCCCTGGCAAGCATCCAGCTTTCCCACGGGGGCATGTACGGCGGCGCGGACGCCTTGGACAAAAGCGTGCTGTCTGGCGCGAAGCGCTATGGGCCGAGCAATATGACCCTTCCAAACGGAACGGTTGTGACCGAGATGCCTGTGGAGCTGATCAGGGAGATCACGCGGGCCTTCGGTACATACGCGGGTTTGGCAAAGCAGGCCGGCTTTAATATGCTGATGGTGCACGCGGGGCATGGCTGGCTTTTGCACCAGTTTCTTTCCCCGCTTTATAACTTTCGGACGGACGACTACGGCGGATCGCTTTATAACCGCACACGCTTCCTCTCGGAAGTGCTCGACAGCGTCCGCGCGGCGGTCGGACCGGGGTTTCCCGTTGAGCTGCGCATGAGCGGCGCAGAGTTTGCGCCCGGAGGCTACGGTGTGGAGGAAGCGGCCCAAATAGCCCAGTTGGTTGAGGACAAAATCCAGCTTTTGCACGTTTCCGCCGGCATCTTTGAGGGCGGGTTTGCCCGCCAGCATCCCTCGATGTTCCACGAACGGGGCTGCAACGTGTGGCTGGCGTCCGAGATTAAGAAGGCGGTCAAGGTGCCGGTCGCGACGGTGGGCGGGCTGAACGACCCGGAAATGATGGAGGAGATCATCGCCTCCGGCAAAGCAGACGTCGTGGAAATGGCACGCGCGCTGCTTGCCGATCCCTACCTTCCCGCGAAAGTGGTCGAGGGCAGAAGCGAGGATATCGTGCACTGCTTCCGTTGCTTTACTTGTCACGCCGAACGGATGACCACCGGTCTGCGCCGCTGCTCCGTAAACCCGGTAATCGGACGTGAGGAAGAGAACCGCCATGTTCCCAAGGCGCCGTTTTCCAAAAAAGTGCTTGTGGTCGGCGGAGGGCCGGGTGGTCTTATGGCGGCCATCACCGCCGCGCAGCGGGGCCATAAAGTCATCCTCTGCGAAAAGGAGCGGGAGTTGGGCGGAGCGCTTCGCACGGAGCGCAAAGTTCCCTTCAAAAAAGACCTTTACGCTCTGCCGCAGAAGTACGGCTATCTCGCCCGCAAGTCGGGCGTTGAAATCCGCCTTGGCACCGAGGTGACACCCGAGCTTGCCGAGGCTGAACAGCCGGACGTGATTTTATGCGCAGTCGGCGCCGAACCCATCGTGCCGCCCATACCCGGCATTGACGGAAAAAATGTAATTTTAGCGACGCGCCTGTCCGAAGACGACGTCGAGGTCGGACAAAAGGTCGCCGTATTGGGCGGCGGTCTGGTCGGCTGTGAAATGGGGTTGCACCTTGCCATGGAAGGAAAAACGGTCACGGTGGTTGAAATGCTGCCGCGCCTTGCCGCGGACGCGAACACCCGCCACCGGCCGATCCTGTTGGAGCAGATGAAGCTCCATGGGATTACGGAACACGTAAGCACACGGGGCGTTCGCGTCACGGAGGAAGGCCTCGTCTGCGCCGATGAAGACGGCAGGGAATTTTTAATTCCGGCCGATACGGTCCTTTGCGCCGTGGGGATGCGTCCCCGCAGAGAGGTTGTCGAAAGCCTGCGAAACTGCGCCCCCGTATTTTTGGAGATCGGGGACTGTGTTTGTCCCTCCATCGTTGCCGAAGCAACGACAAGGGGATATTATGCCGCGCTCGATATCTGACGCCGGATAAACATGGCTCTTTGCACATATGAAAAGCACCCGAAGGAAAAAAGGAACGGCATCGGGCCGTTCCTTTTTCGTCGAGTGAGGGATAGATCGAGCGGGCGAGAAATTTTTCACTCCATAACGCTGGTGGATTTGAAGCGGAGGGAGCTCGGCTGCCGGTGAGCATTGCCTCGCTGCTTTGTCAGACGGTCAGCGTGCCGCTTTCGTCCTCGATCAGAAGCAGGATTTTCTCCTGCGTCCCGGTCTGTGCGTTGACATATACGAGGCAATGGACGCCGTTCGGGTTTTCGCAGATGAATTCGTGACAGAAGACCTCGTTTTTTCCGGCGGTGGGGATAATTGCCATTTTGTGAGAGAGAACGGAAAGCCCGGACGCCACCTGTTTTTCGGCCTCGCCGTCGGAGATTGCCGCGGCGGGGATGGACCGCGTCATGTGGTTCATAATATAGCCCTCCGCCTCAAACCCCGCAATGCCGCCGTCCAACAGCGAAACCGAAACCTTAACCAGATCGGGGTATAGGATGACTCCGTCCTGCGTGGCCGCGAAATTCACGGTGAGAATCGCGTCGTTTTCCATGTGGTAGCTTTGGTGCATCTCCGGGAAATCATGCTCGCGTAAAAACGCGGCGGCGATTTCGAGCGCTTCTTCCTTGGTCTTTTGCGCCTCGCCCTGCTGCGGGGTGCGGTACATAAGCAGGGGGATCCCGCCTTGGCGCGGCACGGCGGCGTAAAAGCCGCCGTCGGATTCGGCGGAAAACCCGTAAAAGGGAAGCTTGCCCTCTCCCTTTCCGGCGGGCTTTAAAGCACCGGCGTCAAGACCGAAAAAATCGGCCGCGATCTGTTTCGCCTCATCCTCCGAAATTTCCGGGAAGCCTTCCAGACTGCGCGGCTTT
>DCTG01000049.1 GCA_002329245.1 Clostridiales bacterium UBA1446
GAGATGCCCCCGGTGCAAGGTGCCGAAGAGCAAATTTGTAATCCGCTGAGGCGGGAACGAAAGGCTTTGTGGCAATCGTTTCGGCAGGGTAATATGGAAGGCATCCGGCAAGCAGTAAAACTGCTTGCCGGATTTCTTTTCGCGGTTTTATGGGTTGGAAGATGGAGGGGGACGGGAAAAACGGCGGCGCGCCGAGTCGACGCGCCCTGCTTGGACGGAGGGGACGGNNCACCCCTCAGTCGGCTTTTGCCGACAGCTCCCCTTGAAGGGGAGCCTTGAGGGGAAGGACGGCGGCTTCCCCTCGAAGGGGAGCCTTATTGCGGTGATATTTTATTCGATGATTAGAGCAGCTGTGCCGCGTCGATTTTGTTGAGCTCGCAGAAATAGTCGAAGAATTCCTCGCAGAGGCGCCGGTCATCCGTGCCGTTTTTTACCGCTAAAATGCCGCGCAGAATACGGGCCATCGTGAGGTTTGAAAAATACTTAAACTCCGTAAGTCCCCATTTTCTCCGGCTTTTCTCATCCGGGTCAAAAAACTTCCAGAACCCGAGCTTTTCGCTCTCTTCCCCGGTCAGCAGGATCCGGTATTTCTCATGGGCGGGAATCATCCCGTCGGAGCAGTCCGGGCCGACAAAATCCTCCCGCACCATAAAAACGCCCCATATGCTTCTTTTATCCTCTGGTTCCGTTTTCTCCCGGTGCGTGAGCAGGCAGGCGGAATTCGGATAGATCCTGACCGGAACTTGCGGCAGGCCGCGGTTATATCCGGAACGGTATTTCCCCACGGAAACGCTCCACTCCTCTTGCACCTTGCACCTGTCGTTGCACAGAAATCCGAACGCGGCCTGCGCGCTTGCGTGGAGCGGCAGACTCCGGAGCAGCCGCCTTCTTTCCAACTCCTGCTGTTCCTCTTCCCTTTGCAGCTTTGCGGCTTCGTCGATTGCGGCGAGTATTTTATCCACATACTGCCTGCTTTGCTTTTCCGTCAGGACAAGAAACTCCCGAAACGCATCCGGAAAAACGAACTTTTTTACCGACTCGCCGAACTGAACGCATATGATATTCTCCCTGAGGTCGCAGATCTTTCCTTTTCCGAAGCTTTTGTGCTCAACGGTTTTATTGATGATGTTCATATCAGACTCCTTACCCGTAAACGAAAGAAGGGCTTTTATATCCATGCCTGCGGCAAAAATACCAAAAGCCCTTCTTAATCATAAGACGGTTCTTTTTTATTCGGTTACGCGAAGCATATGCGTTTTAACGGAGCCTGTGCTCCGCAAAAAATTCAAAGGTGATAGTCGCCCGCGGCTTCCGGCTGATAGAGAATCTTTTTGATGTGTATGGTTGACGTCCCTTCCGGCACTTCCCACTCGACGGTGCTGCCTTCCCTGTATCCGAGAATCGCCGTGCCGATGGGCGAGAATACGGACAGCTTCATTGCGCCGAGATCCGCGTCTTCCGGATATACCAGCGAAACCTCCACGTCCTCCCCGTCCAGGTGCAAAAGCGCCGTTGAGTTCATGGTAACGACGTCACGCGGAATCTGCCGCGCGTCGACCACGGACGCCCTTCCCAGCTCGGCTTCAAGCTTTTTCACGGACCTGTCGGCCTTTTGCCCTCCCTCGAACATCTTACCCAAGAGTTTTTTGATTCTGTCCCGGTCTGCGGCTGTAATACAAATCTCTGCAGGCATGGCAGGTACTCCCTTTACTCGTCAGATTATGTCTGTCGCTCCGGAAAGGCTTTCTATGGCCTTCGCGATTGCGTTTTCCTTGACATCCTCAAATAAAAAAAGAAAAGGCCTTTCATTTATTACTACATCCAGTGGTAAAAAACAAAAGCCCTTCATAGATAGACAATGACGGTTCTTTTAGTTATTTGATTGTAATTAGTATACCTCGTTTCCCAATATAAGTCAAGACATAAAAATTACATGCTGGGCGCACTTGGAGGCGCCGGCCGGTTTATGTATGCGGCAGGCGTTTTTGCGTGAAGATTTCAAACCGGAACCGCTTTTGAAGCGTGCCCATGATTCCGTCCGGCAGGAAGAGGATAAAGAGAATCGCGATGACGCCAAGGATGATGTTGGAGTAGCCGGGGTAATTGGCAAGATACTCGGATAAAAACACGTACAAAACCGCGCCCACCACCGGCCCGGCGGTCGTGCCGACGCCTCCGATGATGACGATGAAGACAATGGACACCGTCCATTCGATGCCGAAGCCGCCCGCCGGGAAAATCGACCCTTTGTTGAGGTAGAAGACGACGCCGGTGATTCCCGTAAAGAAGCCGCAGACCACAAAACAAAACAGCTTGGAACGGAAAATGTTCACGCCCATGCTGGAAGCGGCGTCCGCGTCGTCCCGCATGGCGGTAAGGCCGAGACCCGTTTTTGAGCGGAGGATTCCATACACCACGGCAAGACTTATTATCATCAGACCTATGGCCAAAAAATAGATTTCCTTCGAAGAGGGGTATGGCTGGAGTTTGACGGTCATCCCCGCGCCCTGCTTGACAAAGCTCCAGCTTGTAAACCAGGTTTTAAAGGCCTCCGCCACCACCCAGGTGGCCACGGCAAAATACATGCCGCGCATGCGAAACAAAATGACCGCCATAAGAAAGGCGAGCACAGCGGACAGAATGCCGCCGACGGCAAACGCCGTCCAGTAGGAAAGACCGTAATAGGCGGTCAGAACGCACAGGGCGTAGCCCGAGATGCCGATAAAGCTCTGCTGGCCCAAACTGGTCATGCCCGTGAAGCCGGACATGAGGTTCCACATGGTTCCGAGCGAGCAGTAGAGGGCGATTTTCAGGAGGATTCGCATCGTATTGGAGGTAAATACGCCGGCGGCGCCGAAGACATAGAGCAATAGGATGATCGCCAGCACGGCGCACCCCTCGACGATTCTCTGCCGTTTCCGTTTGTCCATCCTGATCGCCCCCTATCTGGAGAATAGGCCCTGCGGCCGGAACACCAACATGAGAAGCAGCACCACATAGCCGATCAAGGAGCCGTAGTTGGCCCCGCCCAACACCTGGGCCAGACCGAAAATCAGCCCCGCAACCAAGGTGCCCGGGATGCTGCCCATACCCCCGATCACCACGACGCCGAAGGCGATGAGAAGATAGCCGGAGCCGCTGGTGGAGTAAAACGTATAGTGCAGGCCCATGCAAACGCCCGCCACCGCCGCCGAGGCGAGGGCGAGACCCATCGCGATTCCATAGGTCAGGCGGACGTTCACGCCCATGAGTTCCGCCGCCTTGGTATCGTCGCTGACCGCGCGGATGCTCCGCCCCGTATACGTCCGTCTCATAAACTGCGCGAGCAGAAAAATCGTAAGCACCCCGATGAAGAAGATGAGCACATAGAGGCTCGGGAGGTTGATGCCCCCGATTTTCCAGGTGGGATATTCGATGGTGCTGAACAGATGCTGGGCGTCGGCGGAGAAGATGAGCAGCAGGCTGTTTTGCAGGATGATGGAGAGCCCGAAGGTAACCAAAAGCGCCGGCTCCGAGCCGCGGAGCATCACCCGGTTGATGAGCGCCGTTTGAAACAGCATCCCCAAGAGGAACATCACCGGAATTGTGACAATCACCGTCAGCAGGGGCGGCAGGCCCCAATACGTGCATACGGCGACGCTGAGGTAGGCGGCTAAGATGATAAAGTCGCCGTGGGCGAGGTTCGTCAGCTTGACGATGCCGAACATCATGCTCATGCCCACGCCGATGACCGCGTAAAAGCCGCCCAAAAGGATGCCGTTTATGATCTGCTGTATCATGGCTGCACCCCCTCCATGCCGAAATACGCGCTTTTGATCTTGTCTTCGCCGAGCTCCTTCGATAATCCGGAGAGGACGACCCTCCCCTTGAGCATGACG
>DCTG01000167.1:0-191 GCA_002329245.1 Clostridiales bacterium UBA1446
GGCACGCGCCGGGAAAGCTCGTCGTAAATCTCGTCGACATACTCGTCGTCGTTGCCGTACTTAGGGGCGTTCAGGCACATCTGACGGATGTCCTCATACCCCTCCCAGTTGTGCTCCATCGCCTCGAGTAGCTGCGCCATGGTAATTTTCTTTTCGTCAAAGACTAATTTTTTAATGGCGGCCATGCTGTC
>DCTG01000167.1:199-11925 GCA_002329245.1 Clostridiales bacterium UBA1446
TAACGGCAGCCGCCCTCGCGGCTGGCGAGCCCGGCGGGGATGCAGTCCTCAAACTGCATGGCGACGCGCAGGCCGCTCATGGGACTGTTCATGATTTCGGTGCCCCAGTAGAGAAACATGTACTTGCGCAGAATCGGCACGAAATAGGAAAGCTGTTTAAAATAGGCTTCCTTGACCTGATCGAAGCTTGTAAATTCCAAAAAATCTCCGGTTTGGGGGCCGATGACCTTCTTGATCTTCCGGCTGTAGCCGTTATACATGGCAAGCTCGAAGATCATGGGCTGGTTGAGGTTATACATGCCGGCCACGTGTTCGCTGCAGTCGAGATGAACGCCGAGGCAGCCGCCCGTATTCCAGTTTGCGGCGTCTTCGGGTAAGATCCCTCTTTCCAGATAACGCTGCGTCCCAAGCCTGTCGTTCAAGAAGGCCGGGTTTCCGCCTCCGAAGCGGATATTGCACGTAAGCGCGTGGCGGATAAAGGCGGGGTCCATGTCGGGACTGTAGCGGACATAGACCGCCGGCTCCGAGAGCTTAATCTGGGCCATGACCTCCAGCGTAAGCCACGAGATCTCGTTGGTCTGGTCCACGCCGTTTTCGTCCACGCCGCAAAGCGTGACGTTGGGAAGCAGGGTCCCGGGCGCGGCGCGCATCTCGCGCGGGATTGTGACCAAGTTTTCGCACTCCCGGATTTTCAGCCACAGGGCGCCGAGCAGCTCGGCGGCGTCCTGCGCCGTGATTTTTCCTTCTTCTTTGTCCTTTCTGTAATAGGGATACAGAAGCTGATCCAAACGGCCGACGGGAACCGCAGGCCGGTCGGAGCTTTCTTTCCATGCGGCGAGGTGCAGAAAACGGATTGCCTGCACGGCTTCCCAGAAATCACGGGGCGGCTCCGCCGGAACATGACGGCAAACGTCGGCGATTTTCAGCAGCACGGTCTTCTCCTTTGGATCCGGCTCCCGGGCCGCCATTTCCTCCGCCAAATCCGCGTGACGGTTTGCCCACCGGATGATCGCCTCGCAGGATATGATGCAGGCTTCGAGCAGGTAGTACTTTCGCAGGAGCTGATAGGTGCTTCGGATTCCCTCGTCTCCTTCCGCGAGCATCCGCTCGCGCTCCTCCCTGCAAAGACGGATGACATGGTTCAGGCCGTTTGCGAGCACCGGCTTGCTGACCTGCGTCTCGCCGCCGCCGAAGGCGCCCCAATTCTGGAAGATGCCGCGGTCCGGCGAGAGCTTCGTCGCGCGCCCCTCGAATACCATGCCGTTTTCAAACAGGAGGTCGAACACATCTTTTCCTAGTTCGTACTCGACGGCCGCGTTCAGGGGATTGACCGGCGGTACCTGCGAAACCCAGTACTCCGCGTCCTCCGTCATTTTCCTCAGATCCTCGGGGTCGATTTTCGTGGAGGCCGTGTCGCTGGTCTTCCGGTCGAATTTTCCGCTTTTGCACATGGCGAGGATCTCCCGCGGCTTCATGGGAGTCAGCGTCCCGTTGCCCCGGATGAACTTGGTCTGGGACCCGACAATGATTTCGCCCTTCCGGATCAGAAGCGGACATTCCAACAGCCGTTTGGCAAACGCCTTTGCCCACCGGATATCAAGCGGCAGTCCCTCCGTTTCTTTCCAGGACTCGGTAAAAAGCAGCGTGTCGTCCACATAAACCTGCGGCTCCGCGTTTTCCCACTCTTCCATGAGCTTTTTCAGCCGCGGCGTCAGCACCGTCACCCGCCTGATTTCTTCCGGGTCCACCTTACAGATACTGCCCTTCACCGCTTTCGCCTCCTTTCTTATATTCCGCCATTACGCCTGGTACATAAGACTGGGAAGCCAGGTTGCGATTCCCGGGAAAATGGCCATGAGTATCGCCATTGCCATAAACGCAAAGATAAACGGCAAGGATCCCTTGAAGACATTCGTCAGGGTTACGTCCTGGCAGATACCGGACACGATATAGCAGGAAATGCCGACGGGCGGAGTAATGGCCGCAAGCCCCATTACGACAACCACGTAACATCCGAACCAAACCGGATCATAGCCCATGGCCTCGCAGACGGGCAGGAAGATGGGCGTCGTCAGGAGCATAAGCGGAAGTGCGTCGACAAAGCAGCCAAGAATCAGGTAAATGAGCGTAATAATCAAAACCACCATAATATTGGACATCTGCAGGTTGATCACCAACTCACCGAGCAAAACAGGAATCTTTGTCAGAATGAAGAACTTTCCGAACACCGCGGCGCCGGCAAGCAGACAATACATCATGCCGACCACGACCAACGTGTTCTGCGCGGCCCGCATCAGCATTTTCAGATTGAATTTTTTCAGATAAATCGAAACAATCGTCATTCCCGCAATTCCGGCGGCACCGCCCTCGGTGGGAGTAAACCATCCGGCAAACATGCCTCCCATAGAGAGCGCGAACACAAGGAAAATCTCGATGAAATTCCCGGTCCTGATCGCATGGAGCTTTTCCTTCAGGGGAGTCTTTCCGCCGCCCGGGGCAAGCTCCGGCCGGATGGCGCACCATACCTGAATCGTAATAATGAAAAGAATCATTAAAACAATGCCGGTCAGAATCCCGCCGACGAAGAGCTTCCCGATGGATTCCTCCACCGCGATTCCGTATGTAATGAGCAGGACGCTGGGAGGAATCAGTGAATCTAAGGAAGCGCCGGAGGCGATGCATCCTGTGGAGAGCAGGTCGCTGTACCGGTATTTTTTCATCTCGGGGTAGGCGACCCGGCACATCAGAGAGGCGGTGGCGGAAGCAGAGCCGGAAAGCGCGCCGAAGATGGCGCAGCCGAACTGGGTGGCTGTCGCAAGCCCGCCTCTGGCGCGGCCCATGATTTTCTGAAGAGAGGCGAACATGTTTGTTCCGATCCCCGACTCCGAGGCAAGCTCTCCCATGAGCATAAACATGGGGGCTACGCACATGCCGTAGCTCGTAAAGGTGGAGGTTACTGCGGAGGAGAGAAATGTAAGCGCGGATTCCGGCGTCCGGAGCAGACACATGCATCCAACCACACCGCACAGCATCATGGATACGCTGACGGGCAGTCCGATAAAGAGAAGAATAAGAAACACGATAAGGCCGATAATGCCCACCGTTACACCTAAGGACATAGATACAGCACTCCTTTCAAATTGGGGCTTTCTTATCCGCCCGCCGGCGCCCTGCTTCTTCTACGCGTCATCATTGCGTTTAAAGAAAGGCGCCAGCGCCGCGAACGCATGATACAGGAACATAATTGTCGCCGATATCATGCCTAAAGACAAAATGATGTAGACCCAATAATACGGAAGCCTGTAAATATCGGTCAAAGCGCCGCTTGCAATTGACTCGGGGACGGCGCCGATAAAGGAGAAAATCAGAAAACCAAACACAACGCTGGAAATAATCATCGAAATGAATTTGAGCACAGCTTTTGCCTTCGGGGGAAGCAGATCCACGAGAACCGTAACGGCAATGTGCCGCTCGGTAAACCCGGTCCGGCTGAGGACCATAACGATGCAGATCAGCATGCCGAGCTCCACGATCTCCATCGTGCCTGCAATGGGAGCTTTAAGGAGCGAACGAAGTATAATATTGAGGACCATTGTCGCCGCGACCAACACAAGAATGACGGAGCTTACTTTGATAAGAACTAGAGACAGCTTGTCAAATGCCTTTTTCACATGCTTCGCCTCCTATCCTTTTAGTTTACGGGAAAGGGCCCGCCGGCCCTTTCCCGTATCCCAAAAATCATATTACATACTGCCTTCGTTATTTCGCCTGCGCTCTGAGCCACGCAAGCGCTCCGGATCCGTCTAAGCCCGCCTTGTCAAGCTCCGCCGCCTTGGCATCAAGCAAGGGCGCGGCCGCTTCCATGAACTTGGCTTCCGCTTCGGCGGATAGCTCAACCACCTCGAACTTATCGTTGGACTTTTTGGCGGCGTCTATGGCGCCGTCCTGCTCAAACTGTGTGTACTCGGTCAGCACGGCATCCATTTCGGACGCGACCTCGTCGACCGCGGCCTGGAGCTCGGGCGACAGAACCCCGTACGCGGAATCGCTCATGACGACGAATTCATCGCCGTTGAGCATGTAAAGCGGGGTAACCGCATTGCAGACCTCTCCCAAATTATAGGTGGCAAGCCCGTTCAGACCGGTGACGGTGCCGTTGATCACGTTTGTCTTAATGGCTTCATAAACGTCGCCGGCTCCCATGGACACGCAGTTGCAGCCCATGCTGGTAAAGAAGGGCATAAAGTTCGAGGTCGTGCGGATCGACATGCCCTTAATGTCATTGACGCTGGTGACCGGTTTCACGGAAATCAGCCCCATCGTGCCGATGCTGTAGCGCGTGATGATTTGAAATGCGTCGAACGCTGCGTCCGGATATTGTTTCGTAAATTCGCGGATAATCTTGTCTACATCGGCGATCCCGCCGTATTTCAGGCCGGGCGTGCCGAAGAGCTCCGTGTAGGGGAACTGGCCGGGGAACATATTTGCAACGAAATAACCCATGTCTACCGTACCGTTTTTCAGCGCGTCAAGCATCTCTTTCGCGCCGACAAGCGTGTTGCTCGGATAGATCTCAATTGTAATGGCGCCGCCCGATTTTTCCTCGAGCTTGGACTTGAGCACTTCTTCGACCATCACGTTGCGGTTGCTGCCGGTTGCTTTGTTCGAGGCAAAGGAGAAGACATACGTTTTCTCGGGCTTGGCGGTATCGCCCGCAGGGGCGGACTGCGTACCGCCGGAAGGCGCGGTTTCGGCTGGAGGCGTATCGGCAGGCGCCGATNNCCGATGGAGAACCCGTGTTCGAGGAGCATGAGGCGAGAACAAGAATCATGGCCAGCGCAAGGACTGAGGACAGGACTTTTTTCGCTTTCATTGCAAGAGTCTCCTTTCATTTTTTCTTGGCTTATTTCGTTCCCAAAGATATATTCAGCAGTCTCGTACCTGCCAGAAGCACAAGCCTTCCCCCGCCCCGGAGCGGAAGGGCTACCGCCGCGGATGGCGAGCTTTTTTACTCCCGCGAAAGAAGGACGCGGATTTCATCTCCGTCCCACTCGTATTCGGTATCCATATAGGCGTTTCTTGTAATATTCGTCATATAATCAAAGAGATTCTGCGCTTCGGGGTCTGCGCGTTTTAATATGGATATGGAGCCGCCGTCGTCGAACATGCAGGGAAGGAAACATACCTTCCCAATTCTTCCGTCTTCCACATAACACTTGGCGATGACGGTGTATTTTGTTTCCGGAACCGGCCAGGGCACCTGCGTGCCCAAAGGCCCCCAGACAAACGGCCCGCCGTTTCTCCGGTTGAATTCCCGCTCGCGGGCAAGCTTCTGCTCATAGGTATAATTGTTTTGCACGCGGTGCTCCTTCTTGCTGCCGTACCGGAAATAGGGCACGCCGTCCAAGTCGGAAACCGCCATGAAATTGCTCAGGTCATGAAAAATGGCCTTCCCTTTATACACCTCGACGCCCTTCAGGATATGCCCGTGGTGCCCGAAAACAACATCCGCGCCGGCGTCGATTGCGGCGTGCGTAATGATATGTTCATGCTGGCTGATAGCGGACGGGATAAACCCGACGCCCTTATGGAAGCTGACCGAGAGCACGTCCACACGGGACCGGAGAGCCTCGACTTCGCGCTTCATCCGCTCCAAATCCTCCGCAATGGGATACGCGTATCTCGCGGGAATCCCGCCGACACAGGGAACCGGATATTCAAACGCGGTTACGGAATGTATGTAGTTGCAGCCCGGTTTATCGGTCTGCGCCCAGGAGCCGGTCGGCCCGGTGCAGTTATACCCCAAAAAACCGTATCGGACTTGATTTACTTCCATTATGGCGGGTTTCGCGGCTTCCTCCAAGGTCATACCCGCCCCGGTGCGAAGCAGTCCGTTTCTGTCGCAGCCCTCCAAGGTGTCCTGAAGGCCGGCGCGGCCCAAGTCCCAGATATGATTGCTGCAAAGCGTCAGAACATCGAACCCGACGTCCCTGATGGTCTTCAGATGGGAGGGCCAGGCGCCTTTGATCTGTGTGCAGAACAGATCCACATACGTCGGTTCGCCCCGTTCGGTGAAGACTACCTCGCCCTGCCCTAAGCTGACATCCGCTTTCGAAATTTCTTCCCTGACCCCGTCAAACAAGGAAGCGGCGTCGCATTCGCACTGGATCAGAAGGT
The DNA here is from genome assembly GCA_002329245.1 of Clostridiales bacterium UBA1446. Classification (GTDB taxonomy): domain Bacteria; phylum Bacillota; class Clostridia; order Oscillospirales; family Oscillospiraceae; genus UBA1446. Next base: position 6,377 of record DCTG01000167.1, read on the forward strand.
CGCCAACCGACACCAGAACCTGGTTTTTTTCACCCATCGCATCCGTTCCTCCTATCTCCGGCGAAATTCTGCAAATCCCTTTTCTCCCCGATTCGGACTGGTTTTTCCTGCTCTCACAGCCATAGATTTACACGAACTGGAATAATTTTAGAACCGGTGGTGATTTATGTCAAACACGCCGCCCGCTTTGAAATTCCTGGGTGCGCACTGCGCGCGGGAGAGGAAATATCCGCCGCCCGGCGGCGCAGAAGACGGCGAAAGTTCTCTTCCCTCGAAACCCATACGCGGGACGGAAAGAAAATATGCGTCCTTTCCCGTTTCCGCAACCCTTTGCGTCCCAATCACTTTCACGGTCCGCCCCGCTCTCCGTCCGGCATTTTTTCCCATCTCTCCATACCTTTTTCAGCCCTTCCAGGCACTTTTTTCTTTTTCCGTTCGACAGAAACATCCGCCGCTTCATAAAGAATTTTCTTACCATAAATGATAATTCTCTTATTGTTTCGGTCACAAAATATCCAACTCATACCTCAATTAATATAAATATATTTTCATAAATCGTTGACATTTTAGATATTTATGATAATATTATCCAGACAATCACGGCTTATTTGGCAAAATAGACAATAATATTTCATTCTAAACGAGGGTTTGCCATGGATAGTATTTCACCCGAAAGCGTGATGAGCATCCTAAGCGGCTTCAATCTTTGGTGGAGATTAGGAGACATTCACAAGGACTATTCCAAGCCGATGAAGCGAAATATTTATTACAAGGCAATTCGTATCCTGACCAACTCGGGCGGCAGCCGGATCATCAGTATTTCCGGCCCCAACCGGGTGGGAAAAACCGTGCTGCTCCACCAGATGATCCATGCCCTGATCGAGTCCGGCGTTTCTCCGCAGCGCATTTTGTACATTCCGTTCAAACACCCCAGCTTCTATTTCTCCTCTCTCAAAGAGGCGCTTACCCTGTTTCGCGAAAACGTGTACGCGGACTCCGACATCTTTTGTTTTTTGGACGATATACAGGTTATGGACAATTGGGAGGCCACCCTTTTTTCCACCTCGGCGGAGTACCCGAACGCCCGTTTTGTCGCCACGAGCACCTTTGACCTCAGCACCGGGGAGTACGACGGCGGCTCGGAACACCGCGCACTTACCGTACTGCAGCTGCCTACGCTTTCTTTGTATGAGTACTGCCAGCTGGTCAACGCGGAAGATCTGCCGCGCATCAAGGGCAGCCTTCTTCCCTGCGATCTTATCCGCATGAGCCGTCAGGATTCGGACGAGCTCTTCCGTTCCCTTCTTCCCGTCCGGGCGCATTTCCTGCGTTATCTGTATACGGGAGGATTCCCGCGGCTGGCCAATCCCTCGGACGCTATCCTCGCCCGGCAGCTGCTTCAGGAAGGCGTCGTAGGCAACGCGCTTCGCCTGGATATCCCGGTCAACTATAATGTGAGAAACACAAACGATCTTGCCAAGGTCTTTTATTCCATCTGCATCCAGTCCCCCGAAATCATCAGTTACGACGCGATCGCGAAAAAATTAAACTGCATCTCGAGACCCACAATTGAAAAGTACGTTCAGTATTTGGAGCGGGCCAATCTGATTTACATCAGCAATCCCGTCGATTTAGCAAACCGTCATTTCCTGAAGACGCGCCCCAAGGTCTACATTGCCGACCCCGTGATCCGCAACACCACGCTCATGAAAAACGTCATGCTTGCCGATCCCGATCTCATGAACTCGACGGTGGAAATGATCGTCTATAAGCATATCCGCACCTACTACGCGCTCAATCCCAACGTAAAAATCGGCTACTTCCGCAGTTCCGGCTCAAAAGGCAAACAGGTCGATATCATCGTATCCACCCCCAAGGGCAAAACGTTTATCGACGTCAAATACCGGGACACCTACCGCCTGAAACCGGACGACGCCATCTGGGCTCTGAGCGGAGAGGCGCAGGTTTGCCTGGTCATCACGAAAAAAAGCGATGATTACGGACTGCTCAACGCAAGGCCGGACAAGCTGTACCGCATTCCCGCGCACGCGTTTTTATACCTGCTCGGCAACGCGGAAAAAGATAATTATCATCAGAAGGGAAAATAGAAAGCCGCGCGGCCTTCTTTCGGAAATACACCGGGATAAACGGATGGGCTATAGCTTTACACTATAGCCCATCCTAGTATTTTGATATTTCACTATATTTTCGGAATGCAGTATACTTGCTCTCAGCCGGACACCCCGGTCCGAATAAAATACTTTGCCCGCCTGCGGCGAATTACCCGACCTCTTGCCGCGGCGCGGGCGGAACGGACGGTCGGTTATGAAAATTGACTCCTTGTTTCAAACGGGCAGAACCGTGCTCTCCTTTGAAATCTTCCCGCCCAAGCGGGACAATACCCGCAGCGGCCTTTTCCGCACGCTGGAACTTCTCCGGAGCCTCAACCCGGATTTTATCAGCGTGACCTTCGGCGCGGGCGGAACGGCGGCGGAAAACTCCACCTTCGAGATTGCCGGCATAGTGAAAAATCAGTTCGGCATAGAGCCGCTGGTCCACCTGACAGGCATCAACTCCCTGCATCGGGATATCGACGAAGCGCTCCTCCGGCTGAACCGGTTGGAACTACAGAACATTATGGCGCTTCGGGGGGACCGGAGAGCGGACGGTTCACAAAAAGATGATTTTCCGCACGCGGCCGACCTGATCTCCTACATCCGAAGCCGCGGGGATTACCACATTTCCGCCGCCTGCTACCCCGAAGGACATATCGAGGCGAAGAGCATCGCGCAGGACGTTTCGTTCTTAAAGCAAAAAGTAGAGGCCGGCGCCTCCCATCTCATCTCCCAGCTCTTTTTCGACAACGGCCTTTTTTACGCCTTTTTGGAGCGGGCCGCCCGCGCGGGAATCCGCGTGCCGATAGAAGCCGGAATTATGCCGGTTGTCGACAAAAGCCGGATCGAGCGAATGGTATCCCTCTGCGGGGCGAGCCTCCCGGAAAAATTCAGGCGGATATTGGAAAAATACGAAAATCACCCGGAAGCACTACAAGAGGCCGGGATTGCCTACGCCGTCGAACAGATTGTCGATCTGATCGCCCATGACGTGGACGGGATTCACTTATATACCATGAATAACCCGCAGGTTACATCCGCCATCTGCGCCGGGATTGAGAGCCTTTTCAGCGTCTCCCGGTCTCCTTTTCCCCGTTGTGTCCAAAAACAGGCCGTGATATAGTGAAACAAGCGGCGGGACAGTCCCATAGTCCGTCCGGCCGCCCTTCGGAACGGGAGGCGAAGCGATGACACTGCAGCAGCTTAAATATGTCGTGGAGATTGTCGGCTGCGGCTCTTTGAACGAGGCGGCCAAGCGCCTGTTTCTCTCGCAGCCCAGCCTGTCCAACGCGGTCAAGGAACTGGAGCGCGAACTCGGGTTCGAGATCTTTCTCCGCTCGAGCCGGGGAATCACGCTCACCGCGGCCGGCTCGGAATTTTTGGGCTACGCACGCCAGGTTGTCGAGCAGGCGCAGCTGCTGGAAACCCGCTATTTTCATTCCAAACCGCCGCGCGCGCACTTTTCCGTTTCCACCCAGCACTATTCCTTTGCGGTCAACGCTTTTGTCAACCTCATCCGGCAGTCCGGTTTTGAGGAATACGACTTCACCCTGCGGGAAACAAAGACCTTTGAGATTATCGAAGACGTGAAGAGCCTGCGCAGCGAGCTTGGCATCCTCTATCTCAGCTCCTTTAACGCGAAGGTTCTGAGCAAACTGTTTCTGGAAAACGATCTGCTCTTCCATCCCCTTTTCCGGGCCGATCCCCATATTTTCATCAGCACGAAAAATCCGCTCGCGGGCCGGAAATCCGTTACGCTCGAGGATTTAGAGCCCTTCCCCTGCCTCTGCTTCGAACAGGGCGATTACAATTCTTTCTATTTTTCGGAGGAAATCCTAAGCACGGTATTCCGGAAAAAAAGCATTTTCGTCAGCGACCGCGCCACGCTCTTCAAGGTCCTGATCGGCCTCAACGGCTATACCGTTTCCACCGGCATCATCAGCGCCGAGCTCAACGGCCCCAATATCATCGCCGTTCCCCTCAAAGCGGACGAAACCATCGAGGTCGGCTGGGTTTCTCATAAAAGCGTGTCCTTAAGCAGGCTCGGCGTACTCTATTTGGAAGAACTGAAAAAGGTTGTTGCGGATTACGGAATGAAGCTTCTGGAATAAATCCGCCGCAGTACATTATATAATATTCGCTTCCGCCNNCTTGCTTTGTCCCTCCGCCGCATCGAGAAAACAAACGAAATTCGAAGCAATCGTATGATTGAAGGCATCCAAAACACGCAATGGTCAAAGAAGGTCAATTTTGGAAACGCGTCGCCGCGCCACAACTTTGACCTTATCTGACTTTTTATTTATCATGAAACTCGGAGGATACCGCAAACTATGCGGGGGAGGTGAAATGCGTGGATTTTATTGACTATTACAAGGTATTGGGCCTCGGCAAGGACGCTTCGCCCGAAGAAATCAAAAAAACCTACCGGAAGCTTGCCAAGAAATATCATCCCGACGTGAACGCCGGCAACGCCGAGGGCGAGCGAAAATTCAAGGAAATCAGCGAAGCTTACGAGGTGCTCGGCGACGCGGAGAAGCGGGCGAAGTACGACGAGCTTTACGACGCAGTGAAAAGCGGACGCTATCGCAGCGGCGGCTTCGGCGGATTTGATCCGTTTACGTACCATGCCCAGGGGGACGGCGGCGAATTTCGCTACACCTGGAGCTCCGCGGACGGAGACGCGTCTGGCTTCAGCGACTTTTTCAACGAAATCTTCGGCGCCGGCGGCTTCGGCGACATCTTTTCCGAGCGCATGCGGGGATTCGATTCCTATCCGTCAGACGGGCGGGACATCACGGCGAAGGTTCAAATCGGAATTCGCCAGGCCTTTCGCGGCGGCGAGCAGACCGTTGCGCTGCAGACCGAATCCGGAGCAAAAACAGTGAAATTCAAGCTGCCCGCCGGCATACAAAGCGGAGAAAAAATCAAGCTCTCCGGTCTCGGGAGTCCGCCCGTCGGAAAAGGAAAGGCAGGCGACCTCTACCTGGAAATCGTACTGGTCCCCGAGGCGGGATTTTCGCTGAACGGCTCGGACCTGGAAAAAACGATCGACATTTACCCCTGGCAGGCCGCCTTGGGCGGAGAAATATCCGTCGGCACGCTCGACGAGCGGCTGAAGGTCAGGATTCCGCCCGGCATTCAGACGGGCGGCAAGCTGCGGATCGCAGCCAGAGGGTATCCGATGAAAAACGGTAAACGGGGGGCGCTGAGCTTAAGCGTCAGGATTGTAAATCCGCCGCGCATTTCGGACGACATGACTCGTTTATACAGGCAGATGGCGCAGCTTTACGGCGACGCCTGTCCGCAGAATAAGGAGGGAACAAAATGAATCTCGATAAATTCACGGAGCGGGCCCGGGAGGCGATCTCCTCCGCTCAGGAAGCCGCGCTTCGCTATCACCACCAGCAGGTGGACGGAGAACACCTGCATTACGCG
>DCTG01000042.1 GCA_002329245.1 Clostridiales bacterium UBA1446
TCGGCAAAAGCCGACTGAGGGGTGGATATGCGCGAGGAAAACCATGCAGAAGTCAAGGAGACGATTCTGTTGTCTAACATAGCAGGCGTACGGCCCGCCGTTCTCAGCGGCCCGCCGTTTCCCTCATTCCCCTCTTCCCATGCAAACGATTCCTGCCTACCGGTTTGTAGGGCGCGATGACCTCGGCCCGCCGCCGTCCTTCCTTCCTTTTGTGCCTCCGGTTCCGAAAAACGGCGGACAGACCGCTGCCCTCAGCAGCGAGTCGTCCGCCGTTTCTTTCGTCTCAAGCCCTGTTCCCTCTGAGCATTGCGGGGGCCATAAACTCCCGCAATCTCTCGTTTTTACAATAGGGACCTGTCGGGCGTCACGAGAATCTTGACGTGCTTTTTCTTGTCCGGGCCGGAAAGCGTATGAAAACCTTCCGCAACGAGGTCGTCCAAAGCGATTCGCTTTGTGATGTAGCCTTTGGCCGGAATCCGGCCGTCCTCAAGCATTTTGAGCACCGTTTCAAAGTCGTTGTAGCTGTAAAGGTTGCTGCCGACGATGTACTTTTCCGTGAGCACGGTGTGCATCAGGTCCACGGAAACCGGTTTGTTCCACAGGCTGATAACCACGAGCGTGCCGCCGTTGTGCAGGCAGTTAAGGCCTAAATTCACGCCGAAGTCGACGCCGAAGGTCTCGAAGCAGATATCCGCGCCCAAGCCGCCGGTTATCTTTCGAATCTCCGCGGGGGCGTCGACCTCATAGGGGTCGAGCAGCACGTCCGCGCCGGAACGTAGCGCATATTCCTGCCGGACGGATTTACGAACCACGGCGATGATTTTATGCGCGCCGGCCGCGCGCAGGGATTCGATCACGCCAAGACCGATGGGACCGGCGCCCAATACGACCGCCGTCATACCCGCCCGGAAATTCCCCGCCCCGAGGGAATGGAAACCCACCGCGATGGGTTCGACAAGGGAAGCCTTCTCATAGTCTAAGTTACCGGGAATTTTATGCAGGAAGGGCGCTCCGGCGACGACATATTCCGCCATGGCGCCGCCGCTGCCGTGCACGCCGAAAATTCCGAGCCTGTCGCAGTAGGAATAATGCCCCTGCTTGCAGTAACGGCATTCGAGGCAGGCCACGGTGGCCTCGGCGGTCACGCGGTCTCCGACATTCCAGCCGGTCACACCTTCGCCCACCTCCACGATATCGCCGGAAAACTCGTGCCCCAAAACGATGGGAGCTTTTTTCCCGGTCAGAGGATGGGGAGTATCGACGGGAATGGAAAACGGACCGTCCTCATACTCGTGCAGGTCGGAGCCGCAAATGCCGCACCACTTTACCCTGATTTTCACTTCGCCCGGTCCCGGTTTCGGTTCCGGAATTTCCTCGATGCGGACGTCTTGTTTTGCGTACCACAGGGCAGCCTTCATACGATAAACCTTCTTTCCACTGTTTTTTCATAAGAAAAGCGCAATCTGTCCGAGCGCTTGCATACACGTAACCTAATTATACCGTGTTTTCGTTAAAATGGCAAAGGATTCTCGATTCCTGCGCATCGTCTTTTTCCGCTCCTTCCGTTTTGCATACCCCCGCGCCCGTGCTGAAAACGGTTATGCAAAAACGCGCACGCCGCGTAGAACCCGATGCCCTCATCGGGCCGCGCTTTCCCCTTTCTCCATCTTCCGTTGAAAACGGCTTCCGCCTTCCCAAGCCCGCGCCCCTGTGCGGCGTATGATTTCCCCCGCGCCGCGGAAGAATAATGACGAAGAGGGAAACACTGCAAAGGAGGGGTTATATGCCGCACGAGAGAAGCAAGACAATTGAGGAACAGATTTCCGAGCTCGAGGCGCAGAAGTCGCGGATTCGAGGGAACACCGGCGACGGGCAGAAGGCGCTCGCGAGGATTGAAATGCAGATTCAGCAGCTGCGGAATTTTGATAAGCGGAAGGATTAAATGCCTCCAAAATACGGCATAGCCGTAAGGAAGCGGCTATGCCGTATTTTTACGCCCGATCCGGGAGGTCAAAATAATCGCCCAATTTTCTCGGCCCGGCCAAGATATCCCGCCCAACAGATAACGCGCCGTCGCCTTTTATTATCACGCTCCATTTTACGAGCATAATCTCTCCGCCCGCAATCTCAATCGCGGTGATGCACCGGGGGTGGACGCAGCTTCCGTCGTTAAAGTACCTCGGTTCGTTCGGCTCGGGAAATACCGGCCTGTGCGTGTGACCGGCAATGAGCATCTCTTGGTTGCGGTTGGTCCACTGCACAAGCTTTTTTTCGACGCGGTCCTTCCTTTTGTGGTTTTTGGCCGGACTTGTCGGGGCGTTAACGCCGATCAGCTCAAGGATTCTCCAGATATAACGGGTTGAAAACCTTGTGAGTCTCCATAAGGAATCGTTCAGAAAGTCCGCCTGATGCCCGTGCATCAGAAAAATTCTGTAATTGCGATCCGTATGTCTCAATATCAAGCCCTCGGATATGTCGATGCCCGGCAGCAGCGGCACGTACTTCTTTTCCCTGTCGTCAAAATACCGCGCGAGATTGGCCCTCACAAATTCTGTATCCCGTTTTACAATGTCATGGTTCCCGAATAAAAGATGCAGCCGGTTCTCCTTGTAAAACTCCGATAAAAGCCAGAAGGCGTCGCCGTGCATGGCGATAATGTCCGAAAGATTCCGGTTTTCCCAAAGCTCGTCGCCGTCGCCGAGCTCAATATAGGTATAGTTTTCTCGGTAATAATGTTTTAGCGCCGCGAAATAAAGATGCTGGTTTCTCGCAAAATTGTCCGCCCAGCTGCCGTCGCCCCTGTGGCAGTCGCTGATCAGTACGATTTTCGAGGCGTCATTAAACGGAAGTTCGCGCGACGACTGAAAAACCCGGGAGATGCGCTCTGAAGAACAAAGCCCGACCATGATAAACCTTCCGTGTCTTACAGGCAACTATCTGATAAGAGCCAATTGTTTGATTACCGGTTCGAAAATTTGAAACAGCTCCATCGGTTTTCCCATTGTAAAGACCGAGCGGTACAAAAACGGATCTAAGTTTTTTAAGCCGTTGAGCGTTTCCGCCGTGTTCGGGTATCCGGCGGCTATGCGCCGGAACGCGTCGCACAGATACCGGTTCTTGGTTTGAATCAGGCGGTCGGTCAGTTCCGTGCGCGTGAGCGGCTGCGCGGAGCGCGGCTGCTGATAGACCAAGGACACGGTGTTGTTCGCCACCATGATCTCCGAGTCGGAATATCCCGTATTTTTCAGTCCCTCGACAAAGGCGTCCCGCATGAACCTGTCCTTCAGCGTGATTCTCGCGTCCATCGTAAGCTCCGAGGGATCCGAAAACTCGCCGAGCTTAAAACCGGTTAACCACCAGTGTCTGTCGTTCCTTGCAAACAGCGTCCGGCTTCCTTTCTTTAAGCTGAAGGACATCTGCAAAAGATCCTCGTCGCCGACACTGTGATAAAACGCGTTTTTAAGTTCGCCCGGTGTGTCCAAACCGGGCGCCTTGGTATAATAAACGCCGATTTCCCCCCCGGTGTTGAGGCAATACTGGCCTTTCCAGAGTTCAATCATCCAATGATAACCGTCATAGTCAAAAAAGACAGGCTCGCAGTCAATAATCATGCTCAGGGGAGCGCTGGCCTCGTCATACAGTCGGCAAAACCCGAAGTTGCGCTGCCAGGCGTTCATGACGGAATAGAAAATATCCTGCTGGCTGTCGTATGCAAAACCCGCATCCTCAAATAACTGATTCATATCCGAATCGTCGGGTTTTATTTTCGGATGCATGCTGATAATGTAGAACTTTTTGGTTTTCACGAAATTTCTATATATATGTAACATTCTTCTGCTCCCTCATCCGATCATTCATTGTACATCATTCTATGAAAGAGAAAGCATAAGCGTGATAGAGGTTTCGTATAGGGAAAGGTAAGAGAAAAGCAGAGGAAAGCAAAATCAAAGCATAGGAAAAAATAGGGAATGCAGAGGGAATGTCTAGTCAATGCATTGTCGAATATATGTCTTTCCCGACGAATTAGGCACTGTTGGGGGCGGAATCAAACCGGAAGCGCCGGAGAACGGCAATCTGCGTTCTCCGGCGCTTCCGGACTAGGCTTTTCTAGACCTGATAGGCGTTTCTCAGCCCTCGGCGTCCTTGGAAATTTGCTGCAGCTCAATCGGAATGCCGCTGTTGTCCCTGATGTAGCAAAAGAGATAGCGGCCCACCTTTCCCGGGCCGACAATCGGTTCCGTACCGTCGTACTGCTTTAAAAAGGCAAGCGTCTCATAGAGGTCGTCCACGAGCAGGCTGAAGTGCTTGGTGCCCTGCGTCTGCAGGTCCGGGTCGGGGTGGCTGCGCTCCGGGGGCAGCGGGAGAGAATCCTTGTGCCGGAAAAGCTCCAGCTCGCAGGCGCCGTTGCTGAGCGTGACCAATTGCGTGCTGACATGGGGCAGATACTCGCGGCCGACCTCCCGAAAGCCGAATACGTCCCCGTACCAGCGTACGGCCGCGTCAAGATCCGAAACGCTCAGACCCGCGTGATTGATGACAGCCGGTTTCTTCATAAAAAATAACACCCCTTCGCATAGACTCAAGTAAATCCAGTATAGCATACTTGCTGCAAAAGAAAAGATTGCGCGAGCGGCAAATTCTATGCAGCAGGGCCTTGCGGTTTTTCGACACATACCCTATGATTAGAAAATGAGATATACGGAACGGGGCGAAGCAATGGCTTTATTTTCTATTGTCTTTTTAATCGCGCTTCTGAGCGCTTTTACGCAAACGGTTACCGGATTCGGCTTTGCGATTGTTATGATGGCGCTGGTGCCGCTGATTCTGCCGCATACCGTCGCCGTCCTTCTTTCGCTCATGGGGGCGTCCGCGCTCAATATCTGGCTCCTGTGGAAGTACAGAAAGAGCGTAAAGCCCCGCCTTATTTTCATGCCGGCGCTGTTTGCCGCGCTCGGCGCCGTGGCGGGCGTTTTGTTCGGCTTAAAAACCGCGCCCGCTCTTTATATGCGTCTGCTCGGTATTCTGCTTTTTGCCCTGTCGGTATGGTTCGTGTTATTTGAGAAGAGAGTACATATCAAAGCCAATGCGGCCTCCGGCGTTGCGGCGGGAATCTTTGCCGGCGTGCTAGGCGCGCTGTTTGCGGTCGCCGGTCCTCCTCTTGTGCTGTATTACAATGCAGTCACGGAGGATAAGGAGGTGTATATGGCTTCTCTCCAGGCGTCCTTTATCGCCATGTCGGCTGTTTCCATCGTCGGCCGGATTTCGGTCGGACTCTGGCCCGCGCAAATGGGAAGCTACCTTCTGCCCTGTGCTTTGGGCATCCTCTGCGGGGTCCTGCCCGGGCAGCGGCTGTTTCATAAAATCAACGCGGAACTTCTGAAGAAGGTAATCTATCTGTTCATGTGTGCGGCGGGCATCTATTTTGCCGTCAGCGCGTAAACACCCGGGCTTCAAAATTTCCGGGATTTGAAGCAAACCGGGCCCCAAAATTTTAACTGTCATTGTTTCAAGGGCATTATGATTTAAGATAGGAAGAGGGATTAAAATTATGCTGAGCCAGCGGGCAAAAGATTTATTTGAAAAATTGGATCTGCCGTACCCTCCTGTTGCGATCAAGCTGCATTTTTCCCAGCCGGAAGGGGTCCCGCGGACGGAGCGGAAGCTGACGCTTTGCCAGTACTTAAAAGAAGCCCAGGACGGCGGAAAGCGCTTTTTTATTACCAAGGAGGATGAAAGCTGCGTCGGGAAAATGGTGCTCGGGATGGTCCCAAAGCCTCCGCTGGCCGCCAGCGGACAAGTGGGGTTTGATTTCGGCGTTTTTCGGACGCAGGCCGCCAACGCGAGGATCTACAATTTGATCACGACTCTTGTCCCCGGAGCACACAATTTTGTAGAGTTTTGTCCGCTTTCCCAGTGCGATTTCTATCCCGATCTGCTTCTGATCGTGGCAAAGGTCAGTCAGGCCGACATTATCATGCGCGCGAGCAGCTTCATTTCAGGGGACTTATGGGAGACGAAATCCACCCATGTGATGAGCTGCGCGTGGCTTTATGCCTATCCGTACGTCAGCGGAAAAATCAACTGCTGCATCACGGGAATGCATCACGGCCTGAAGCGCAGAAAACTCTACCCGGAAGGGCTTCATATGATCTCGATTCCCTATCAGAAATTAGACGAGGTGATTACGGCGCTGGATCAAATGGACTGGGAGCTTCTTGCCTGCCGGGAAGACGAGATGTCCAAGGCGATTCTCTCCGAGCGGATGGCAAACTGGGAGAAGATGTCCCCGGACCCTGTGCCGAAAGAATAAACGCCCCCAAGGATTTAAAGCCATACCTAAAGCACTGCCGCCCCGTTCTGAAAGCGGGGCGGTGTTTTCTTGGCGAAAATCATAGGGGGTGTATAGAGAAAAGGGAAAGGGGAAAGATAGGAAGGAAGAAGCAGAGAGGATGTGAAACGCATGGCGTTGTTGGGTAACCCCTTTGTGGCAAACGTTCCGAAGCAGTTGTCCCCGGATGAGCTGGTGCAGGCAATTCGTGTCGATCTCGCGGGAGAGCTGGAGGCGATTATCGGATACGAAGCACACGCGATGGCGACGAACGACGAACGGGTCAAAAAGATACTTTATCACATCGCGGACGAGGAACGTCAGCATGTCGGCGAGCTGCAGCAGCTTTTGTACCTGCTTTGCCCTAAGGAAGCCGAGCATACGGAGAAAGGAAAGCAGGAGATTTTAAATCAGCAGCAGCAAAACTTCCAAGTGCCGCTGCAATAACGCATTCATACAAATCCGGCAGAAATCCCCGAAGGCTCTTTGGTGTTTCGGGGTTTTCTGCCGGCTTTTCATAATGGAGTTATTGTGTTCTGCTATATGGTGATCAGGTTCCCGTCATCCTTAAGTATTTGCGTGAGGGGCTCCCCCCAAAGCTTCAGTTCAATCCCCTGGCGTTCCAATTGTTCCGTTACACCCAACAGATCGGCGCAGGCAAGGCATGCGGAAAATTTCACGCCTGCGGCCCTTGCTTCTTTGATTTCGTTACGAACGGCCTCATTTTCTGCGGCAAGTTTTGCGGTGGCTCCCCAGATAATCACGGTTACCTCGTCCCACCACCCCCGGAGCATACTGTTTTTGGAATACATAAAAACCATATGCAGGGAAGTTAAAATGTCGGCGTTTGTCCATAGGATATTGAGCTTATTTTTTTCTTTCACGCTTTTCCCTCCTTCTCGTCTGCGTATCATCTGATCCTGTTCGTTTGGCAGATGCTATTTGTTTGGNNTTTTGCAATACCTTGAGAAGCTATAGTGCGAAGAATACGCTTTTACGGGTGAAAGGCGCGCTGCGTAAAAGCGTTATTCCTCCGATTGAGATGTGTACAGAAGGTCGGTATACTCCGGGTGCTGTTTGAACCATTTAATCGCATAGGAACAGGTGAGTACGGCCTTTAAATCCTTGCGCCGCAAATCCTGAACAACTGCATCCAACAGCTTGGATGCAATGCCGCCGCCGCGAAGAGATTCGTCGACATAGGTGTGATTAATACACACAACGTTCTTGGATAGAGGCGGGAAAGTGACTTCGGCGATAGCTTGGCCCTGCTCATTGGAAATATAGATCCGGTTGTTCTCGTGCTGAATATTCAAAATAACACCTCGTGTATTAATCAAAAGAATTCATTTTGCTGCAATTACTAAATTGTAGCACCTTTTATTTTATGGCGCAATTTCAATATTTACCAATAATGATAGCCGGTTTCGTGTCGAAATGCTAAGGGGGGAGCCGTTTCACGGAGCGGAATCCTGCATCTGCAGTCTAAGCATACAGGAGTTCTTCTCAATATGAGATAATCTTCCTGCAGTAAATTGGAAAATCTTTATCAATGTTAACGTAAATTATAGTTTGTTTCCGTCCGAAAATCTGGTATAATACTCTTTAATGTGCGACAAAATACAATAACAGCGTATAAATATACATTTTTTTACAGAACGAAATTTGCATTTTTAGAGGTACATATGGAAAGGGCAGAAATCGAAATCAACGAGCAGGCGCAAAAACGCAGGATGAGCAGGAAACCTTCGCCGAAGAAACATACGGTATCCTTCCTGCACGCTTATTGCAAGGCGTGTGGATTATGTGCGGATATCTGTCCTTCGGGAGTATTGGTTCTGCACGACGACCCCGAAAACAAATGGGGAACTACGATTAAATCGTCGTTTATCGAGTATTGCATTGGATGCAGGAGATGTGAGATGCAATGTCCTGATTTTGCAATTTTCGTAGACTGAGGTAGAAAACATGAAAATAAGAGAAGTCATACAGGGTAACCACCTGGTTGCAAAAGCGGCATTAGTTGCAGGCTGCGATTTTTACGCCGGCTACCCCATAACGCCATCTTCTGAAATTGCGCAGTATATGTCCCGTGAACTGCCCAAGTTAGGGTATCCCTTCATACAGATGGAAGACGAGATATCCTCTTTAGGCGCATGTATCGGAGCCTCGCTGGCGGGAAGAAAAGTGCTCACAGCCACAAGCGGACCCGGATATTCGCTTATGCAGGAACATATTGGCATGGCGGCTATGACGGAAGTCCCGCTTGTAATTGTGAACGTCATGCGGGGAGGTCCTTCGACAGGATTGCCTACGAAGCCGGCGCAGGCCGATATCATGCAGGCCCGCTGGGGTTCTCACGGGGATTATCCGGCCATTGCGCTTTACCCCGCCTTTTCGGACCAGATTTTTTTTGAGACAATCCGTGCGTTCAATTTAGCGGAGAAATACATGACTCCGGTTACGCTTTTGTTGGACGAGGTTATTGGGAAAGCGCACGAAACCTTTGAAATGCCTGATCCTGCTTCCTATGAAGTCGTAAGGCAGCGGATCGACAAGGTTGAAAACCTTAACATATACGAACGGCCGATGGGCCAAAAGCCTCCGCGGATAGATTTCTTCAAGGGTTATCCGATTCATGTAGAAAGCCTTGAGCACAACGAAAGAGGTTTTCCCACCATTGAGCCCGAAATCGTAGACCGGATGCAGCGCCTTAGGCTTTCGAAAATCGATCAGAATCTTGACGATATTATAAAGTATTCGGAATATTACATGGACGATGCCGAAATCATGATCTTCGCCTGTGGAATATCTACCCGCGCCGCAGTGGAAGCAGCCATGGAAGCCCGCAAGCAGGGCATCAAGGCAGGTGTTTTCCAGCCCCTTACGATATGGCCTTTCCCGGAAGCCGCGCTCAAAGATCGTTTCAAAAAGATAACCAAGGTGCTGACTGTAGAACTGAACATGGGCCAGCTGAAAAACGAAATAGAGCGCATAGCGCCTGAGACTGTCGAGAAAAGGGCACTCTTAAAGGCAACCGGCGTGCCCTTCACGCCGGCGCTGATAGCAGAGGCCTTGAAGGGGTTTGCCGGGGCAGGAGTATAACAGCGGGAGGTAGTACGGATGAGCGGCTTGATTAAACAAATAAGGGCAGATGAGCTGGAAACAGATCAACTGAAACATATCAGCACGAAAGACTTAGGCTCGAGAGGCTATGAAAAGTATGTCCGCTATGCGGCCTTCCCATCCACTTGGTGTCCCGGCTGCGGAGACGGGGTAATCCTCAAGGCGATCGCGATGGCCTTAGATGATTTGGGGGCGGATCCCAATGACGTGGCCGTAATAGCGGGAATCGGTTGTTCCGGAAGGATGGCAACCTTCTTCAACACCAATACCCTTCATACAACCCATGGGAGGGCGCTGACTTTCGCAACGGGCATCAAGCTGGCAAGGCCCGAAAAGACGGTAATCGTCATTTCCGGAGACGGCGACGCTTCCGCCATTGGAGGCAACCATCTCATCCATGCGGCAAGAAGGAATATTGGCGTTAAGCTGATCATCATCAACAACGGCATATATGGTATGACGGGGGGACAGGTCTCGCCAACCACAAGCCAGGGCTTTTATACCGATACAACCCCCTATGGGAATTTCGAACCTTCCTTCGACCTTGCGGAACTGCTTAAGGGAGCCCGCGCGTCCTTCATAGGCCGCGAAACCGTTGCCCATCAGGCGAAACTCAGACAGCTCCTGAAAGCTTCCTTTGAGCACAAGGGATTCTCCGCCGTTGAGGTACTTGCGAACTGTCATGTTAACTTGGGGCGCAGGAACAAGATGAAAACGCCCATGAGCATGGCCAAATACTATGACGATATTACATATCCGATTGAGAAGGCAGATACCCTGACTGCAGAAGAAAAAGCAGTCCGGCTTCCGCTTGGGATATTGGTCAGAGATAACACGCGTCCGGAGTACTCGGATCTTTACTATAACCAGCTTGTAAAGGTTGCGCAGGGTTCTGTCAAAGGAGGGGCATCACTTTGAAATATCAGATTCGTTACGGAGCAATCGGAGGCCAGGGAATCATAACCGCGGGAAGTCTTTTTGCGGATATTGCCGTTGAGATGGAAGGCCGCTACGCGGCATGCAGCCCTACATACAGCGCGGTGGTCAGAGGGGGCCCGACAAAGGTTGACCTTATGATATCGGATGCCCCGATTCTCTTCCCTCATGCAACGTCCATAGATTTCTGCATCTGTACCGACCAAAGGCCCTTTGACCTCTACTATAACAGGCTTAAGGATGACGCGATACTTGTCGTGGACTCCCATCTGGTAACCAAATTAGGGGATACCAAGCGCTGGCGCATTTATTCCATCCCCTTGATCAATGAGACGAAGAAACGGGCTGGAAACATCATTCTTACATCGGTTGTAAGCTTAGCCATAACCCAAAGGCTGACGGGTTTGATTCAATATGACAATATGGTTGAATACATAAAAAGGTGGGCTCCCAGCCACGCGCTGGATATGAACCTGAGAGCGAT
Source organism: Clostridiales bacterium UBA1446 (assembly GCA_002329245.1). Lineage (GTDB taxonomy): Bacteria > Bacillota > Clostridia > Oscillospirales > Oscillospiraceae > UBA1446. Next base: position 10,875 of record DCTG01000042.1, read on the forward strand.
CGACATCGGCATTGAGTTGATAGAAAGATACTCGAAAAAGGCGGCCCTCGCATGACCTTTTTACTTTGATATTACTATAGTAAACAGTCCGGCAGTCTAAACTGTGCGAAAAAAGACTTGAAAATAGGGTTTCTGCGGGCAATCGCTGCCTTCGGAAACCCTATTTTGCGGTATATGGTAATATATTTTGCTGTAACTTTGCGATCCATAACAAAGGACTCGATCACTGTATCAGCGGTCGAGTTCTCTACTACCTAATGCGCCCTTTCACATTCATCAATAGGATAATCTGCGGGCCTATCTTCCTCCATATTTCGTATGTCATCCTTTTGGCTAAGGTTTACCTGCCATAAACGTGAATAAAAAGCAGTATTGACAATTATCGGAATATATGCTAACTTAGCATTAGCAAACGTTCGTTAATCATTGTAAAGATAACCAATTAGTTAATTGAAATAATCGGAAGAGTTAGTACAATAAACAGAATTATTGAGAACATAAATCATGATTTTAACTATTCTTTGCCGTGGAAAACCGGCGTGAAATTAGGAAGCTTTTATCAAGCTGACCGGATGGATCAACTCCCTTCCAAAAGCAGACAAAGGGAAGACAGGTCGCTGTTTTCCCTTTGTCTGCAAGAATTACTTTTTTATTTATATGTGCAAATGAGATTTTAAAACCAATGCAAAGCGAGTGAGTCTGAAATCCTGTTGGAAGGGAGGTAACAGAGACCAGTGTTCGCATGACACTGCAAAAGGGCTTTTTTATGAAGACTCGGGTACACAGGAAAATGAGAGTTCCCAAAAGCAGCAAATAATGCATTGGAGGTATGTTGTTAATGAACTGGTTTGTCACTATCGGCGGGATTGCTTATAACGTAATAATCATTTTTGCCGTCTATATCTGGATCAGTTACAGACGGAAAAAGACCGGCGTTGAAGAAGATTTTGTCCTCTCCAACAGAAAACTCCCGTGGTTAGCTGTCGCAGCAACGCAGGCGTTAACGGCGTTGGGAGGCGGTCATATCAATGGTCTGACCTTCCAGTCTTGGAACACCGGCGTGGCGACAATTTGGTACTGTATCGGAACTGGCCTAATGTTCCTCTTCATTCTTCGCTTCAATGGGATATGGTATCGCCGTCTCGGCTGTGTTACCTTGAACGATATGTTTGGAAAGATGTTCCACCCCATTCTTACACCGATATTGGGTGGAATCGGCGTCGGTTACTGCTGGGCGATCCTCTGTGTCGAGACTCAGGGTATGGCCACCGTCATTTCTTCTCTTACTGGACTGTCCAATCTGGCGGGAGCCATTATTGGCGCTGTCGTAGGAATCCTTTATGTTTATCTTGCCGGCATGAAAGAGATCGCATATGTAAACATATTCAACGCCGTTCTGATGTACGTATTTGGTATTATTATGCTGATATATCTGAATTTTTCTATTCCAAACGGATGGACCGCGATCAATAATTCTATTTTAGCGAGCAATCCGGATCTGCTTCGTGCACTTGGCAATCCGGAGATTCTCCGCACCTATGTAATCGGCACATTCCTGGCCTGCGCGTTGGGCCCGAACATGGCGCAGGCCAACCTCCAGTCCGCCGCGGCTGTGGATAATGTAAAAGTATTAAGAAAAGCCTGTACCATGGCAATTCCGATGAACGTACTTTTCGGAATTATCATTCTCAGTCTTGGTCTGGCCTCACTTGCTCTTCCTGAACCCGCGGCTACAGGCAACGGAGCCGCCGGTGTTGTGCTAATGACGTTGATGTATATGCCCGGCTGGCTGCAAATCTGTGTAATCGGCGTATTCCTGGCCGCTATGCTTTCTACCTTCGCAATGGTAGCCCTGTCTCTGGCGACTATGATCAACCGGGATCTTCTGAGCAATTTTTCATATTTCAAAAACATGTCCATTCAAAAGGAAAAGGCTTGGTCCCGCACGTGGATTCTTGTTGGGAGCATCACCGCGATGATCGGTGCCGTTGCCATCAAAGCCTCCGTCAACATGGGGCTTACCTGGGCTATGGCGTGTCTGGTTCCTTTGTTTTTTATCTTCGTTATCGGCATGAACTGGAAACGCTCCGGGAAAGGCGCGATAGCGACGCTGGTATGCTGCCTGCTTATCAACATGTTATTAACCTTTACCAATCTATCCGCCGTATTTCATCTGGAGGGGAATAACTATTCGATTTTTATGTGCGTATGTTCCACCGTCCTCTGCCTGTTCTTCACCGCGCTTGATAAGAACCGGAAGGAAAGCTATCGAAAAGAATACATGCGACAGCGGGCTGAATATGATGCGAAACGGCAAGCGGCTAAAATGTGAAATATATCTTTAATATGGAGGTATTGAAATGGGAATGACGTTATTAATCCCAGTCGGATTTGCTGTGTTTACAATAGTTATCACGGCTATAGAAATGATCATATCGGAAGTCTGGTGGAGCAAATGGATGCTGCATCTGCCCGAAGATGAAGAGGACTGGAGCGATAACAATCGGTTTGTTATTAGTTATGAAGATTGATCAATAGTGGAGAATTGCTTCTCTAACAACTTTTAGGAGGCGTAAGAATGGATGGGCTAACTTTTTGGCAAATGATTGTCTCATTAATTATGGCTGGTTCGATTATCATTGGGCTGATTGGGTATAAGGATCCACGCAAGAAAGATTGAATCAGTACCAAGGTATACAGGGGTTGTCCTATCCTCCTCTTGGGACAACCCCTGTTGTTATATTATCGGAATAGCCTTCAAAGGATGAATCGCTTGCAGCAATATGTAACAAAAATTTTCCGCTCAAATCATATAACGATTGTTGACAAGTATAAATATATATGCTATATAATAATTAGTAAACGTTCGTTAAGTTATCATAACCTAATATGAGCTGTCATTCTGGTAGTTCGATCATGAGGATGGCAGAGTTGCGTATAGCAACAATGTCTTCATCGGACAGCGCCGTAATACTGAACCGTCAAATACAGATGGTTTAAGCAATGAGAAAGCTGTCCTTATCGTCGTTTTTTATTTTTGTTCCAGTCCGGTTTCATCCATGAGGGCAGGTTTTTGCAAATGAGCATGATTATCCATATAATGTAGTATACCAGTGTTTCTGTATTGTATTTAAACCGCACCGTGTTGGGCGCCAAAGAATAAAATATTTAGGAGGAAGGACAAATGAACAAATCTGCACTGGATGGAGTAAGAATAATCGATGTTACTCAGTTTCAGTCAGGAACTGTATGCACGATGACACTGGCTTGGCTGGGAGCGGAAGTAATCAAGGTCGAAAGGCCGAAATTAGGAGAATTAAATCGGTATTCCGTTACGGAACCGGATATCGATTCATATAGTTTTATCACCTGCAATGCCAACAAAAAGTCCGTAACTCTAAATATGAAAAGTCCGGAAGGAAAAGAGATGCTTTGGAAGCTGCTTGAAAAAGCAGATGTATTTATTGAGAACATGAGGCCGGGTGCCATTGAACGGCTTGGGTTCGGGTATGATGAGGTACATAAACGTTATCCCCAAGTTGTATATGCTCAGATCAAAGGGTTTGGCCTCGATGGTCCTTGGGCTGAATTTCCTGCATTCGACCCCATTGCTCAAGCAACGGGGGGTTCCACAAGCATAAACGGATACCCGGACGGTACGCCCCTGCAACCCGGAGTGGATTTGGCAGACAGCGGAGCCGGTTACATGACAGCGCTAGCTATTGTCGCCGCATTATATATGAGGAAGTCTACAGGAGTTGGTCAGCGTATTGAAGTAGCCATGCAGGATACCGTCATTGCCTTTATTCGTGGCGTTTGGGAACAGCAGTTGAGAAACGGCAAGCCGGCCTACAGGGTTGGAAACGGAATGCCTTTGGAAAACGTGGCTCCGGCAAATATGTACCCGTGTAAGCCGGGGGGCAAGGACGACTATGTTCACATCTATGCGTCAAGAGCCCCGGGGAGCACCCAATTTGAACAACTGATGAAAAAAATCGGGCGCCCGGATATCTTGGATGACCCGCGCTTTGCAACGCCGCAATCCAGATATCAATACAAGGAAGAGTTGGATGAAATCATTAGTAATTGGACAATGCAGAGGACGAAAATAGAGGCAATGGAGGAATTGTGCAAAGAGGGGATTCCGGCAGGAGCCAACCTCAATACGGAAGACATTACGAACGACCCGTATCTGAGAAAAAGAGGAATCATTTCTGAAATCCGCCATCCGCAAAGGGGCAGCGTATGGATACCTACACATCCGATGATGATGGAGGGCACGGTTCCGGTCAAGACATCCCCCCTGCTCGGTGAGCATAACATGGAAATATACAAGGGACTTTTGGGATTGTCTGAGAAGGAAATAAAGGATCTGACTGACAAGGGTGTAATATAGGCGCTAACTCATCCGGCTTTGAAAGTAACAGATTTCAACAATGAAAATTAGCGAACGATCATTTAACATCTTTAGACTGGGGTGAATGGAATGAGCGGAAAAAGTGCAAAAATGGCAGAGGGGAGGATCACTTCAGAACTAATTGCAGAAATGGAATCTAAAAAGGGGTTAAAACTTCGAGTCGAAAACTCAGTTTTCAATGAATATGCCACCAAGGACAATATCCGAAAGTTTGTAAATGGCATCGGTGATATGAATCCGCTGTTCCACGATGAGGAATATGCCAAACAGACGAGATACGGGTCTGTTATTGCGCCACCGTCATTTATATTAAGCGTGCTGGCAGGCGTACAATTCGGATGGCGCGGACTTGCGGGATTTCATTCAGCAAGCGATATGAAGTTTTATAAGCCTATAAAGGCTGGAGACAGGATAACGCCGGAGGAGACGTATCTCGGATTTGAGGGGCCCAAAGAAAGCAAATTTGCCGGGGTAACCGTATTTGATTACTTTGAAGATAAATATTTCAACCAAAATCATGTGCTGGTTGCTGAGGTTAAGAAGTTAATTATTCGAGCGGAGCGAAAGAAGAGCCGTGAGACAGGGAAATATCAAAATATCGAGCTGCCGCATCCGTGGACGGAGGAACAGCTCAGACAGATTGAAAATGAGATTCTGCATAACAGCAAAGAGAATATAAGAGGCAAACAGATTAGATTCTGGGAGGACATTCAGGTTGGTGACGAACTGCCGCAGCTGATTAA
>DCTG01000155.1 GCA_002329245.1 Clostridiales bacterium UBA1446
CCTGCTGATTACAAATCAGCTGCTCTACCGGCTGAGCTACACCAGCATGAAAGCGTCTTCGTCCGCAATCGCAAAAATCATCTTAACAGAAGAGCCCGTATTTGTCAACGCCAAATTTATTCAGTGCGCGCGTAGAATGGGAAGCGGGGGATTTTGCCTGCGCCGGCTTGGTGCGCTAAAGCAAACGGGAACGGAACGCGGCGGCGCCGGTGCGTCAATTTTCCGCACGACGAAAAATTTCTCGCTTATTTAAGATAAATGGGGTATAATACCTGCAAGCGCAGGAGATTGGATCAGATTAGATACAATCGGCCGGGGAAAGGTGCCGGACTCAACGCAGCAAAAGGCGCGGAGTAAAAGGGCCTCCCCGTGTAAGGCAGGGCGTAAATACCGCAAGGCATACATAAGAAAGGCCGGATGCGACGGTCGCAAGGACGCAAAGAAAGAGATGCGCCGGGGGAGCGTCAGAGAACGCGAAGGGCTAAGACGGGAGAGGGAGATTTCCGTGAAACTTGTGTTTGCAATCATCAACAAAGACGACGCGGAGACGATTGCCCGCGCGCTGACGGAACAAGGATTCGCTTCCACGCAGTTGGGGACGACCGGCAGTTTTTTGATGGCGGACAACGTGACGATCCTGATCGGGGTGGATGAAGAACGAGTGCATGACGTCATTTCGGTCATCCGGGAACAGTGCCACAGCCGAAGGCAAACCGCCGCGCCGGGAAGCGGGAAACTGTTCGGTCGCGCGGAATCCTCGCTTGAGGTTATTGTAGGAGGAGCCACAATTTTTGTCGTGGATATCGAGCATTTTGAGCGGGTTTGAAGACGTGGGCGAGGAGGTCTATGAAGGTATGCGGTTTCCGGGGTTTGCAGGGAATGAAGGAGTGAAGGCGCTGCTCAAAAGCCGGCCGTTTTCCCATGCTTACATCCTTGCCGGACCGGAGGGCTCCGGGAAGCGGACATTAGCCCGGCTGATTGCCGCCGCGATGGTGTGCACCGGTCAGGGGACGGCTCCCTGTCTTTCCTGTATTCCCTGCCGAAAGACAATGAAGGGGACGCATCCGGACGTCATTCATGCGGAAAACGGCGGCAAGGGCCTTTATGTGGACCAGATCCGGGCATTGCGCAGCGACGCATATATCCGTCCGAATGAAGCGGGGCGCAAGATCTTTATCATCCATGAGGCGCAGGAGATGAACGCTTCGGCGCAAAACGCCATGCTCCGCCTTTTGGAGGACGGGCCGTCCTACGCGGCGTTTTTCCTGCTAACGGACAATGTGTCGGCGCTTCTGCCTACCGTCCGCTCTCGCTGTGTCGAGCTGCTTTTATCGCCGGTTTCCGCGGAAGAGGCATTTTTCTGGCTTTCGGAGCGCTTTCCCGGCCGGGACGAGCAGGAAATACGCAGGACTTCCGTCCGCTGCGAGGGGATTTTAGGCCGCGCGGTCATGGAACTTGAGGACAAAGCACAAGGAGAGTTCGACCCGTTGACACAGGCGGCCGATTTCGTGCACCGCCTCGCAGGCGGAAGCGAACTGAATCTTATGGAGTTCGCGGTATCTTTGGAAAAATACAGCCGGGACGAACTGGAGGCTTTTTTGGATGCGGTCGGGCTCCTGCTGCGGGACGGTCTCATATGCAGCATGGGCGGCGCACTTGAGTTCGAGAGGAAGCGGGCGGCCGCCGCGCAGGAAGTTGCGAAGAACTTGACAAAGCAAAAAATCATCGGCACAATAGAGTGCATAGAGACGCTGCGGCGGCAGTGCAATTATAATTTAGGCGCGGGGCATTGCGCCGGTCGACTGGCTGCCGCCTGCTGGGAGGGAATTCATTGACCGAAGTAATCGGCGTCCGTTTTCGGAGCGGATGCAAAACATATTATTTTGACCCGGGAGAGACGAAGGTCAGCGCCGGACAATCCGTTGTGGTGGAGACCGCCAAAGGAATTGAGTTCGGCGAATGCGTGTCCGGCAATCATATGGTCGAGGACGCCGCCGTAACTCTGCCCCTGCGCCCACTGATTCGGATTGCCACGCCGGAAGATTGTCAGGCCATGCAGGAAAACCGGAAAAAAGAGCCGCGTGCCTTCGAAATCTGCCAGCAGAAGATTAAAGAATACAACCTCGATATGAAGCTGGTGCGAGTAGAGTACAGCTTTGACGGGAATAAAATCTTGTTTTTTTTCACCTCGGAAGGCCGCGTGGACTTTCGCGAGCTGGTAAAAAACCTTGCTTCCATTTTTCGCACGCGGATCGAACTTCGCCAGATCGGCGTCCGGGACGAGGCCAAGCTTTTGGGAGGGCTCGGCGTATGCGGCAAGCCCTTTTGCTGCGCCACTTTTTTGGATGAGTTCCAGCCGGTTTCCATTAAAATGGCGAAAACGCAGAACCTGTCTTTGAACCCGGTTAAAATTTCCGGTACCTGCGGGCGGCTTATGTGCTGCCTGAAATATGAGCAGGATGCGTACGAAGATTTGCTCAAACGCGCGCCGAAGCAGGAGTCGTTTGTTGAAACTCCGGACGGGACAGGGACGGTTTCCGCCGTGAATTTGCTGCGGGAACAGGTCAAGGTTCGGCTGGATACCGCGCCCGAGTCCCCAAAGACTTACCGGAACGAGGAAATCAAGGTAATCCGGTCCGGAAAGGGGAAGCGGCCGGAAGGATATGATTCGCCGGAAGAGATCCGGGCAAACTGGATCAAACAGATGCAGGAGGCCGCCTTGGCGCGCCAGATGGAAGAGGCTGAAGTTCGGGAGAATGCCCGAAAGCTGCGCGGGAGCGCGCAAGAAACTGCGGAGAAACTGCCGGAATCTGGCGTTTGGGGGCGGCAGGATGGTGCTGTGCAGGAAACAAACGGCTCCGGGCGGCAGGATCAAAACGGGGCGAACGAAGCAAAGCCGGGCGACACGCAGCAGGTGCATGGAAAAAGGCGGCGTTCCCGTCGGCAGAAGCAGCGCGAGCAGAAGCCTTCAGAGCAGAAAGCGCACGAGACAAAGCATCCGGAACAAAAAACGCAGGGACAAAAGAAACCGGAAAACGAGAAGACCGACTCGAAACCGTCGCGCCGGTATCGAAAAAAGAAGCGGACCGCGGGCGGAGAGCCGGGACAAGACTCCCAATAAGCGGCGCTGCGCCGCCGAGGATACAAACAAAGCCCGAAAGGCGAAGCAGAGAAACAGCCGGCCTTCCGGGCATTTTGTTTTTTTAGGAAAATCCGGGCGATCCGGATTCAGAATTGATTGTCCGCCTCCGTATTCCAGCCCATCGGCCCGATATGGGAAAAAGCCTTTACAAAAAAGGGAATGGCGTTGTTTGTGTTTCCCGCTTTATAGGCTATGCTGACGTTTCGGCAGCACCCTTCCCCTTCGAGGTCCACACAGGCCAACGTATTGGAGGAAAGAATGCGCATATGCCGCCCCGTGACGGTGACGCCGGTATTTTGCTGAATGGCGACTAAAACGGACTCCATCTGGTTGTACATTACCGGGCCGCGCGGCTCAAAGCCGCTTTTCAGGCAAAGACTGCGGACCTGAAGCCAGTTGCTGGAGAAGTAGTGACTGCCGATGCTGAGAAACGTATCGTCCTTCAGCTCGGACAGCACGATGCTCTTCCGGTTTGCAAGGGGATGCTTCCGATTCAGAATTACGGCAAGAGGCTCCTGATAAAGGTCGTGAAAGCAAAGTCGGTCCGCATTGGGGAAAGACAAACGCGCAATGATAATCACATCCACCTGGTCCTGAAACAGCGCGCTGATGCATTGGTCCGGGTCGCTTGCAAAGTAGCTCAGCTTTATCTGGGGATAGTTTTCGACAAAAATCTGAGGCACGGGGCCTAAATAATCGTTCATGGAGTAGTAGGGCAAACCGATGCGCAGTTGGGTGTCGAACCCCTGGCTTTTCAGGAGCAGATCGTTGCGCAGCGCGTCGTATTGAGAGAGGATTTTATGGATTTCATTTAAAAAATGACGGCCCGCGTCCGTGAGGATGACCGATTGGGTGTTCCGCTGGAACAGCGGGACACCCAAATGCTTTTCCAACATGGAAATATGGCGGCTGAGCGCCGGCTGGGAGATATACAGGTGTTCCGCCGCCACGCTATAGTTCAGGTATTGGGCAAGGACGGCAAACTCGCGGAAATACTCTATTTTCAAATAATCGCCTCCATAGGAGCCTGGATATGCGGAGTATCCATGCCGGAACGGGAAAGGAGCGGGTATTCTCGCCTCGGATTTATTGCTGTTATATTTTATATAAATTATATAAAAAGAAAGGGCGCAAGACAAGAGCTTTATGCAAAAAGTGAATAACGGTCATGATTTTAGCATTTCCTTCCTGTTTCCATCGAGGGTATAATTTACAATTGGAGGAGCAATTGGCTGTACCGACAAAGCGGGAGGTTTTGTATGTCGATCGTCAAAACGTATACCAATACATTGGGCGGACCGGTGGAGGTCCAGGTCGAAGATGGAAAGATCCGCAGAATCCGGCCGATCAGTCTGAGGGACGATGATCCGGAAGGCTGGATCATAAAGGCGCGGGGCCGTGCGTTTACCCCTCCGCGGAAGGTTACGGTGACCGCGCTGGCGCTTCAGGACAAGGACAAAGTCTATGCTTACGACCGCTTGCTTTACCCGATGATACGCGAGGATTTTGTGGAAACGCCGGACGGCAAAAACCGGAATACGCATAACCGGGGGAAATCCGGCTACCGCAGAGCCACCTGGGACGAGGCGTTGGGCCTTGTGGCCAGGGAAATCAAGCGGATTCAGACTACATACGGCAAGGAGGCCGTCACGGCCTGCACCGGTTCTCACCACACATGGGGCCTATTGGGCTATAAGCTCTCCGCGTTCAAGCGTTTTTTCAATCTTCTCGGATATACGCAGGTGCTGGACAATCCGGACTCCTGGGAAGGGTTTCACTGGGGCGCCGCTCATGTATACGGTCACTACTGGCGTTTGGGCTGCCCCGAGCCGTTTGATTTATTGGAGGATTGCCTACAGAATTGTGAAACGCTGATTTTCTGGTCCCATGATCCCGACTCCACGCACGGCTGCTACAGCGCGAACGAGANNGAGAGCAATATCTGGCGCAAATGGTTTCAAGAGCTGAATATCCCCGTGATCTACATCGATCCGTTCAATAACTTTACTTCCGTCAAACAGGCCTATAAATGGATCGGTCCGCGGCCGGGCACCGACGCGGCCCTCATGGAGGCCATCGCCTATGTGTGGCTGACTGAGGACACCTATGACCATGAATATGTTAAAAAGCACGTGCACCGGTTTGAAGAGTGGGCGGACCACATTTTGGGCAAGGACAAGGACGGGATTCCCAAAACACCCCGCTGGGCGGAGGAAATTACCGGCGTGAAGGCGAACGTCATCAAGGCGCTTGCCCGTCGGTGGGCCTCGACCAACACAATGGGCGGCTCCGGCGTGCGCGTCGGCTGGGGCGGAGCCTGCCGCACGGACAACGGTACGGATTACGCCCGCCTGCTGGTGCAGCTGTTTGCCATGCAGGGAATGGGAAAGCCCGGCAGAAATATGTGGACGGCCAATGCCGGCGCGCCCATGGACTACAATTTCTGGTTCGGCGGCTATTCCGACCCTCGCAGCAGCATTGCCAACGAACCCGTCGCGGATCACACCGCGGTCAACTGCGTGCAGCAGAAACTCTACCGCCTGACGCTTCCGGAAGCCATTTTAAACGGTCATGACGAATGGAACGGAGACGGCTTTTGCGGCCAAAGCTTGGAGCAGCAGTTTAAGCGCCATGTCTATCCGCTGCCCGGCTGCAGCAGGGTACATATGCTTTACCGCTACGGCGGAAACTTTTTCGGCACCATGGTCGACACCAATAAATGGATCGATATGTATCAAAGCTCGGAACTGGAATTCACGGTCAGTCAGGATATTCACCTGACGCCCGAGGGAAAGTTTTGCGACGTCCTGCTCCCAGCCTGTACAAATTTGGAGCGCACCGATATCGGCGAGTTTTGTTCCAGCGGAAACAGCGGCTACGCCTCGCATGGCCAGAGCGGCAACAACTGGCAGGTGATCGTTTACCAGAAGAAAGCCATTGAGCCGTTGGGGGAATCGCAAAGCGATTACTGGATTTTCAGTCGGCTGGCCGAACGACTCGGTTTCGGCGAGCAGTTCACGGAGGGCCGGGACGAGGAAGCTTGGTGCAAGCGTTTCTGGGAATTCTCCGACCTCTCCAAGCGAATCGGCTGGGAGGAATTCAAGCAGCGCGGCTACTACATTCCCGGTGTTCCAAAGAATTGGGAACGCCGCAGGGCGTTTTCCTGGTTTGCCGAGGGTACGGAGTGCAAATTCCTGCGCGACGAGTGCCAGAAGGAGGGCAAGGTTGGGACAAGAACCGGAAAGCTTGAATTCGTTTCCGAACTGCTTGAGGAAAAAGAACCGAACGACCCGGTCCGCGGCCCGATGGCCCGTTACAAGCCCAGCAGGGAAGGCCACTGCAGCGAACTCTATAAAAAGTATCCGCTCCACATCATATCGCCGCACCCCCGGTTTGGTTTCCATACCCAGTACGACCAGCACGCAAAATGGCTCTGGGAGGTGCCCGAACACCGCCAGGTTGTGGAGGGTTATCCGTACGCTATCCTTCGCATCCATCCGAAGCGGGCAGCGGAGCGCAATATCAAATCGGGAGACATTGTGCGCGTATTCAATGACCGGGGAGCCGTTCTTTGCATGGCAAAGGTGACAAACCGGCTGGAGGAGCACACCGTGCATTGTTACGGGTCTTCCGGCATGTACGAGCCCGTAGTGCCGGGAGAGAAGTCCCTGGATAAGGGCGGCTGCGTAAACCTGCTGACGTCCGGCGACATGATCGAAGGCGGCTGGATTCCCGGCATGACGCCGAATTCCACGTTGGTCGAGATAGAGAAGTACGAGGGGCCGCTGCTCCCCGGCATGCGGCTATACGAGCTACTTGAAAAAGCGAATGGGAGAAGGTGAGCAAAGTGCGCTACGGAATTGCGATTGATACGGGAAACTGTATGGCTTGTTATAACTGCTACATGGCCTGTAAGGACGAACACTGCGGATTTTCCACGGCTGTCTCCGCTCCCCAGCCCCACGAGAACCACCCGTGGATTCAAATTTATGACTACGAACGCGGGAACGACAACCGCCGAATCAAAACCGCGACGGTGCCGACTCCTTGTTCCCACTGCGCGGATGCCCCCTGTGCCAAGGCGGCGAAGAATTGCGCGGTCTATACGAGGCCGGACGGCATCGTCATTATCGATCCGGTTAAAGCGAAGGGCCAGAAAGCCATTGCGGACGCCTGTCCGATCGGCGCGATCAGTTGGAATGAGGAGCTTGCGCTTCCGCAGAAGTGCACGATGTGCGCCCATCTGTTGGACGAGGGCTACCGGGAACCCCGCTGCGTGGAGGCCTGCCCGAACGACGCGCTTGTCTTCGGCGATCTTGACGACCCGGACAGTGAAATTGCCAGGAGGATTGCCGCCGGCCGCGTGACGCAGCTGGAGGCTTTGGAGGGCATCCGGACCAATGTCGTGCATCTCAATATCCCGACTGTCTTTCTGGCCGGCAGTGTCTATCTGCCGGATGACGAGGTCGCCATCGGAGCCGTTGTTACGCTGCGCGGTGAGGATGGAGAGGAGATTGCGGTTCGTACGAACGACTTCGGCGACTGGGAAGCCGAATGGCTGCGGAAAGGCGCCGTCTATGATATCCGGATTGAATTGAGCGGTTACCGGGCCGAAACGCTGCATGTTTGCGCAGACACGGACCGGTTCGTCGGCGAAGTGCTCCTTGGAAAGGAATAGGAATGATTTTGGCTTTATAAGAGCTTGAATCAATATTGATCGCAGAAAAAGGAAAGGAAGGTAAGTATGAAAAAACCTGCGTATTCCCGTATCCTCAGCTTACTTCTGGCCTGTTCCATGCTGTTTGCTTTTCTGACGGCTTGCGGCGGGAGCTCTCAGGGCCAGAATGCCGGCGGCAATACTAGCGCCCCGGCGGAGGGGACAGCCCCCGCGCAGACCGGGGACACCGCGCCTGCGGACAACAAGGTATATGATCTCTCCTTCTCTACACACGACCCCACCGGTTCCTACAAAACCAAGATGCATGAGGAATGGGCCAGACGGATCAACGAGGAAAGCGGCGGCCGGATCAACATCACCGTTTACACGGGCGGTTCGCTTGCCGCCAGCAACGAGGCTCTCGACGCGGTACGCACCGGACAGTGCGACTCCGCTTGGGTCTTTTCCAACTACTTCCCCAATCAATTCCCGCTTGCGGAAGTAATTACGCTGCCGCTCGGATTCAGCTCCGTCCCGCAGGCCACCAATGTGCTTTGGGACCTGTATGAAGCCTATCCGGAATTCCAGGCGCAGTTCAAGGATTTCAAGCTTATCATGCTTCACTCCAATGCGGTCAACGTCGTCTGCACGGATAAGGATCACCCCGTCGACGAAGTGGCCGACCTGAAGGGCCTAGTCATCCGCTGCACGGCCGGTATTCCCACGGACCTGCTCAAGGTATGGGGAGCAAATCCCATCACGATGGGCCCCGGCGATATCTATGAAGCCATCCAAAAGGGCGTCATCTCGGGCGCAACCTTCGACTATTCCGGTGTCCGGGCGTTCAAGCTGCAAGAAGTAGTCAAATATTTCTGCCAGCAGCCCGTTTACCTCGGCCCGTATTTCCTGCTGATGAACAAAAACAGCTTCGAGAAGCTACCGGCCGACCTGCAGGAAATCGTAACGAAGCACTCCGGCAGAGATATCTCTCTGGAAATGGCATACGTATTTGAGGGCGACGAAAAGCTGTCGCGCGATCTCTTTAAAGAAGCTGGATGCGAATTCCTCGAGATTTCCGAGGAGAACAAAGCCGAATTCAAATCTTACGGTCAGGGTATTATTGACCAGTGGATGAAGGACCACGAAAACCTCGGCATCGATATCAAGGCTTACTTGGATAAGACGGTTGAGCTTGCTGCCAAGTATGAGGTTTCGCAGGCCGATCTGGATGCAAAACTGAAGACACTCGGTTATTAAGGCGTCGCTTTTTCCCGCAGGCATACATCCTNNTCGGAACTGGAGCCGCCCGGCTTGGAAAGCCGGGCGGCTCCTTGCTTTGCGCGGCTGCAGCCGCGCGGATTTCTGCGCCGAAGTGTTGTAAAGGCCTGGCAAGGATGATAAAATAATAAAAACTGTCTCGGACAAGCGTCGGAGGGAATATATATACATACGAATNNAATGTGTATATGATGAATAAGGATGCGGTATGCCGCTGCAATAAAATCTGCCTATAGCACTATTACACAAAAGCGCCCCGTAAAATTTGCAAAATATCTACTTGAATAAAAATTCACTTTGTAGTATACTAACCGCAAAGCAGCAGGAAAGGAAATTGATGAGATGAAAGAGATCAAAAAGATCGTTTTGGCATATTCCGGAGGACTTGACACCTCGGTCATTATTCCATGGCTGAAAGAAAACTATCCCGGTTGTGAAGTAATCGCCGTGGCTGCGGACGTGGGGCAGGGCTTGGGTGAGCTGGACGGATTGGAGGAAAAGGCTTTAAAGACAGGCGCCTCCAAACTGTATGTCGCGGACCTGACGGATGAGTTTGTGAACGATTTCATCGTTCCCACTCTGAAGGCGGGTGCGGATTATGAAACATACCTGTTGGGCACTTCTTTTGCCCGGCCTGTGATCGCGAAGAAAGTCGTTGAGATTGCAAAGATGGAGGGCGCGGACGCGATTGCGCATGGGGCCACCGGGAAAGGCAACGACCAGGTGCGCTTTGAGCTTACGATCAAGCACTTTGCGCCCCAAATGACCATAATCGCCCCCTGGCGCGTCTGGGAGCTGCGCAGCCGCGACGACGAAATCGATTACGCGCAGGCACATAACGTTCCGCTGAAAATCAGCCGGGAGACCAATTACTCCAAGGATCAAAACATCTGGCACCTTTCTCATGAGGGGCTGGATTTGGAAGACCCGGGCAACGAGCCCCAGTATGAAAAGATCCTTGAATTGGGCGTTACGCCGGAATCCGCGCCGGACCAGCCGACATATCTGACGCTTGATTTCATACAGGGCGTTCCCGTGGCGCTGAACGACGAGAAGCTCTCCGTCACGGAGATCATCAGGAAACTCAACAAATTGGGCGGAGACAACGGCGTGGGCATTTTGGACCTCGTGGAAAACCGTCTGGTCGGCATGAAAAGCCGTGGCGTCTACGAGACGCCGGGCGGGACCATTCTCTATAAGGCGCATGCCGCGTTGGAAACGATTACGCTGGACAAGGAGACTTCGCATATGAAGCGGAAGCTTGCCGTTACCTTCGGCGAGCTGGTGTACAACGGGCAGTGGTATACCCCTCTGCGGGAAGCGCTTTCCGCCTTTGTCGACAAAACGCAGGAGTGCGTGACCGGCCGCGTAAGGCTGAAGCTCTACAAAGGCTCCGTCACCAACGCCGGTATCTGGTCGCCCTACTCCCTCTACTCCGAGGCCATCGCGACATTCGGCGAAAGCGATTACGACCACAAGGACGCACAGGGCTTTATCAATCTATTCGGTCTGCCGATCAAGATCAGGGCGATGCGCGACGGAAAATAAACCAAAGCGGGGGACAATGTATGAAATTATGGGCAGGACGGTTTCAAAAAGAAACCGACACCTTGGTAAACGATTTTAATTCCTCCATCACCTTTGATGCGCGGCTGTACCGAGAGGATATCGAGGGTTCCATCGCCCATGCCGCCATGTTGGGGCGGCAGGGCATTATAGAACAGGAAGAGGCCGATAAAATTATCGCCGGCCTGAAGGAAATTTTAGCGGATATCGAGGCGGAAAAGGTTCAATTCAGCTTAGAGAACGAAGATATCCACATGAACATCGAGCGGATGCTTACGGAGCGCATCGGGGATACCGGCAAGCGGCTTCACACGGCCCGCAGCAGGAACGATCAGGTTGCCGTAGATATCCGGCTCTATCTGAAAAAAGAAATTCTTACAATCCGCGGCATGGTTTTGGACCTGGAGCGGGTTCTGATCAAAAAGGCGGAAGCGAACCTTGATACGGTGATGCCGGGCTATACGCATCTTCAGCGCGCGCAGCCGACCAATTTTGCCCATTATATGATGGCCTACGCCAATATGCTGCGGCGCGACTGCCTGCGCCTGGAGGACTGCCTTGCCCGCATGGACGAGTGCCCTCTCGGCAGCGGCGCCCTTACCTCGACCACCTATCCCATCGACCGCATGCGCGTGGCGCGCGAGCTGGGCTTTGCCCGCATCACTCAGAACAGCCTGGACGGCGTGTCCGACCGCGATTTCGCCCTGGAGCTGATGAGCGATCTGTCCATACTGATGATGCACCTGTCGCGCCTGTCGGAGGAGATAGTCCTGTGGTGTTCCTGGGAATTCAAATTCATCGAGCTGGACGACAGCTATGCCACCGGCTCGTCCATCATGCCGCAGAAAAAGAA
>DCTG01000092.1:0-11930 GCA_002329245.1 Clostridiales bacterium UBA1446
CCGGCCGTACAAATCCGCCCGATGGCTCTCTAGGACAAGAAGCCAATTTATAAGCCCGCTATCGTAAGCCCCGTACCTCCAGCAGTTGCACCTCCTTTGGCTATTAAGTCCAGCCTGTCATAACGCATAAAGAAGTATTATTAGAAAATCGTAATAAAGGCTCCCCTTTGCGGGGAGCTGTCGGCGCGAGCCGACTGAGGGGTGAATTTCTTCCGGTTTGTTGGGCGCGACGANNTCCTTTTATGCCTCCGATTCCAAAAAACGGCGGACGGCCCGCCGCCCCCTCCGCGCCATCGTTTTCCCGCCCCCGCAAAGAATGCATACGCAAAAACCGCCAAATCCCCCCTTGACAGTACCCGAACGGCGCGCTATCATAATGGGCAAGTAAATCGGTAAAAGGTGCCGGCGGTATCGCCGGAGAATAGGGAACGGGGTGAAATTCCCCGGCGAACCCATCGCCGTAAGCGAAGAGGATGCTTTCACAATGCCACCGGATTTTTCCGACCGGGAAGGCGAAAGCGGACGATGACGCGCAAGCCGGAAGACCTGCCTTTTATTGCTCCCTCGTGGATTGTGGCACAGTCTGCGAATATGACCCGAGCGGTCATATTTGCGGGCTTTTTTCTTTTCCGCGGGGGCTTTCGAAAGGGAAACAAAAAAGGAGAGGATAATCATGAAAAACAAAACCCTGCAAATCTGCCTGCTCGCGATGTTCTGCGCGCTTTCCGCAATCGGCGCCCAGATACATATCCAGGGCTCGATCGCGCTTGACGCCCTGCCCGCTTATTTGGCGGCCCTGCTTCTCGGCGGCCCCGGCGGCGCCGTTGTCGGCGCGCTCGGCCATCTGCTTTCCTCGGGTCTGGCGGGTTTTCCCCTGACGCTGCCGCTCCATCTGGTGATTGCGGTCGAAATGGCGCTCATCTGCTTTGTGACCGGCTGGCTGAAACAGAAACGGAACCTTTCCACCCCGGTCTGCGCGGTTGCCGCGTTCGTTCTCAACGCGTTCGTGTCGCCGCTCATCCT
Source organism: Clostridiales bacterium UBA1446 (assembly GCA_002329245.1). Lineage (GTDB taxonomy): Bacteria > Bacillota > Clostridia > Oscillospirales > Oscillospiraceae > UBA1446. Next base: position 1,024 of record DCTG01000092.1, read on the forward strand.
GCTTGTCTGGCCGGGTATGGGTCTTGCGATTTGCCTGGCTCTGCTTCCTTCGCTCGCCGCGGGCTCCGCCGTGAACGCGTTCGGCGCGGCGCTTTTGTGGTACGCGCTGCGCAAGCCGCTGCATGCCTTGGGGGAGCGGTAAGATGGACCTTATGCCCGCGCCGCGCGACGTTCTCATTCTCATAAACGGGGACACCGCGCTCGTCACCGCGGTGGATTCCTGCGGGGCGATCGGGAACCTCCCGCACGACGCGCTGTCCGTCAGACCGGAAATCGTCGGGGAGTTTACCGCGCGCACGGCCCTGCTCGAGGTGGCGGCGGCCGGCGCCGTCCCGTNNCGCCTCCGTTTCCGTCAGCAACGCGCCTCAAACCGCCGAACTTCTGCTCGCGGGCGTCCGGGCCGTGCTCGGCTCCCTGCCGCTCGTCGTCAGCACGGAAAAAAACATGCCGACTGCCATGACGGCCCTCGGCGTAACCGTCACGGGCTCCTGCCCCAAAGGCGCGCTTCGTCTCGGGCAGGCCCGCCCGGGGGATCTTCTGTGGTGCGCCGGCGTGCCGCGTGTCGGCGCGGAAGCGCTTGCGGCGGACGCGGTTCTGCCGTCTCCGGAGCTTGTCACGATGCTTTTCCAAACGCCCGGCGTACATGCGATGATTCCGGTCGGCTCCCGGGGCGTCGCCGCGGAAGCGGAGGTCCTTGCCGCCGAAAGCGGTCTTTCCGCGGCGCTCCGTCCCGATGCGGGAGTTGACCTCTACCGGTCCGCGGGGCCGTCCTCCTGTCTTCTCTTTGCCGCCGCGCGGGAGTATGCGCCCCGCGGCCTGCCGCTTCCCGCCCTCCCCGTCGGCGAACTTCGCTGAAAAAAGATCATGCCGCGGTACCTTCTGCCCGTTCTCTCCGCTCCCAACGCAATGCGGTAGTCCTATTTTTGGAGCTATGCCAACGGATAACCCAGTTCAAGGCAGCGGTATAGAAGCATAAGGCGCAGCCGGACTTCGGGGTCGTCCAATTGAATGCCGGTAAGCTCTTCGATGCGTTTGACCCTGTAACTTATGTTGTTTCGGTGCATATGCAAGTATTTGCTTGTCTGGGCTGAATTTCGCTCGAAAAGGAGATAAAAGTAAAGAAAGCGAATATTATTGGTGTTATTTTTTTTATCGTAGGCATATAGTGCCGCAAGAGATGGACCAAGAGACGGAATAAGGTTGGGGTTTTCCAGCCATATTTTCAACGCGTCGTAGACGGCATAGTCAGAGTAGTAAAAATAAAGTTTATCATATTCCTTTGGTATTCCCAAGACGGAAGAAAGGTATCGGCAGGTCGTTATCCGCAGACCGAGTTCCAAAGCGGCGGATGCCTGGCGGTTGGCGGCTCGGATTTGCATCAGCGTCCTGCATATATCGCTGATTCCACAATGTGCGTAATATTTGTTCAATAGGGGAGCGATACCATCTAATGTGGTTTGAAGTATGGATTGCTGTTCTGATAAGCTGGTGGAATGATATGTCTGGAGAAAAACGATTTCTTTATCGAATAAAATGGGATTACTGCAAGGAAGCAGGTTTTTTAATTCTGAAAGGACGTGAATATGAGGTGTGTTTTGCGGATCGGAGAATGAAATCCGGATCAAACTAAAGCGCATATCATAGTCCAATCCAATGTATTTTGCCCGACTTCGTATAAAGTCTTCATTGAGTTTCGAATCGGTTATCAGTTCTGTTAAAAAATGACTATATTGCAGGTCTCCAATTTCTTCATGTAAATAATCGCGCTGAAGATAAATGGATATTTTCTCTAAAAATAAAGAATAGAGATCGATCAAGCCGGGGGTAATTGGTCGATGAGCGCAGACCATGGTTACGATCATAACAAAAGCGCCGTTTACCTTGAAAGAGCGCACAAGCCGGTGNNNNTGAATAACTGGATGTCTTCATCTGGATGATAGCCGAGCTTGATCATTCTGCGCGCCCGCTCCTCAACCGGGTCAATATTCCGGGTATGGGCAAGCAATCGCAAGGTAGGATCGAACACGGAAACATGGTTCTCAAGGATTTCTTCGCTTAAGTCCAGTAAAGACTGTAGTCCTTCTTTTTTTATCAGTCCCTCTAAAATGCGGCTGTTCCATCGTTCAAATTTATAAAAATACGCTTGAACTATATTGTGGAAATTTGAAAGGCCGATATTGATTCCGATGACTAAAATATGATCGAGAAGCTCTTTGGATTCTTCTGCGTCTTTGATTCGATCCCGAAGGCAAAGATAGAATACCCGGGGACTCTTTTGGGAATGTTTGATTGCGATGGAAAGGTTGCAGACGCATATGAGGGAAGGATCGACTTGATCCGTCGGCGCAGTCAATAGATATACGCCCTGAAAGGATGTTTTCCCAACATTATGAATAGAACTTATATTGTTTTCCGGTTGCAAAGGAGCGATCAAATCCCACAGCATATTTAGTGTAATTTGCATAATATTAATCTCCTCGCCTTATTGTAGGGACAAGTCAACCTATAAATCAATGTAGCATGATTTCAAAATGATAGCAATAATATAAAATTCAAGCAGAAAGGTATTGCCGGAAATTCAATCTGGTAGTTCGGGAATTTAAAGATTCAGCCTCGCTTTGTGCGCATTGCACATAGCGAGGCTGATATTTTTTGTTAAGCCCAAAATTATTGCGAAAAACAAGAAAGAGTCTAAAAGTATTTTTATGCAAAAAAATAAAAAGCATTTGGCAGCAACAAAAAAGGTTTTCGTCATTTTGTATAAAGGGAACATTGATACTCCTTTGCCCGGTTGTTATAATTTACACAATATTAAAGAATCGTTCTGAATCGCTTGTTGTTTATGCAATTTATAGAGCTGAGGGAGGGTCTGATTATGAGCTATATGGGTGTAGGCGTCTTTTGCATTCTCCTCATGGTTATATTAATTCTTTTGGGATTCAACATTGGTATGACCATGTTTGCCGTCGGATTTTTCGGTTTGGTCTATATATCCGGATGGAAAGTGGCGCTGTCCGCTTTCAAAACGATACCCTATACGCAAGCATCAAATTATACTCTGGTGGTGATCCCCCTTTTTATACTGATGGGACAGGCGGCATATAAAGCCGGAATATCCGGCGGTTTATTCGAAGCGGGTGAAAAATGGCTTTCAAGGCTTCCGGGTGGGCTGGCCATAGCGACAATCGCGGCATCTGCTGGTTTTTCGGCTATTTGCGGCTCTACCGTTGCAACCTCGGCAACGATGGCAACAGTAGCCTATCCTGAAATGAGGAAGAATAATTATGAGCCGGGCTTATCCACCGGCTGTATTGTGGCAGGCGGTACCTTAGGCGTGCTAATACCGCCGAGCACCGTATTTATTGTTTATGGAATTTCCGCCGAGGCATCCATCGGGCGGCTGTTCGCCGCCGGAGTTTTACCTGGCGTCTTTCTTGCGCTTTTGTACAGTATAACGACAATCATCATCTGCAAAATCAGACCGGACTCCGCCCCCGCAGTCCATAGTTATCCCTGGAGGGAGAGGCTCAGATCCTTAAAAGGATTATGGCAGATGGTGCTGCTGTTTCTTGCTGTGATTGGAGGCATGTTTAGCGGGCTCTTCACTGCAAATGAGGCTGCTGCAATGGGCGCCGTTCTTTGCTTGGTGTTAATGGCCTTGAACCGAAAAATGTCATGGAAGAATCTTATATCAAGTCTGACGGAAAGCGTTTCCACTACGTCGATGATCTTTCAAATTGTGCTTGGAGCTTATGTTTTCAACAATTTGCTGGCAACATCCATGCTGCCGACAAATTTGGCGCGCTGGATCATCAGTATGGATTTTAACCGCTATGTCGTAATCGTGCTAATAATATTTATTTTCTTAATTCTCGGTTGTCTTATGGATTCGCTCCCCCTTGTGCTGCTTACTGTGCCGATCTTTCTTCCCATTGTCACATCCTTGGGCTTTGATCCGATCTGGTATGGCGTGCTTATGGTTCTAGCTGCCGATCAAGGAGTTATGACACCTCCGGTCGGGTTGAACGTCTACGTGGTATCGGGCATGATTCGCGACGTTCCCATGCCAAAGATTTTCGCCGGCACCTTCCCCTTTGTAATTGCAATTTTCATTTGCATTGTCATCGTGATTGCTTTTCCGCAATTGGCTCTTTGGCTGCCAAGCCAAATATATGGTTAAAGGGGGAAGATGAATAAAGGCATAATTGGGCAATGGCTTGCCGGAACAGAAACAAAAATATGAAAGTGAGGACAGAACAATGAAAAAGATGATTGCAATGCTGCTTGTATTCATTCTTATGGTAACTTTGATTGCCTGCGGCTCAGAATCGAAAAGCCCGTCCGGCGGTAGTTCTTTACCCTCCGGAAACGTTTCTTCCGGTTCTGATTCCGGCGACACCGCATCCGACGAGGTCTTTTACTTTAAGCTTGATTATCCGGATCCCGCGACTTCGATTATCGGTGTTTTTCTTACCCAATGGGTGGAGGAGATTAAGCAGGCAAGCGACGGACGGATACAGATCGAACTCTTTCACGGTGCTACATTGGGAGCCGTAACCGATATTATTGATAATCTGTATAACGGCGTAAGCGATTTGGCCTGGACTGCGCCGACAATTTATACGGGAAGATTCCCGGTAACGGAAGGCATGAACTTGCCTTTGTTGGGCATTCAGTCCGGGGAGGACAGCGTAAACTTTGCTTGGTACGTCTATGAGAACAGCAAAGATATGCAAAACGAGTATCAGCTGAGTCGTCTGCTTGGAGTATATCAATCTGCGCCAAACCTCCTGTGCTTGGGTGAGGGTACGACAGAAGGCTTGGATGGGTTTAAAAACAAGGTCGTGAAGGTTCAGGGAGCGTATCCCTCGCACCTGATGAACGAGCTGGGGATTTCGCCGATAAGCTTCCATAACAGTGAACTGTATGAATCCATTCAAAAAGGTGTTGTAAACGGATTTCTTGTTGACGTAACGACTTTTGCCACATGGAATCTATACGAAGTATGCAGTCAAATGTTCGATTATCCGTTCTTCCGCTCTACCCTTTTTGTGCAGATGAATAACGATTCCTACAATTCGCTTCCGGATGATCTCAAGGCCGTTATTGATGAAAACACAGGAAAAGATTTTTCCTTCCGCATGGCGGAAGCCTTTGAAAAGGCAGGAAGCGATTGCATCGAATCGTTTACAGGCGTTAAATCGTCGTTTTCCGCGGCAGATATAAAAACACTGGAGCAAGCTGCGGCAAATGTCCATCAAATTTGGATCAACGATATGAATAAAATGGGATACGACGGTGAGGCAATCATGAATATCTATCAGGATGCGGGCGCAAGCCTGCGTTAACTGAATCCATTTCATCTGTGCCCCGCCGGGGCGGCAGACTCCGGCGGGGCACAGACGGAGAAAATAAGACCCGGAAGCCTTTGAAAGCTCTCGTAAGACAAACCGAATATATTAAACAGAGAGAAGGCTTTGAAATTGAAAAAAATTGATCGGATCGTTTTTTATATTTCCCAAATATGTTGTGGCGTAAGCTGTGTTATGTTGGTTTTTGTTATGCTTCTGACTGCAATCGATGTTATGAAGCGTTATATGCTTCACTCCGCCATTTTGGGGAGCTATGAGGCCATCCAGCTCGGAATGTTAATTTTGGTGTTTTTTGCGCTGCCTTATGGCCAATACAAAAAGGCATTGATTCGAGTGGATTTTTTTGTTGCCAAGCTTCCCGGAAAAGTCCGCTATATTATCTGGGCGCTTGGTGATGTGGTTTCCACCGTGGTTTGTTTTCTCCTTTCCTATGCGGCATATCTGCAAGGCTCTGTTATGAAGCTCTCAAACGCGAGATCAAGCATATTAATGATCAAGGTATATCCGTTTTACTATATAGAAGCGATTGCCCTGTTCCTGTTTGCAATCATCCTAGTCTATGATATGGTGAAATCTATCGCGGCAGTTTTTAGCGATACTTACGGTAAAGAAATCAATGCCATTTGGGGGAAATAACTTCGTTGATATGATTTTTCTCGTTTGATTATTAACCGTCGTTATTTCTGGGGAGGTAAGAACCATGGATATGTCAAACCGGTCCATTTTGCTCGACGATTCTCAACTTGGGGTATATCCGAATGAGAAGCTTCCTCGAACAGATCATATCACGTCCCAAATCATGGATAACGAAACCAGGCCTTGGCAGAAGGATCATGAGCTTAATAAATGCGTCCGGGGCGAATACGGAGAATACGTGCGTAAGCACAGCGACAAGTTGCCGGCGCATAATCCTATGTGTGAGGCAATTTGGGCTACACTTCCGTATATCAGCTATTTTCCGGAGAATCCGGTAGCGGAAGAAAAAGCTCCTCTTCCAGATAATCCCGGAATTCTTTCCCGGCATCTGAAAAAATATACATATTTTTTAGGCGCCGATCAGGTGGGGATTTGCAGGGTGCCGCCGCGTACAGTCTACCGCGATATGGCAAACGGCGAGGCTTTTGAGAGCCGGTATCAATTTGCGGTTGTTTTTATGCTTCGAAAGGATCCGGACTCGGTTGCCGCGTCTCATGGCGACGAATGGGTGGATGATGCGGTCAGCTGGGCAGTTTACCAGCGTCTTGCCGTAATTGCAATTACACTTGCAAGATATATTAGAAATCTAGGTTACCCTGCCAGAGCATCCAGCAACATGAATTATGTAACGCTTATGCCCCAGTTGATCGTAGAAGCAGGATTAGGCGAATTTTCAAGAATGGGAATTGCGGTGAATCCGTTCTATGGCGCTTCCTTTAAAGCGGCCTGCGTATTATGCGATCTGCCCCTTGAACCCGATAAACCGATTGACTTCGGATTGCAGGAATACTGCAATAATTGTACCATCTGCGCTGAGCAGTGCCCTAGCGGCGCAATAACAAAAGGCGGACAAGTCGAATATAACGGCTATAGGACCTGGGCGTTGGATAAAAAGAAATGCGCCATCTACTGTACGACTCATCCGCACGGTGATATTTGTCAGCGGTGTACGAAAGTCTGCCCATTCACTCGCCCTCTGGGTACGCCTGAAGACTTTAAACTGTGGGATGGGGACTTGAAATATTTGTATCAGCTCGTTGAGGCACAGAAGCAGAAGATGATTGAAAACGATTTTGTTGATCCATTTGAAAAGAAAGGAAAATGGTGGTTTCCCATTCGCGAAAAGGACGGTAAAATGCAGGAATTACCCGATTATAATTATGTTTCTCATCAATTGAAAATGGAGCGGCTGAATCAGTCGAAAGACAAATAATGGGACTGCGGAAAAAGAAGGGGGTGTCTTATTGGCATGACAGAACGGGAAAATTTGCTTCATGTGATCAATCGGACCGGAAAAGCTCAATGGATTCCGATTAGCGAAGATTGTCTGATATCTATCCTGCCTTCTCCGATTCGGGACCGTCCGGTTTTGGGGGAAGACGGTTTTGACTGGTTCGGGTGCTATTGGATCTTTGACCCGCGTCTGAACGGTTATGTTCAACCGCCGAGTCACCCGCTTCCCTTGACAGAGTTGAGCCGGTGGAGAGATCAGGTCCGATTCCCGGACCTGGAAGCCATAGACTGGGCAGAAGGCGCCCAAAGGGACCTGAAAGGAATCGACAGGGGGAGCAATCTCCTTTTCATAAAGACAGAAAGCGGCGCCTTTGAGCGACTGCATCAGATGTATGGTTTTGAAAATGCATTTGTAGCCATGTATGAGGAACCGGACTCGTTTTTGTCCCTTATGGAGGCAATCTCGGAATTCCGGATCCGGCTGTACAATAAGATCATGGATCACTATCAACCTGAAATAGTGCTCATGATGGACGACCTGGGCAGCAGCAGAGGACCGCTGATATCTCTTGAAATGTATCGAAAGCTGATAAAGCCTTTTGATGCCCGGATTGCACAGGCAATCCACGCGCGCGGCGCCTATGTAGCTTATCATAGTTGCGGCTGCATGCAGGATTTTATCGGCGACCTGATCGAAATGGGGGCGGATATGATACATCCGTTTCAAGGCGGAATTAATAAGCAGGAGAAGGCGGAGTCGGAATATGGGGACAAAGTGGTGTTCTGCAACGCACTTGATAACCTTGTTCATTTGCCCGAAACCTCCGAGCAGATGCTGCGTGCGGAGATGCGGAGAATCATGCGGCTGTTTTGGGAAAAGAAGAATTTGATCGTAATGCCGAATTCCTATGCACCCAATCATTCCAAGATACTGTTGGATGAAGCGAGGGAATTTAATTTGAGTCTAATGCGCGGCTAATTCCGCTCTTTCAGCCGAAAATGCCGAGGGAGTCGGAAAGCATGCGCTTTCATTCCCGCTCATGCTTCCTTAGCGGCGGACGGCGCTTCAGCGTAATCCGTTTCATTGCGAAGAATTTTCTCATTCGTTCGGATATTTTCCATTACCCGTTGCAATCTTTGCGCTTGCGGTGTTATGATAAAAAAGTTCCTGCTTCGGGAGCCGCCGCCGCTCGCAATCCGCGGCCTTTCCGGAAGCAGGACCTCTGCAAGAGAAAGGAAGTATCCGATGATACGCTTTGAATGCGACTATACCGAAGGCGCGCACCCGAACGTGCTCGACCTTCTGGTCCGGACGAATTCCGACCGGACGCCGGGTTACGGAACGGACGACTATTGCGAGAAAGCCCGCGCGCTCATCCGGGATCTTTGTCAGAACCCGCGGGCGGACGTTCATTTTCTGACGGGGGGGACCCAGACCAACGCGACCGTAATCGCCTCGATTCTCCGGCCGCACCAGGGGGTGCTCTGCGCGGAAACGGCGCATATCCAGACGCACGAGACGGGCGCCGTGGAAGCCTCGGGTCATAGGGTTCTGCCGCTCCCGAGTCCCGACGGCAAGGTCACCGCCGGCCAGATTGAGGACGCCTACAACCGGCATTGGAACGACGTCGTGCATGAGCATACGGTCCAGCCGGGCATGGTATACATTTCAAACCCGACGGAAACGGGGCTCATTTATTCGAAAGAGGAGCTGAGCAGCCTCAGCCGGGTCTGCCGGGAGCGGAAGCTGCCGCTGTTTCTAGACGGCGCGCGGCTCGGCTACGGTCTTGCGGCGCAATCAAACGATCTTTCCCTCGCGGATATCGCCGCGCTCTGCGACGTCTTTTTCATCGGGGGCACAAAAGTCGGCACCCTGTTCGGAGAAGCGGTCGTCATCACAAACCCGGAACTTGGGCGCGATTTCCGTTATATCGTAAAGCAGCGCGGCGCGCTGCTGGCAAAGGGCCGCCTGCTCGGCGTCCAGTTTATCGCCCTTCTGGAAAACGGGCTTTATTTTGACATCTCCGCCCACGCGGTCGGGCTGGCAATGCGCCTGCGCAAAGCGTTTGAGGAAAAGGGTTACGCCTTTCTCTACCCGTCGGATACGAACCAGCAGTTTCCCATCATTCCGGATGCGCACCTTGCCGTTCTCGCAAAAAACTACACGTTCAGCTTCTGGGAAAAAACCGACGAAAAAAACACCGCGGTCCGGTTCTGCACAAGCTGGGCCACTTCCGAAGAAGAGGTCGACAGCCTCATCCGCGACCTTCGCGCGTTATAAGGGGATCAGATATCCGAACCCCGCCCGGCAGTTTCGCCTCCTTCGGCTTTGATACCCGCCGCCGCTGCGCGGAATACTGTTCTTCCGATAAAAGACGGCTCCCCTTTAAGGGGAGCCGTCCTTTCACAATGCTCATAAACACCGCACTGTTTACAGGGCCCGCTGCCCTCAGCGGCCCGCCGTCTCCCCGCCCCTCCAATCCTCCGTCTCTCTCGGAGAGCGGAGGGGGCACGCGGGGGAACTGGTTCCGCCCGCGGGAGCGCTTGCGCGAAGCGCGACTTGGCATTTTCGCAAAAATGCCGCGCGACACGGGGAGATGTCGGCGGAGCCGGCGGAAGGGTGGCCAAACGCAAGAATCCGGCAAGCAGTTTACCGCTTGCCGGATTCCTTTCCGTTTTGTTTTATCCAAACAATTGATAGGGTCAGAATGGTATGCAAACCGTACTTACACGGGGTGCGTTTTGTCTGCGTAGGAGACGGTGCTGCTGTCGAGGGCGTACTTTTTCGCCTGCCGTGTTTTAAAGAAGTCTTCCGCCACCTGCGGGAACAGGGCGTAGGACAGCACGTCTTCGTCCTGCTCGAGGTATTCTTTGATCTCGCTGCGGATTTTCTCCAGTTCGGGCTGCAGCAGGTCGGCCGGACGGCAGGTGATCGGCTCCTCGCCGCCGAGTATCTTTTTCCGAATCTCGTCGGATATCGGGGCGGGAGTTTTTCCGTACTCTCCCTTGACGAGCGCCCGCGTTTCCTTGGGGACCATCTTATAGCGCTCGCCCATCAGAACATTCATAACGGCCTGCGTGCCGACGATCTGGCTTGTGGGTGTCACAAGAGGAGGATAGCCGAATTCTTTGCGGACGTTCGGGATCTCGTTCAGAACGTCGTAGTATTTATCCTCTGCCTTGGCCTGTTTAAGCTGCGATATGAGGTTGGAGAGCATCCCGCCGGGGACCTGATAGATGAGGGCGTTTGTGTCAACATTCAGTATCTTCGGATCCAGATGCCCCTCCTGCATCAGTTTTTCGGCGATCTGCCTGAAGTGTTTTGCTGCTTCACTCAGTTTTTCAAGGTCGAGGCCCGTGTCGCGGGGGTGTCCTTTAAGAGAAGCGACGAGAGGCTCCGTGGCAGGCTGCGCGGTGCCGTTGCCAAGAGGAGAGAGCGCGCAGTCCACTATATCCACGCCGGCCAGTACCGCCATGAGGTTTGTCATGTCGCCGGTGCCGCTCGTGTTGTGGGTATGCAAATGGATAGGGACCTTCACGCGCTTTTTCAGAGCGTCAACGAGGCTGTACGCATCCATAGGAAGCAGCAGGTTCGCCATGTCCTTG
>DCTG01000092.1:11981-14982 GCA_002329245.1 Clostridiales bacterium UBA1446
ACCGCCGTATTCCTTTACGCTCTTGACAGCCTGCTGCAGGTTTCGCGTGTCGTTCAACGCGTCAAAGATCCTGACAATATCAATACCGTTTTCAATGGACTTCCTGCAGAAAGCGTCCACGACGTCGTCGGAATAGTTGCGGTAGCCGAGGATATTCTGCCCTCTGAGCAGCATCTGCAGCTTTGTGTTGGGGAGTGCTTTCCGAAGGGCCCTGAGGCGCTCCCAGGGGTCTTCGTCAAGAAACCGNNAAATGTTGCCCCGCCCCAGCACTCAAGCGACCAGTCCCCGATCTTGTCGAGCAGTTCGCATGCCGGCAGCATATCTTCCGTCCTCATGCGTGTCGCTGCCTGAGACTGGTGGGCGTCCCTGAGTATTGTATCCGTTATACGCAGCGGTTTTTTGTTGATTTCGGAAACCGGTAAATCGCTCAAAACTCAATCACCTCACATAGTTCTTTATTTCTTGAATGTGTCCCAGTCACGGATAACGCGAGGAGTAAGCATCTGATGGAAAGCGCATATCCCGGTCGGGTTCTGATAAGCGGCGCCGACAAAAGCGCAGATATAATGGCGGAGTGCATCCATTCTGACTATCTCATCGACAAAACCGACTTTTGCGCAGTGCCCCGGGCGGGATTTATCATGGTACTCCTTGATCAGCTTGTTCATCTTGTCGATGATAGGCTGGATGTCCTTGCCCGCGTCCTGATCCTTAACTAGCCTGCGGGCATACATCGCGGCAGCAGCGGTCTCGCCATGCATGACGTAGATCTCCGTTGCGGCGGTGCCGAGACTGAACACGTTTGTATCGTTGCCCTGCGGGCCGCCGATGACATAATGCGCCGCTGCGGTGCCCTTGCGGAGCGTGACCTCCATCTGAGGGATCTTCGCGTTCTGGATGCTGAATATCAAAGACTGTCCGAGCCCGAGAAGTTCTGCCTTCTCAGCGGGGTCGCCCACGTCGATGCCGGAAGTATCCTGCAGCCACACTACGGGGATGCGGTCTCTTGCGCACAGCGTGATGAACTCGCTCATCTTGATAAGGCCCTGTCTGTAGAGCTTTCCGCCGACGCCGACGCTGTTTTCACGGTATTCGGGGTAGTTGGGGAACATGCCCTGCTGGTTAGCCACAACGCCGCAGAGAAGGCCGTTGACCTTGGCGAGTCCTGCGACGATCTCAGGGCCGTAATCTGCTTTAAACTCCATGAATTCGCTGCCGTCAAACAAGCACGCGAGAACCTTGCGCACGTCGTACGCCCTGCGCTGATTGAAGGGGATGTGGGTGTAGAGATCAGAAGCAGGGTAGAGGGGCTCTTTTGGTTCGTCCACGCGGAAGAAGTTTTCGTTGTAGGCGGGAATGGCGTCAATATACTTCTTGATAGCCTCGAGCACGCCCTCTTCCTGAGTATAGACCTCTCTGAAAAATCCGGTCTCACCGAAGTGGACGGCAACAGATCCCGGAGGATCCTCTTCCTTTGCGCTTCTCGTCGCATCGATAAGAGTCTGTGCGGTTTCTTTATCTACATAGCCCTTCGGATTCATGCCGCCGACGATACCGGCGCCGCCGACTGCCATGTTGGCCTTCTCGTGCGCGAGCAATATGGTCGGGCTGATCGCGTGATATCCTCCGCCCGCGGGGTTAGTGCCGTATATACCGACAATGATGGGTATGCCGAGCTGCATAAGGTCAGCATGGCGGAAAAACGGCGTTCCGCCTGTAACGCGGCCGGCATAAACCTTATCCTGTTCGTCGAGTTTGACGCCGCTGCAGTTGAGGACATAGACGAGCGGGATGTGGAGCTGTTTTGCGATGTCTGTCGCGCGAGTCAGCTTCAATGCCTGCCCTGCCACCCATGCGCCCGCAAGCTTTTTGTTGTCGGAGGCGATGATGACCGCCCACTTATAATGGATTTTTCCCAGACCCGTAATGACACCGGTGCTGCCGTCTTCGTTGCCGGCCGGGTTGTACAGGCTGTTCAGAGGGAAAAACGAACCATTATCGACCAGAATCTCCAGCCTCTGCATAGCGGTCATCTGACCGGATTTATTCAGTGATTCATCGCTCCGGCCTGACGCCAGGATCTCGGACAACNNTCGATTTTTTTCAGCTCAGCTTCGTTGTCGGCGTTCACGCTGCTCAGCGGCGCGCCGATAGTAGGCATGTTCTGAAAATAGTTGGGCATGGAGTAACCAAAGATGCTCATGCTGTTTTCCTCCTTAAGATATTTCTATAAAATTATAGCGCATATAATATTCAAATCCTATTATAAAAAGTTTTCACTGAAATGTATAGAGAAAATTCTACAAAATCGAAAATATTTGCAAGTTGAACAATGAACCTGAGGAAAAGCACCTCACAATTGAGGATGTTAACTACTCGCTTCTCGTGGCCGGGCCGAATGCCGCCTCGCGGACAATGAAAGGGTGGCGAAAATCGGCACGTTTTATGCATTTGTGCGCCGGAACGTTAAATGCAGGCCCGTCGCCACTATCCGGGAATTGCCTCATACCGGCCGAAATGAACGACGCGCTGAGGCGATCAAATCGTCACTATAATCGTCACTATACATATAAAATATAAGTTCTGGGCAGATCCGGAGATGAGTCCGCAAAAAGACCCCGCAATTTCTGAAACTGCAAGGTCCTTACCGTGTCTCCCTTTATTTTTGCCCTGCGAGTTCTCTTCCGAGGAGATATCCGAATGTCAGCGCAGTACCGTGGCTGTTTCCGGGAAGCAGCATGGGATAGTCCACACCATAGCGGCCTCCGGCAGTATTTCCGATTGCNNACCCGCATCCGGTCGTCTACTTTTACGCCACCGACCACCGACAGCAATGCAGGACCGAACAGCCGCGCAAAAAATGGCGGCTTATCCAGCGGAATAAGGAGCTCTTTTCTCTTGCCGAATTCCGTATCCCGACCGCGGCCGCACATCTCGTTGTAAGAGCGCAGGGTGTTCACAAAGTTATCGACATTCACGCCCATCTTCTCCGCCAGCTCTT
>DCTG01000005.1 GCA_002329245.1 Clostridiales bacterium UBA1446
TTTTCTCCTCCCCGTAACGGGCGACGGCTTCGGGGTCGAAATTGTCGTAGGCCTTCCGGTAGTTCTCCCGCCGTTTCAGAATGGTCAGCCAGCTAAGGCCCGCCTGCGCCGATTCGAGGACCAAAAACTCAAAATGCTTTCGGTCATCGTGAACAGGAACGCCCCATTCCTCGTCGTGGTACCGGATATACAATTCGTCTTTCAAACACCAGTCACAGCGCTTCATTGTATCGCCTCGTTTCAAATCATAGCAAGCGGGGGAATCCTAAAGTAAGAAAATCATACCATGGGAAGCCGGGAAGGACAAGAGAAGCTGAATCCGAAAAAAATACCGCCGGATCCCCGAGAGGGAGGGGAACCGGCGGTAAACCCTTAGCAGGTAAGGAAACCCGTTATCTGTGTAAAGAGAGGGATAGAAAAACAGAGAAGGAAGTTATTCCTCAAAGGCCAAATTGACTTCTATGGGAATGCCGTCCGCCAATAGCTCGACGCAAAGGATTTTCTCTGTGTTCATTTTAACGGACATGTTTTCCCCCTGCAGCATGGTGGGGGTTGAAATATCAATTCTACAGCCCTTTTCATATAAGCACGTTGCGGAGTTAGCCGTCAGCATATTCGCCAGTTTAGCCAGTGCGCTTTCCGCGATTTCATCAAATTCTTCAACCTGCATGCCCGCCATCATGGTGGAAGCGATTGCCCTCGCGTCGTTTGTTTGCATTCTGTAAACGATATTTCCCTTGATATCGCCAAGAAAACCGATGACAATCACGACGCCGTTTCCATAGTATACTTCCTTAGACTTTGCGCTTAAGCTGCCGATCTTGATATCGCCGAAGCCAAGCTGAGGCATGACCGACTGAAAAGATTCGATAAACGGGTTTACAAACTTAGCATCCAATCGGAGTCCCCCCTTGTAAAACCAGNNGTCAAAACCTACGTTCAGCATCACTTGGCCTAAGCTTGATTCGCCGATTGCGGTTTTCGTACTAAAATCGGGAGCCAATATGAGGACATTGTCTCCGGTCAGGATAGAAGGCGGTGCGACGCGAAGGCCTAACGCCTTGTTCTTCCTGTTCATAATGGAGCAGGCGTTGCCCGCGATGATGTTTGCAAACTCGCCGATCGCCGCGATCAATTCGTCATGATCCTTTAAATCTCTTCTGTATACGGCGGCAGCAATGTTATTGGCAGTTTCCCGGGAAAGATCAAGCAGCATCCGTCNNCCGTCCGGAAAACGAGCCGATGATTCCGATGATTATCGAAAGACCCGCGGATTCGCAATCCCGGCTGGTATCATATTCCTCCTTATATATAAGCAGGTTCTTGGTCATCCTGTTTAAACCGTCGAGCAGCACTTCCTTGAACACCGCGAAGTATTCCCGCTGGAGATATCGGTACAGTTCTTCCCTCGCCATCAGCCGTTTGATGATTGTTATAAGCTCGTCCGCGTCGAAGGGCTTTTGAATATAGGCGGATACGTTATATTTTTTAGCCTTGCTCACAATTTCGTCATCCATCATGGAGCTGATGACGATGATCTTGATGTCCTTATTGATTTCATGTATGGCACGCGTACACGCAAAACCGTCCGTGCCGGGCAGCGTCATGTCCATTGTCACTAACGTGGGGTTCGTTTCTTTTACCACACGCTTTGTTTCTTCCAACGTACCGGCGGTCCCGACCACCTCATACCCGTTTGATTCGAGTATATTTCTGATATATTCCACTGTGAAAGGGGAATCGTCGACGATCGCTATTCTTATGTCTTCCATAGAAATTCAAAAGCCCTCTTTCAAACTCGGTTTCGCATAAATCTAATATCGGTATATTCCGGAGGAGTATGAAGAGGAGTTCGGAAAAAATAGAAAAAATTTATTTACTCCGCGGCGCCCTCCCGCGTAATTCGCATAACCTGCTCAAATCCGCGTTTCATAACGGCGTAGAGGATAATCCAGGATGCGATCGTAAGCGCGAAGGGGAGGATGGGGACGCCGAAGAGAAAGGGCTGGGGGGTCTCGGTGTCCCAGAGGGCATGGAGCGCAACCACGACGACGTACATGCTGATAAAACGGTAGTCGAACAGCTTGTGAAGGTGTAAAGGTTTATCACCTTTCACCCAGATCAGTGAAGCGCCGATGAGAGCCGCCCAGGCTATATGGCCGCCCGGGGCAAAAACCGCGCGCCAGAAGATTGTGCTCAGCATCGCGGGGATGCCTTGGGTCACCGCCGCGATGAGAATATAGCCCGCGCTCTCAAAGGCGGCAAAGCCGGTGCCGACCGCCGCGCCGATGAGCATGCCGTTGAGGATATACTTGTAATTGATGTTGTCCACCAAAATCAGAATCGTCAGAATCTTCGCCGTCTCCTCCACAAACCCGATCAGAAGCGGGTTCAGATCCCCGTCGAGCACGNNAACGGTGCAAAGCAGGGAGACGACGCTGCCGCGTACCAAAAACAGCGTCAGCTTATATATGGAGATATTTTGCAGAATATTGATTTCCCAGAAAAAGACGAGCAGGGAGAGCGGCGTCACGATGGAACCGAACAGAATCAGCCCCGGCAAAAAGTTGGGGTTTTTAAAATAAATGATGCCGATATAAAAGCCCGCGAAAGCAAGCAGCGACAAACCTAAAACACGCGAAAACAGCCACGGCTTCGGCAGCGCGGGAGGATTCGCCTTGATGTCGGGCGTTGTTTGCGGAGTCCCCACGATAAAATAGTTTTCGGCGTCCGCCGTCGTATGACGCCGGAAGAGGCCGGAACAAAAATCACAAAACCTGACTTTTTCCATAGTAACCTGCCGTAAAAGTATTTTTTCTTAGTTTTCCTCTTGAAACGCGGATTATTTTGGCAGTTTCCTAAGAATATCAAGCGAGGCGCTTGCGCCGGCCGGGCAAAGCGTGCAGTTCTTAGGCGCCGTGATACTTCGTCTAGGGCAGGATGCCAATTTGGCTTCAGGAAGCGAATAAATGATTTACTCCCCCCGAAACCCTTCCGGTTTGCGTGTTTCTGTGATACAATCAACGGCGATCAAACAAAAGGCGAGGTTAGTCATGATTACCGTAATAAACTTAACGCTCAGCTTCAGCGGAAGCGACCTGTTCTCAAACGCAAACCTCAAATTCACGCCAGGAAACTGCTACGGCGTAATCGGAGCGAACGGAGCGGGGAAGTCTACGCTCTTAAAAATTCTATCCGGCGAGCTGGAACCCACGAAGGGCGAGGTTGCCGTTGCACCGAACACGCGCATGTCGGTGCTTGAACAGGACCATTTCAAATACGACGAAAAGACCGTGCTCGACACCATTATTTTAGGCAACCCACGACTTTATGAAATCATGATGGAAAAGGAAACGCTGTACGCCAAGGAGGATTTTTCAGACGAAGACGGCATCCGCGCCGCCGAGCTGGAGGCCGAATTCAGTGAACTCGGCGGCTGGGAGGCGGAATCCGAGGCGGCAAAGCTGATAAAGGGTCTCGGTCTGGATCAGGATCTGCTTTATGAAATAATGGGTGCGTTGGACGGCAAACAGAAGGTAAAGATCCTCTTGGCCAAGGCGCTGTTCGGTTCGCCGGATATAATCCTTCTCGACGAGCCGACGAACCATCTCGACCTTGCTTCCGTGGACTGGTTTGAAAGCTTCCTGCTGGATTTTCCGGGAACGGTCATCGTCGTCTCGCACGACCGGCATTTCCTCAATACCGTCTGTACGCACATTGTGGATATCGATTTTGGAAAAATATCGGTCTACGTCGGCAACTACGACTTCTGGTATGAGTCCAGCCAGCTCATGCAGAAGTTAGCCCGCGAACAGAACCGCAAAAACGAGGAAAAGGCAAAGGAGCTCATGAACTTTATCGCGCGGTTTTCCGCCAACAAGTCGAAGTCCCGTCAGGCGACCTCGCGCAAAAAGCTGCTCGAAAAGCTCACGCTCGATGAGCTGCCGCAGTCTTCGCGCCGGTATCCCTACGTCGGTTTTAAGATGGACCGCGAGCCGGGCAAGGAAATTCTGACCGTCGAAAACCTCACGAAAACGGTCAACGGCGAAAAGGTCCTGAGCAACGTCAGCTTCCGCGTGAACAAAGGCGACAAAATCGCCATCATCGGGCAAAACGAAACCGCCATCACCACATTGTTTCAAATCCTGATGGGAGAGACGGAGCCGGATGCGGGCAGCTTCAAGTGGGGCGTCAGCATCTCAACGTCCTATTTTCCCAAAGACAGCACGGCGTTTTTTGAAAGCGATCTGAATATCCTGCACTGGCTGGAGCAGTATTCAAAAGACGACTCCGAGACCTATCTGCGCGGCTTCTTGGGCCGTATGCTGTTCTCCGGCGACGATGCGCTCAAGCCCGTCCGGGTGCTCTCCGGCGGGGAAAAGGTGCGCTGCATGTTCTCGCGCATGATGATGTTCGGCTCGAACGTGCTGCTGCTCGACCAGCCGACCAACCACCTCGACCTTGAGTCCATTACCGCCGTAAACAACGGTCTTGCCGAGTTCAAGGGAATCGTCCTCTTCTCCTCCCACGACCGCCAGTTCATCCAGACGATCGCGAACCGGATCATCGAGCTCAAGGACGAGGGCTGCATGGACAAGGCGATGTCGTTTGACGAGTATGTGCAGCTTATGGGAGTCAAAGAGTTTTAATGCTTGTTGCGGCAGCAGACAGAAAAAGAACCCGTATCCGTCCCGGATACGGGTTCTCCGTTTGTTTTCACGCCTTCCTCAGAGGGTTACGCACTGCGAAAATTCCCAAAACGATCCGATTGACAAAAAGACGGCGCCGCATATAATATGATTATAGAACAAATGTTCTGTAATGAGGTGTCGGGATGCGGACGATTTTGCATTGCGATATGAATAATTTCTATGCTTCCGTGGAGTGCCTTCAAAGGCCTGAACTGAGGGGAAAACCCGTTGCCGTCGGCGGAGATATAGAAGAAAGGCGCGGAATTATCCTCGCGAAGAATTACCCTGCAAAAGCGTTTGGAATCAGAACGGGAGAAGTAATCTGGCAGGCGAAACAAAAATGCCCCGGCCTCGTTGTTCTCCCTCCCAATTTCGGGCTGTATCTCCGGTTTTCCCGGATGGCCCGCCAAATTTATGCCGATTATACCGATCAGATTGAACCGTTCGGCCTCGACGAAGCCTGGCTTGACGTTAGCGGCAGCGCCGGCTTGTTTGGCTCTGGAGAGCGAATCGCAAATGACATCCGAAGACGCGTTCGGGAAGAGCTCGGCATAACGGCCTCCGTCGGCGTGTCTTGGAATAAAATCTTTGCAAAACTCGGAAGCGATATAAAAAAGCCGGACGCAACGACCGTTATTACAAAGGAAAATTATAAACAAATTGTGTGGCCGCTTCCGGCGGGAGATCTGCTTTACGTCGGACGCGCCACGAACAAAAAGCTCAGATATAAGCGGATTTACACAATCGGAGAACTGGCCAATACCGATCCGAGCGCTTTGCGCTGCTGGTTCGGAAAATGGGGCGATATCCTTTACGCGTTTTCCAACGGAGCGGATACCTCCCCCGTAGCCCGTTTGGGCGAGGAAGCGCTGATCAAATCCGTCGGGAACAGCACAACCACGCCAAGAGATCTGGAGAACAATGAGGATGTGAGCATTGTTTTATATGTCCTGTGTGAAAGCGTCGCGATGCGGCTGCGGGAATTGGGGATGGAATGCGGGACGATTGAAATCAGCGTGCGCGATAAAGAGCTTTTTTCCTTTACCCGGCAGCAAAAACAAGCCCGCCCCACGAACCTTTCCGGCGAGCTCCATCATGCCGCTATGGAAATCTTTCTAAAAAACTATACCTGGGAAAAACCAATCCGAAGCATTGGCGTGCGCGGTTGCGACCTTGTGCCGGCAGGAGGGGGGCTGCAGCTTTCCCTGCTGTGCGACGAGAAAAANNAAAAACGGGACAGGAGGATGAAGCTGGAAAAAACCGTGGATGATATCCGAAGGAGATACGGGAATCTAAGCATTCAGAGGGCCGTGCTGCTCATTGACCGGAGGCTCGGAACAATGAACCCGAAAGACGATCATACGATCCACCCCGTAGGGTATTTTTAGGCGCCGAACAGTTTAAAAGGCCGCTTGTCTGCATTTTTTGTAACAAATTGTCGAATTAGGTTGAGAGAATGGCAAATAGGGGTATAATAAACGGAGAACGAATGGTATAATGGACTCGATTTTAGGAATATCTTCTGCGAAAATATTGGTTTCCTATCGAGCGGGGGAGAGTAAGACATGCCCGACTTTGAAACAATGAGTATTCGTCAGGCGAAGAAGGACCTCTATTTAAACGGGAAGAAAGGGAGTGTAAAGATGCTGAAAGAATTTAAGGCGTTTGCATTGAAAGGAAACGTAATAGACCTTGCCGTCGGCGTGATTATCGGCGGAGCGTTCGGGAAAATTGTTACATCCCTGGTGAATGACATCCTTATGCCCGTGATCGGTATCCTTGTGGGCGGCATAAACTTCACAAATTTAAAATACGTCATCAAATCGGCCGTCGGTGATCAGGCTGAAGTTGCCGTTCTATACGGCTCGTTCATCCAGTCCGTCGTAGATTTTCTGATCATTGCCTTTTCCATTTTCCTGTTTGTTAAGCTCCTTACAATCAGGAGAAAGAAAGAAGAAGCGCCGCCTGTGCCCGCGCCTCCGTCTCCGTCTCAGGAAGCTGTGCTGCTGGAAGAAATCCGCGACCTGTTGAAAATGTNNCGATCAAGCCGATGCAAGATAAAAAAGGGCGAAGGAAGGCGCGCCCCCAATAAAGTAGTATTTGTACGGCATAGGAGTTGCCACAAAACTTTCGTTTTGCGACAACCCTTTTTGTTATCACATTCCGCTTGCCGACCGCCACATCTGAATGTTCCTTGATACTTCCATATTGGGTGTCAGCTAATGCGTCCTTCGCCTTTTTCAGCGTCTTTCTCGTATTACTCCGCGATTTTTTCCTTCATTTCCGGGAAAAGCCGAGCGCCAAACGCCACGCTGAGGGGCAAAGCGAACACACCCGCGATAATTTTCGCGACTATCATGGGGGCGATCATGGAAGGATCGATCGCAGAGGCAAAGCCCAAATGCGCGCCAAGCATGTTGGCGACGGAGGCGGAATAAGCCGCCACGATGACCTTGCCGCGGGGGTTCATGTCCTTGTAGGTGGCAAAAGCCGGCACAATCGTGGCAAGCGAAACTAATAAGGCAAGCATGGAAGCCTTGTCGATTCCGGCGTGCCGGCCGACCCGATCCAGAGGACGCTGAAATAGCTTCGTCAAAAACCGGATCAGCGGCAGGGAACCGGCGAGAATCAGCACGACGGAACCCACTGTCTGAAAACCGGAGGAAATTGGATTCATGCCCGGAAGGATTACAAATCCGGTGAGCTTTTCCACGGCCGCGCAGAGCAGGCCGAAGGTGATGACTACCTTCAGAAAGAGGGAAAATATAGAGAAGGCCTTAACGATAAGGTTTGGAATCAGATACAACCCGATTGCGATGATAACGGCAATCAGAAAAACGGGCACAAGGTTATAAAGCACGGTAACGGCGGGGATTTCGGCCATAAGGCCTCCAACGAAGCAGCCAATGGGATCGACGATAAAAGCGGACAGGATGCCCAACGCCAGATACTTGGTGTCTTCCTTTTTGATCAATCCGCAGGCGACCGGAATGGTGAAAGAAATGACGGTACCCATCACGGCCGCTACGACAAGGCCGGAAAACAGCGCGAGCTTCGGGTCGGAGGCCAATTCCGCCGCGATGGCGTAGCCGCCGGAATCCGGGGCTAAAAAGGAAGCGGAAAACATAGCCGCGTCGGCCCGCAGGAAACGATATACGGGGACGACAATGGGCTGCAGTAGCTTGGCGATGACTGGCGCGATGCAGGAAAGACCCACGATGCAAAGCGCGACGTTTCCCATAAAGGAAAAACCGCGCTCCAGTTCCTCGCCGAATCCGAATCGGTTCCCGATAATGCGGTCCAGGCAGCCTAAAGCGAAGAACACCGCCATGATGATGAGTATTATTTGGTTAGCATTCATTGGTTTGCCTCCGTACTATTTGTCAAACAGGGGTAAGTTCCCCGCCTATTCCATGCGTCCGGCCTTCCCCTATGAAAAATTGCGGATAAATCGAATTGGGGCATTGCGTGCTTGCAGTTTGCCGGTATCGAAAACGAACTGTTTTTGTCGAATCTATCCAAGAACGATTGTATCTCATTTCTGCTCGTTTGGCAAACGAAAGAGCCGTTTCCGGCTGTATATAACGAAAACACCATAGGAAGCTCTTCCCGAAAAGGCCGATTCCCGGCCGCGCCCCTGGAGTATGGTCTTTGAACCTTTGGCTCATTTTCATTGAAAACATACGCGGGATTGTATTATAATGGTAATAACAGCCGTAAGGCATGCATCTCATCCGCCGCAGTTTCGTATGAAAGATATTTTCGGGTGACAAGTTTATTTACTTTTCATATCAAGGACAATCGAATGCGCGATCAAGCGTTGCGGCGGCAGCGTTTTCGATTTAGCGTATATGCGAGGGACAAGCGCAATTGAATGGAGGGAACAGAATGAAAATAGTAGCGATCAACGCGAGCGCGCGAAAAAACGGGAACTCGGCCGAAATGCTCCGCCACGCGATCAAGGGGGCGGAATCGGAAGGAGCGGAGGTTACCCCGGTCCATTTGTATGACCTCAATTACAAAGGCTGCACCGGCTGCGTATCCTGCAAACTTTTAGGCGGCAAGAGCTTCGGGCGATGCGCCCAAAGAGACGACCTGACGCCCGTATTGGAGGCCGCCGTCGAAGCGGACGCGCTTCTGCTAAGCACCCCGGTCTATTGGGACGATGTGACCGGCATGCTCCGTTCGTTTTTGGAGCGCTTCTGGTTTCCGACCTTCACGTATTCGAAGTCGGGAAAGCTTGCCTACCCCAAACGCATCAGGGTTGGCATGATCTTCACGACGAACGCGCCCAGCGAGTTTTATAAGGATTTCTATCCCGGCATGAAAGAAAAGATGGAATGGCTGATTGGCGAAACGGAATTCGTCTGCGCGGAGAAAACATGGCAGTTTGAAGACTATTCCAAATATGCCTCCGAATGGTTCGACGTGGAGGAGAGGAAGCGCCAGCGCAGGGAAGTTTTCCCGGAGGAATGCAAAAGGGCGTATGAAATGGGAAAGCGCATTGCCGCAGCGGGAAAGATTTGACGGCTTAATAAGAGGATACCATAGCAAAAGCGCGCGTCGAAAACGTTTTTCAGAACGTACGGCGGCGCGTTTTTGTTTCGGCGAAGCATTGGACGCTGAATTAATTAAAGCCTCTTTATTCTCTCAGGATTCTTCCCCCGCTTTTTCCGCTTCCGGACGGTAGGGGGCGACCTTCTTAAGCAGGTACTGGAATACCGTCGTCAGAACGGGAATAAGCACGGAAGCTCCGATTGCGATGCGCAATCCATACTGCTCAGGTGTGAGAGCAATGCCCTGCGGGGCGCGTGCGGCAAAAAAGTCGGAGAGCACGCCAATCGCCTGCCCCGCGACGGCCGAGCCCAAATCGCCCACGCCGCAGAGAACGCCGAAGACAAGAACGCCCGCAAACGGCAGTTTGTTCGAGGCGACAAGCAGGATACCGGGCCACATCATGCAGGTGCAGATTCCGATAAGCCCGAATGCGACCATCACCAGCCAAAAGTTGGGTGCCAGCGCTAAAATCGAGTAGGCGAGAATGGAAATGGCGCCGCCCCAGATCATGGCGTTATGAATGTTCAGCTTTTTACCTCGCGTGCCGTAGAGGAACCGGCCGATGCCCATCATTACGGCGTAAGTACAAAGCCCTCCAACGTCTCCGACCACCTTGTCCAGGCCGAGCCCCCGCTCCAAATAGGTCGAACCCCACTGGACGACTAAGATCTCCGTAGCCGCGCTGAAGAAAATGGTGAGAGCAGCGAGAATGAAAACGGGGTGGCGGAGCATAGTTCCCATTTTCATGGTTTTATGCTCGGCCTTGATAACGGGAAGCGGAACGGCTGTAAACAACAGGCCGTTGAGAAACGGAACCACCGCCCAGATCAGGACGACCACATACCAGTTTTCATTTCCGAAGAAATGAAGGTAAAAGGTTGTAATCAGCGCCGCGAGTAAAAGGCCGATCGCGTAGAAGGTATGGAGAAAAGCCATGGAGGAGCTTTTGTTCTCCGAGGGGAGAGAAGTGATGACAGGGTTTAAGAGCAGTTCCATCAGGCCCGCGCCGCAGGAAAAGAAAACGGTGCCGACGACAAGCGGTAAAAAAACAAAACCGGGCGCGATCCAGGGGGATAAAGCGAATATTACAAAGCCGGCCGAGATGCCAAGCTGTGCGCCGATCAGAAACGGACGGTAGCCGAACCGATTAATTGCATTGCCGAAGAAAAAATCGGCTGCAAGCTGTACCACAAAGTTAATCAAAACCAACGAGCCAATCTGCGTAAAGCTGATGTTATAGAGAAGCTTCAGGGGAATAAACAGAAAGGGCGAAATATTTACCGCCGCGCCCTGAATCAGACATCCGACATTGCAGAAAGCAACCGTATGTCTGTATGTAAACCCCGTCAGCATGATAATTCCTCCGTTTCCTCTTGCCCAAAGAAAACATATTCCCTTTCACTATACATGGATTTGAAGCATCCGGCAAGTGGATGAGGGCAGGGATTGTACTCAATTATTTTCATGCGGGTAAGTAATTGAGATATTGAGACATAGCCTCCGCTTGCCTGAAAAGGACGGTCTCCCGGCTTTCGCCGCGGGAGACCGTCCTTTTCAAACTGTATTCAGCCTTAAGATCTACGATTGCATCAGATAAATAAAATGATTGGCTTCCCTGAGCAGATGATCCGTAAAGAGAGGGAGCATGATGGACTTAACCTTGCATTCGATGATTGCCCGCGTTGTATTAGCCTTGAATTCGCTGAACGCCTCCGTATCCGCCAATGCTTCGCCGTTTATAAACTGCAATTCGGTTTGCAGAAGCGATTCAAAGGCATGGGCGAACTGGTTCGCGATTTCGATGGGCTTTTTTTCAGTCGGATCGAAAAGGCCGCGCATGACCGCCGCATGCTCCGCCATATTGTGCAGCCAGACTTCTTTGTACCCGGCCGCCACGGTTTCGTCCCGCCTTTGCAGCCTCTGCAGGATTTCGATGTAGTACTGCCCCTCGTGCAGAATGTGTTCAAGAACAGCGGTATACATCAGCGTAAACAGGTTGCAGGTGGTTTGGCTGCTGAGTATTTCCGACTTGAATCGGATGAAAGCAATGGTCTGATTGAGGATATTCGTATTGAACTGGGATATTTCCTGCTCTTTTCCGGCGGTAATCGGGACATGCGGACTGTATGGTTCGATATCGTACGCCATCCGGGTCAGGTCGCTGTTAATCAGGATCCCCGTGTGCTTTTGCGTGATCCGTTCCGCTTCTTCGGTATAGCGCGTATAATACTGTCCGGACTGCAGAACATCCTTGGGAAGTGCGCCTCCGGCCAGCCGTATCGCGGTGGCGAGCAAGCGTTCAAACTGCTGTTTATAACGGTCGGCCTGCGCGCTCAAGAGCCTTGCCGGAGGGAGCATCATGCTTTCCATAAAGATAGCGTGCTCCTTCATAATTCGAAGCCAGAACAGGTTATACAGGAGGGATAAACGTATGTATTCTTCTCTCGGCAGCATATCGCAACTCCTTATCACTTAAGCATATGCGCACCAAAAACTCTATGCTTATGATATTTATTTTATGTATTTCCGCGCATCCTTGTTCCGATCCGATTCATTTTATAGCTGCGATTATTCGAAAATAAAAAGACTGTCGTTTATACAATCAAGGAAGCTAAACTATGATGATCCAATCACTATTTTTGCATGGGAATTTATAAATAAAGATATCGCAAACTTTGAATTAAACCCAGGAGTAAATATTATTGACAGTAAGATAACAAGGATAGAGTTAATAGAAACTTTCAATAATTTGGCAGATGCACCTATTGATGTTTATGCACTGGAATACCGGTTACTTCCTGAAGATTTGAGTAAAGTTGTTTTGGCTGGCGGAATGCAGGTGGATGAGGAAGGCTGGCTTAAAGAAACCAGCAGCATGGGTCAACCGCTATTAGTTGTATTACGGAACAGCGATTCAGTAGAACTCGTTGGAATTCTATGGACAGCAGAAATAGGTAAGTTAGGATTGGAACCTAAAATTAAGTCTTTACTAAAACCTAAAGATTAAATGCAACTGTTGGTTGACAGAAATTAAAGTGTAATTGGTAGAATGCAACCACTCTATTTGGTACTATGCTAATAGATGTTATCGAAAGGAGATGACTTAATGAATTTAGCAGAAAAGCTTCATCAATTAAGAAATCGACATAATTTATCCCAGGAACAATTAGCAGATAAATTAGGAATATCCAGACAGTCAATATCAAAATGGGAGTCTGCACAGTCTGTACCAGAAATTGATAAGATTGTGCAATTAAGCGAAATATTTGGTGTTACTACTGATTATCTTCTGAAAGATATTGATGAGTGTTCAGCAAATTCAGTTCTTTCTGATGGAGATAAGAACCAAAATTCTTCAGGGAAAAAGTTACTATCAATAATTGCTGTTATCTGTATGGCTTTCTCAGTTATAAGTATTTTTGTAATGTGGACGTTATCAAAAATATACCCAGCCCCTATCATATTTAATAACACAACTACAGGGAGGTGGCTTGTTGGATTCTATAATTTTTTATGGAATCATGAACTTGAGGGATTTTATAAGCTTTGCTGGCTAATTGCATTAGCGGGAATTGTACTCTTATTTGTTGATGGATTGAAACATTATAGAAAAAAATAAGAGAAATACTTAAGCTGTAGAAATTAGCATAATTTTTAACAACATTATGGTACATTATTCTTATAATACATCACAACAGTATAATTATATGACATATAAAATAAGTCATAAACATCAATTAAACGTTATTTTTGGAGGATGCGTTCCAAATGACAGTTTTCTTAGTGAAAATTATAGCTATAATCACAATGACATTAGACCACATTTCTTCTGTATTAGGTTGGCAGGGTTGGGATATTATTTCTTACAGTCAGGCAACGCATATGAGATATTTAGGACGCATTGCGTTTCCGATATTCGCTTTCCTTATAGCAAATGGCTGGGAACACTCTAAAGACCGAATAAAGTATTTTTCTAACTTAGTCTTGTTTGCGGTAATTTCTCAAATTCCTTATGTGCTTACATTTTATCCACCGAATAGAATGTCGATTGATATAAGTGCAAAAATACAATACATAACAAATATCTTGTCTATACCTGTATTGATATATGCCTTGTCAACAGCCTCGATGTTGGCGGTTTATTGGTATTTTATTTTAAACAGGAAACCTCATGCATCAATGTTGTGGGTTGGCATAGCTGCTTTTCTGCCTTGTATTTTATTAAAAATTAACTATGTTTGGATATTAGCTGACACCTTAAATGTGCTGTATACAATGGCACTTGGAATGTTTGCAATTTATTGTTATGAAAGTTTTTTAGTAAAGCCAAAATACAAGTGGTGGAAGTATACTTTTCTTTTCGGTTCGTTTGCCGGAGCTTTGCTTTTATATGGAACAAAAAGCGATTATGGCATTAAAGGAGTCGCTTTGATCCTCTTGTTTTAC
>DCTG01000133.1 GCA_002329245.1 Clostridiales bacterium UBA1446
AACGCAAAAACCGCTTCCGGATTCCCGGAAGCGGTTTTGTGCTAAGGCTTTCCTTCCTGTAAATCGTCGAAAAAATACCGTACGGGAGGTAGGGCCCGCTGCCCTCGTCGGGCCGCCGTTCCCTTCCGNNAAGGCTTCCCTCGGAGGGAAGCCGGCGCGAAGCGCCTGAGGGGCGGCGTTCTTTGAAATGTTCTAAAACACTGCGCGGGCAGGGCACGCCGACCTCGGC
Source organism: Clostridiales bacterium UBA1446 (assembly GCA_002329245.1). Classification (GTDB taxonomy): domain Bacteria; phylum Bacillota; class Clostridia; order Oscillospirales; family Oscillospiraceae; genus UBA1446. The sequence goes on from DCTG01000133.1 coordinate 230, forward strand.
GTGCTCTGCGTTATTATCCCCATCTTACGAAATCCGGCAAGCAATTTCAACGCTTGCCGGATAGTTGCATTACCAAAATATTTGACGAAGAGTCTTTTGTTATTCTTCGCTCAAACGCATGCGATGGGCGTAGGCGGAGCGGATTTCATAGGTTTTTTCTTCGGTTTGCTTATACTGGACCCAATAGGTCATGATCGGTTTCACAAGGCTGCACAGACTGGTGCCGGAGCTTTCATCCAAAAACCTGCTGCCGGATTCCTCCGCCTGCCATACNNGAGCATCTTTTGCAGCTCCGGAGAAATCGAAAGAACAAGATTGTCCCAGTCGTGCGTCCGGGGCTTAAACTCCGCGCCGGTCAGCTCCTTCATCAGCGCCCGTTTGACGGAAAGGCTGTTCTCGCGCTTTTCCTGAAGGGTAGGCAGGCTCCGCTTTTCGTCGAGACCGAAGACAAGGTCGAGGATGTGGGCGCAGTCCTTCTCCCGGGAACGGAAGACTTCCCGGCAGTTGGCGCAGTATACGATATATGGTTTTTCGCTCGCTTCGGCGCGGTGTCGCGTAATTTCGTCATAAAGCGACGGGTTTGCCACGNNGGATGTGCCCGCCGTGACCGCAGCAGCGGTTGCGCTCTTTCAGTTCCGTAAGCGCAATCCCGGACTTTTTGGCGATGGACCGGACGCTTTCCTCCATCGCCGGATTCTCCCGCGCCGCGCAGGGATCGAAGACCGCAGCCTCCGGGAAGGTTTTCGCGGGCGCAATCTTCTCCGACTGTGCAAGCAGCTCGTAAAGGGAAACACGTTCAATTTCCGGCAGGAATTTAAAAAACAGGCTCTCGCAGGTGGCGCACGCAAAGATAAAAACCGGTTTTCCCATATCGGTCCAGACCTTGCGGATGGCTTCTAAGTTATCCTGCATGCGCTTTTCATCCCCGGCCCAATAGGCGGGCGCGCCGCAGCAGCCGAGGTAGACGCCCGCGTGGTAGTGTTCCCGGAGAAACGCGTAGGATAAAAGCACATGTTCGGGGGTGTAAGCGCCTAACTGGCAGCCGGGGAAAAAGAGATAGCGGCAGCTTTTCTCGCCCTCCGGCGCGGCGGCGAAGGAAGCCTCGGTTACGGAGAAGTCCATCTCGCGCAGCCAGTATTCATGCAGGGCGGAGGGCGCAATGCCTAAATTCTGCCGTGTCGCGCGGGAGAACTGGAACAGCGCGCCCAAGTCCACATCCGTCGGACAAACGGATTTGCAGTGACCGCAGATGTTGCAGGAGTAGGTCTCCCGTGTCACCGTGCGGGAAGCGGTCGTCTGGCTGGGCTGCGCGTCGGAGAAGACCTCGATCGCAAGCTTATGCGGAAATTTCCGGAAGCTCTTGAGCATCTCGCAGGAATCTAGGCATTTGCTGCAATCGCACTGCAGGCAGCGGGATGCCTCCCGCTGTGCTTCCTGCTCGTTGTACCCGTCTCCGGACGCGGGCAAGACCAGTGGTGCGGACACGGCGCCTTCGTGCGTGAGATACCGCCCGCAGCTCGCTTTATTCAAATCTTCATTTGTCGCAGCGGCTTTGCCGGTCTGCAAAAATACCTCAATCGTTTTGGAGAGCGCCTTGCCCTGTGCGATTCCTTCCATTTTGGAGGCCCCGCAAAGCTCGCCGCCTAAAAAAACCTTGGGATTTTCCGTGGAAAGCAGTTCCGGATTCCAACCGTCTTTCAATCCGAAGGATTCGCCGTTTGCACCCGTGGCAACGTATATGGCGTCGTATTGCTCCAGTTCCGCAAGCGATTTGACTTCGGTTTCAAACCGAAAATTCACGTTCACGGCGGAAAACTGCAGGTTCAGGTCCTCGTCGAAGCGGGCAAAACAAGGATGTGCGCGAAGACTTCCGCCCCAGCCGGTATCCTTTTCGAACACGGTGACGTTATATTTTTTCTGCGCCAAATTGAGCGCGCAGGAAAGGCCCGAGACCCCCGCGCCGACGACGGCGACGGACTGGGTCTTGGGCGGGATAAAATACGTTTCCGGTTTGCGGTTTTTGGCAAATCGGATTACCGATGCCTCGATGTCCCGCAGAGCGATCGGCTCATCCCCGACCAATGTCCGCTGGCAGCGGTCTCTGCACGGCTGCGGACAAAGCATACTGACGATAACGGGAAAAACGACCGCGTTGCGCAGCTCCTTATAAGCGGACTGCCATTTTCCTCTGCCGGCCTTATCCAAAAAGGAGCGGATGTCCAAATGAAACGGACAGGCGCAGGAACAGGAAGCGGGTTCCCCGTGAAAACAGTTTGACGTATAAGCAGTCACGTCTTCCAGTCTCATGTCGGTCATTCCTTTCGCTTTTCCGTACCGGAACGGTACCTCCTTAGCATAAACCTATTATACTGCAATTGAAGCGAATGTGGCAAAACATAATTTAACAAAACGCCGGATAAACCGCGCGCTCCGGAGCGCCCCGGAACCCTTCGCACGATCTCGTGCTCGCGCGGGAAGCGGCATTGACAAGGAGTGGAAAAGAGTCTATTCTTTTGACAGTAACTTGGGAGAGCGAAGCGAAAGCGCTGAAATGGCCTTCGAAGGGTGGGGCGGATTCGTACTATGGTCGCCGTGGGGCAATCCCGGGATGAGGGAATCAATTGAAGCAAAATCAATATGAAGACAAATTCAAGGCTATGACGACGAAGCCGGTAAAACGGCTGATCATTTCACTCGCCTGGCCGACAATATTGAGCATGATCGTGACCGCCACATATAACATGGCGGACACCTTTTTCGTCGGGCGGCTCGGCACCAGCGCCACGGGTGGCATCGGCGTCGTTTTTTCCGTCATGACGATGATTCAGGCAATCGGGTTCACGTTCGGACAGGGTTCGGGAAACTATATTTCCCGCCTGTTGGGGCAGCGCAAGGGAGAAGAGGCGGAACGGATCGCGTCGACCGGTTTTTTTTGCGCCCTCG
>DCTG01000228.1 GCA_002329245.1 Clostridiales bacterium UBA1446
CTGTCCACGCCGCCGCTCATGGCGGCTAGGACCCGGGGCTTTCGTTCCTGCATGCGTTTGCACCTCTTTTCCGAAGAAAGGAGAATTTGGTCTCCGAGCAGAGGACGGCGACAAAGATGAGCAAGAACCCAATCGCAAGGCGAAGGGTGAGAACATCCCCATAGAAGAGCAGAGAACAAAGCACGCCGAACACGGACTCAAGCGACAGGAGCACCGAGGCCGCAACGGGCGAGCTGTATTTCTGCCCCACGTTTTGAAACAAAAGGGCAGCGGCGGTGGCCATAACGCTCAGATAGGCGAGGGACCACAGGTTTTCGGCGGGCAGGCTCGCCGGCGCGGTTTCAAACAGAAAGCTGCACAGCCAAGACAGTACGCCGACGGTGACAAACTGCAAAATGGTGAGCAGGATAATATCCCGCCCTTTTGCGAAAATGGACACGGAGACGATATGCAGCGCGTAGAAGACGGCGCACAGCAGCGTGAGCCAGTCGCCGGGGGAAATCGTAAAATCCCCGGTCAGAGACACGAAGCCGATGCCCGTCAGAAGTAAAAAGGCCGCGCCGATGTGATAGCGGTCCGGTCGCGTCTTGGAAATGCCCCAGTAGAAAAAGGGCACGAGAACGCAGTAAGCTGCGGTCAGAAACGCGTTTTTGGAAGGCGTGGTGCCGGCCAGTCCGAAGGTCTGCGACGTATAGGCAAAAAAGAGCAAAACACCCATGATCGCGCCGCGCGACAGGTAGTCGCCCCTGAGGCGGGAAAACCGTTTCAGGAAAATCAGAGAAAGAATCCCCGTCGCCGCGAGAAAGCGGGTGCCCAACAGGAAGAAGACGGGCATGCTGTCCAGNNATAATAAAGAAGCTGCTTCCCCAGATGAAGGCCGCGAGGGCCAGAAGGGGCTTTGCGAGTTTGGTCAACGTGCGTTCGGACATGTTATCCTGCTCCAATACGTAATTTAACGGGCTGTCTGCGCCCGTGTTCTGAGAAATTTTCCTGCAAACGCCTCGGCGCTTGCATCGGCAAGAGGGAAAATGCTATGATGATCAAAATAGTCTAGGGGAAAGGGAGAACGGATTGGGAAAATTAGAACGAGAATTTTATAACCGCGATACCCTGCTCGTCGCCCGGGAACTGATCGGGAAATACCTTGTGCGCCGCGCGGAGGAGGGTCTGCTCGTTTGCCGCATCACCGAGACGGAAGCCTATATCGGCCGGATGGATAAGGCCTCGCACGCGTATCAATACCGCCGGACCGGGCGGACGGAGATTATGTTCGGGCCTCCCGGACACGCCTACATCTACTTTGTGCACGGGATGTACCACTGTCTTAATTTCGTCACCGAACCGGAAGGGGAGCCGAGCGCGGTTTTAATCCGCGGCGGCGCGCCGCGCGGGGACGAGGACCTTCTCTCGCTTCGGCGCTACGGGATTCCTGCCGGAAGGCAGACAAAACGGCAGCGGGAGCATCTCATGGACGGGCCGGGAAAACTCTGTCTTGCGTTAGGACTCAGCCGGGCGGAAAACGGGCTTGATCTCACGGGAGATACGCTTTTTGTCTGCGAGAGCCTTTCGGACGTTGGTCTGCCGCCCTGCCGGGAGGACGAAAAAACGATGCGCGTCGGAACGGGGAAACGAATCGGGATCGACTACGCCGAAGAAGCCATAGAGTTTCCATGGCGGTTTTTCGTGGTGAAATAACGGAAGGACAGGGGGAGGTCCGCTTGCACATTTTTGACTTGGACGGAACGCTCATCGACTCCAACGGGGTCTGGCTGCAGATCGACCTCGACTTTCTGCGCGAGCGGGGATGCCGGCATACCATGGAATACAGCAACCGGATGGCGCGGTTGCCCTATCGGGACGCGGCGATTTATACGAAAGAGTACTTTCAGCTGCCGGAGTCGCCGGAAGAAATCATGCGCGCCTGGGCGGAGATGGCGCGCACCGCCTACGCGCAGACCATCCCGCTTAAACCGGGCGTCCTCAAGTACCTGACACTATTGCAAAGCCGGGGGGAGCGCATGGCGATCGCGACCTCGTGCATGGACGATTTGTGCGCCGCCTCCCTCGTGCATACCGGAATCCGGCCGTTTTTCTCCCATGTGGTGACCGTACGGGAAGCGGGGAAAGACAAGCGCCACCCCGATATATTCCTGCTTGCAGCAGAACGGGGGGGCGAAGCGCCGGAAGACTGTACGGTTTATGAGGACTCGCCGGCAGGGGTTTTGGGCGCGAAGGCGGCGGGGATGCGCGTCGTGGGCGTGTTTGACCCGTTTTTCGCGCCGTTTGAAGAGGAAATGAAACGCACCTGCGACAGATATATACACAGCTTCCTTGAGCTGCCGTAAGTATACAAGCTTTGGTTCTACAGCTTTTTCATCTGCAGGGCCGCCGCCTTGGCCATGAGCCTCTTGGTTCCCACTTCGTCAAACGCGACCTCGAGAAGCGCGTCTCCCCCCATGGGCTGCACCAGCGTCACCATGCCCCGGCCGAACGCCCGGTGTTCCACCATGTCTCCCTTGCGGAAATCAGGAACGGCGGAGGAAGCGGCGGGAGCGGGCACAGAAAAGGCGGATGTTTTCCGGTGGTCTGCCCTCGTTTCAGGCCGCTTCGGGCGTTTTTCCGGTTTTGGTTCCAAAGGCTCGTCCTCCCACGCGTATTCCCGTCGCGCGGGTGTAAAGACGCCCCGTCCGCTCTCCTCGAGGCACTCGGGCGGGATCTCGCGGATAAACCGGGATGGCTGGTTGGACGAGGTCCGTCCAAAGAGCGTGCGGCGGCCGGCGCAAACCAAGGTGAGCTCCTCCTTGGCCCGCGTGATGGCCACATAGCAAAGCCGCCGTTCCTCCNNGATGCTGCGGATGCCCGGGAAAATGCCCTCCTCGGCGCCCACAACATACACGCAGGGGAACTCAAGCCCCTTCGCGCTGTGCATGCTCATCAGTACCGCGCAGTCGTCGGAAGCCTCGTTTGCGTCAAGGTCGGTATAGAGGGCGACCTCGTCCAAAAAACCGGCAAGCGACGGCTCGGGATTCCCCTCCACGTAGCCGAGAATGCTGGATTTCAGTTCGCGCACGTTCTCCGCCCGCGTGCGGTCTTCCAATGTGTTTTTCGCCTCCAGGGCCGGCAGGTACCCGGTTTTTTCCATCAGCTCTTCATATAAGTCGGGCAGAGGCATTGTCTGGGCAAGCGCCCGGAGGGATTCAAGCAGCTGCGCGAAAGCACTCAGCCTCGGCGCGGCGGCGCGCAGCTCCGGATAGTCCTGCGCGTTCCTGACGATTTCAAAAAGGGGAAGGCTGCGCGCCGCGGCAAGGTCGGAGGCAAGCTCCACGGTTCGCGCGCCGATGCCGCGGGGAGGGCTGTTGATAATTCGTTTTAAACGCAGGTCGTCGGCCGGATTGTGAAGGAGAATGAGATACGCAAGCATGTCCTTGATTTCCGCACGGTCGAAGAAGCGGATTCCGCCGAAAACGCGGTAAGGGATGCCGTTTCGTTTGAAGGCGTATTCCAATTGGTTCGACTGGGCNNGGGATGCCGTGCCGCTTGAAGGCGTATTCAAACTGGAGGGACTGGGCGTTCATCCGGTACAAAATCGCGTGGTCCTTCCAGGGGCGGCCCTGTGCGTAAGCCGCGAGCAGGCGGCCGGCGACATACTGCGCCTCGTCTTTTTCATCCATTGCGGTATGCAGGGTAATGCGCGCGCCCGCCGGGTGCTTTGTCCAGAGGTTTTTCCCCTTGCGGCCGAGATTGTTCGCAATGACCGCGTTGGCCGCTTTTAAAATATTCTGCGTCGAGCGGTAATTCTGCTCGAG
>DCTG01000128.1:0-5943 GCA_002329245.1 Clostridiales bacterium UBA1446
AATCTGGTCGCAGATTTTATCCGGATGGCCTTCTGTTACGGATTCGGACGTAAAAATACGATGGCTCATAAAATCCTCCCTTTCCGAAACCTTGCGCGGCAGGCGGACTTCTCCGCTCCGCCAAGGCCAGGTAATCCTTCAGACCGTCCAGCCGCTGAGATAGGACTTCTGTTCCGGCGTCAAAGCGTCAATCGAAAGTCCCAGCGCCTTAAGCTTCACCCGCGCAATCGCGTCGTCAATTTCATCCGGCACGGGATAGAGCCGGCTCTCCAGATCCCGGCCGCGCTTTGCAATCCATTCCAGCGCCAGCGCCTGCACGGCGAAGCTCATGTCCATAATCTCCGCGGGATGCCCGTTTCCGGCGGCAAGGTTGACCAGACGGCCTTCGGCGATAACGTTGAGCGTCACGCCGTTTGAAAGCGTAAAGCCTTCGATATTCTCCCTTTGCGCCTTGCGGGAAACGGCAAGCTTTCTAAGCCCCGCAACGTCCACCTCGCAGTCGAAGTGGCCGGCATTGCATAGAAGCGCGTTGTGCTTCATCCTTACAAAATGGGCGGGCGTAATCACGTCTCTGCACCCGGTCGCCGTAACAAAAATATCGCCCAAGGGCGCGGCCTGCTCCATGGTCATGACGCGAAAGCCGTTCATGGTGGCGTCGAGCGCCTTAAACGGATCCACCTCGGTCACGATGACGTGCGCTCCCAACCCGGCCGCCCGCAGGGCAATTCCCTTTCCGCACCAGCCGAAACCCGCCACAACCACGGTTTTTCCCGCGATAATCAGGTTTGTCGTGTGCATAATTGCGTCCCAGACCGATTGGCCCGTCCCGTATTTATTGTCATAATAGTGTTTGCATTTTGCGTCGTTCACAGCCATCATCGGACAGGGCAGAATCCCCGCCTTTTCCCGCGCGCGAAGGCGCAGAATGCCGGTTGTGGTTTCTTCGCAGCCGCCGATCAGCCGCTCTCCAAAGTCCCGGCATTTGCCGGAAAGCAGCTCGATCAGATCGCCGCCGTCGTCAATGATGAGGTGCGGACGGCAGGAGAGGGTTTTGATCAGCAGCTCCTCGTATTCCTCCCCGGAGACACCGTGCATTCCGAAGGTCTCCACACCTAAGGAAGCAAGGCCGGCGGCCACGTCGTCCTGCGTGGAGAGCGGGTTGCTGCCGGTCAGATACACGTTTGCTCCGCCCTGCCGCAGCACATACCCAAGGTTTGCCGTCTTTGCCTCCAAGTGGACGGAAACCGCGACGCACAGGCCTTCGAACGGCCGCTCCTTCTGAAAGCGCGCTTCAATCCCGCCGAGCACCGGCATAAAGGACCGGGCCCACTGGATTTTCCGCACGCCGGATTCGGCAAGCGACATGTCTTTTACAACGCTCACGCCAACCCCACTTTCCCGCTTTCTTTGCTCCCCGGACGGATTTTGGCATCCGCCGCTTCGCAGCAAAGCAACTCTGCGGCCGAAACGATTTTTAACTTTTTGATTATAGCACAAGATTTCATATTTGAACAGAAAAAGTCTAATTCCGGCGCAAATTGTTTACAATATATTTATTTCCCAACACTGGACTTCCAAACGGAAACCATGTAAAATGTGGATGGACTTTGCCCGATCTTACCTTTGAAGGAGGTCTTTTCTTGCGTTTTCTCAACCGTGCGTTAGACCGGTTTTTTTATAAGCATCCCCATTTCGGGATACCGAATCTGATGCGGTTCATCGTGTTCGGCAACGTGATCGTATTTGTGCTGTTCATCTTGAATTCCCAGATTGTCGGCTTGCTCAGTTTTTCTCCCGCTTTGATCCTGCGGGGGCAGATCTGGCGGATTTTTACCTTTCTGTTTGTGCCCAACACCTTTTCCCCGTTATGGCTCCTGATTTCCCTGTACTTTTACTATTTCATCGGCAATACGCTCGAGCGGGAGTGGGGCACGGCCAAATTCACCATTTTTTACTTCAGCGGAACCGTGCTAACGGCGATTTTTGTTCTGATTGCCTATCTTGTCTCCGGGTATTCCTACTCCGTTTACGGCACCTATTATGTCAACCTATCCATGTTCTTTGCCTTCGCAACCCTGTACCCGAATTTTCAGGTGCTTTTATTCTTCCTGATTCCCGTAAAAATGAAGTGGCTGGCCTATTTGGACGCCGCCCTGTTTCTCTTCAGCATTTTAGGGGCTCTTCTGCGCGGAAACATCATCGCCGCGCTGGTTCCGCTCATTGCCATCCTCAACTACCTGATCTATTTCTTCGACGATTTAAGTTCCTTCCTCGGCCATACGAAACGCTCCTATTCCCGCCAGACCCTGAACTTTAAAAAAGCGGCACAGCAAAAGCAGAAACAGAAGGGGTACCTGCACAAATGCACCGTTTGCGGACGAACCGATACCGATTACCCCAATCTGGAGTTTCGCTACTGCTCGAGGTGCAACGGCTATTACTGCTACTGCATGGATCACATCAACGACCACGTCCATATCCAGTAAGCGGCCCGCGCGTTATCCGCCCGTTCGAACCGGGTTCGTCGTCCACTCCAGCCCGCCCGGCGCATTTTTCAGCTCCGGCAGGCAGAGCGCGTACAGGTCGGTGGCGCGCGCGTCAAGCTCGAACATACGCCTTCCTTCTTCACCAAGCCGCCTGACATGGGCGGCTTTTGTGATGACGGGCAGCTTTGCTTTTTTCCGCATATCGCGAAGCAGGGCGGCGCCGTGCGGATTGAATCCGAGCACACGCAGATAAGCCGGTTCGGACTGCAGCACCCCGCGGTCCATCCCGAGAAACGCCCAGATCAGCATCCGGCGAAGCCTCGCTTCGGCATACCGCTTCGTTTTCGCCGCCGAAAGAATCTCCTCCAAGGAGGTTTGCGTCCGCGCCGCGCGCATCAGCCTGTTTGCAAGGCCCTCCCCGCTGTCGGGCAGGGACTCGTATTCCTCCCCGGACATGGTCCGAAGACGCGATAGAAGCGCCCGCTCGCAGTGAATCAGCCGGGCCGGAGCCTTTCCCTGCTCCTTGTTCCGGTTCCAGATTTCCCAGACCGCCTCCGGCATCCAGCCGGAAGGCGGTTTTTCCTCCCGCAGCAGCAGGCTGCGAAGCGCCGCGGCCGAAGGACACTGTCCCGGCTCGGCGGGCCGATCGTGCCCCGCGCCTTGGCGCAGGATCGTCATCGGCCGGATATCCGACCCGCTTTTTTGCAGAGCGCAGAGATACGCGACGGAGAGGATATTGTTTGGGGTATCGAGAAGAGACGCCTCTTCTCCGATACAGGATTTTACCGCGCGCTGTCGGGCGGCTGCAAAGGAGATTCCCTTTCCGAGTTCCAGCCGGAGCGCCTGCTCATACTCCGGCGTGAGAAGGCACCCCGCCACCCTGTTCAGGCCGGACAACTCGCCCGCTTCGCTTCCGAAGGAAATCCGGTTTACCACGCCCGCGGCTTCCATGGCTGCGACGGCCCCCTCCGCGAAGCGCCGGGCCGAGGAGACCGCCCAGGGAAGCGGAAGCTCCAAAACCAGATCGGCGCCGCAGGAGAGCGCCATTTCCGCCCGCGCCCATTTATCCAATACGGCCGCGTCTCCCCGCTGCACCCAGTTTCCGCTCATGAAGCAGATAATCCGGCTCTCTTCCCCGACCGCCGCGCGCGACTGCGCGATATGGTAAAGGTGGCCGCTGTGCAGCGGGTTATATTCGGCGACGATTCCAATAACCTGCATAGGCTCCCCCTTTCTCCGCCAAAAATTCTGTGTTTACACAAAAAAGGGTTGTCTTACGTTACAAAAAGGGCTAAAATATACAGTTGTAATTTATTTTACTTTCAGCCGTACTGTTTGGCAACCCATATTAAAGGAGAGAAATGGCATGAATATCTTAGTGATCAACGCCGGCAGCTCTTCCCTCAAGTACCAGCTGCTGAATCCTGAAACACAGGAGCTTCTGGCCAAGGGCCTTTGCGAGCGCATCGGCATCGACGGACAGATCAAACATTCGCCTACCGGCAAGGAATCGTATTCCGCCGAGATTCCGATGCCGTCGCATTCGGAAGCCATCGAGGCAACGCTCCGGCTTCTCGTCGACCCGAAATACGGGGTAATCAAGGACGTATCCGAAATCAATGCCGTTGGGCACCGCGTGGTGCATGGCGGCGAGGCGTTTGCCGATTCGGTTCTCATTGACGATACCGTCATGAAAGCGCTGGAAGAATGCATTCCTCTCGCGCCTTTGCACAACCCGGCCAACATCACGGGAATCCGCGCCTGCCAGAAGGCGATGCCCGGCGTGCCCATGGCGGCGGTCTTCGACACCGCCTTCNNCGAAAGCTTTTATTTACGCGCTCCCGTACGGATACTACACCGACAAAAAGGTCCGCCGATACGGTTTCCACGGTACCTCCCATCGGTATGTCTCCCTGCGCGCCGCGGAAATACTCGGACGCCCCATTGAGGAGCTCAGGCTCGTATCCTGCCACCTCGGCAACGGCTCCTNNCATCGACACCTCCATGGGCTTTACGCCGCTCGACGGCCTGCCGATGGGAACGCGTTCCGGCGCGATAGACCCCAGTATCCTCGAATATATCATGAACGCGGAACACATTGATATCCACCAGATGGTTGATATCCTGAACAAAAAGTCCGGCGTGCTCGGCATCTCCGGCATTTCTTCCGACTTCCGCGATCTCGGCGACGCCGCCGAGCAGGGCAATGAGCGCGCGCAGCTTGCAATCGACGTCTTTACCTACAAGGTAACCAAACGCATCGGTTCCGCGGCCGCGGCGATGGGCGGCATCGACGCGGTTATCTTTACCGCGGGCATCGGCGAAAATGCGCCCGATCTACGTGAGAAGATTGTGGAGGGTCTTGAATTCCTCGGCTTGAAAATCGATCCGCAGAAAAACAAGGTCCGGGGCAAGGAAACCATCGTCTCCACGGACGACTCGCCGAACAAGATCCTCGTCGTACCTACGAACGAAGAGCTTGTCATCGCGATGGATACCGCCCGTGTCGTAGCCGCGAAATAATACCGGCTCTTTGCCAGTCGTCCGCAGCGCAAACGGAATCTATCCGGCAAGCAGGGAAACCTGCTTGCCGGATTTTTTATCTCGCTTCAAACCAAACAAAACCCCTCTGCCCTCCGGCGCTCGTCCGGACATAGGAGAGGGGTTTTTCTGTTCCGCCGGTATCGTTCNNGAACGGCCATTTCCGCGCCGTCGCCCCTGCGGGGGCCAATCCGGACAATGCGGGTATAGCCGCCTTCCCGGGTGGAATAGCGCGGGGAGATTTCATCAAAAAGCTTCTTGGCCACGTCTTCCTTGGTCAGGAAAGACAGCGCCTGACGGTAGGAGGCCAGAGACTGCTTTTTGCCAAGGGTGATCATTTGCTCGGCAAGGGGCCCCACTTCCTTGGCCCGGGTTACCGTGGTTTCAATCTTGCCGTATTCCAGAAGACTGGTAACCATGGACCGCAGCATGGCCATGCGCTGATCCGTGGGTTTTCCGAGTTTCCTAATTCCAGGCATTTTATTTTCCTCCTTGTTCTCGGGGACTATTGCGCCTTCTTCGGGGACGAGGAGCGGACCCGCTTGGGGCCCCGCCGCCCCTGTTAATTATCGTCGCTTGCCAGGGAGAGTCCCATCATCGCAAGCTTGTTTACGACTTCTTCGAGCGATTTGCGTCCTAAATTGCGGACCTTCATCATCTCGTCTTCCGTTTTGCTGATGAGGGTCTCCACGTTGTTGATATTGGCTCGCTTCAGGCAGTTAAACGACCGGACGGACAGGTCCAGCTCCTCGATCGTCATCTCGAGGACCTTGTCGCGCTGGGTTTCCGACTTCTCCACAACCGTGGATTTGCTTCCCACGCTCTCCGACAGATTCGTAAACAGCGTAAAGTGGTCGCACAGGATTTTCGCGCCCAAGGAAACCGCGTCCCGCGCGGAGATGGTGCCGTTGGTCCA
>DCTG01000128.1:5968-7010 GCA_002329245.1 Clostridiales bacterium UBA1446
CGGTTTGCGCCGGCTTGTTCCGCTCGGCGGGCACATAGCCCCGGCCGTGGTTCAGCGTCAGCTCCATATTGAGCGTTGCGTCGGGACCGAGGGTCGCAATGTGCAGCTCCGGATTGAGAATCTCAACCTCGCCGTCCGCCTTGATATGGCCGGCCGTGACTTCGCCTTCCCCGGACGCTTCGATATAGACCGTCTTCGGCCCGTTGCTGTGGAGACGCGCAATCAGGTTCTTGATGTTCAGGACGATTTCCGGCACATCCTCCTTGACTCCGTGAATCGTGGAAAATTCATGCTGGATGCCGGATATTTTAATGCTGGTTACCGCCGTCCCGGGTAGCGAGGACAGCAGAATTCTGCGCAGCGAGTTGCCGAGCGTAGTGCCATAGCCACGCTCCAGCGGTTCAACGATATACTTCCCGTACGTGCCGTCGCCGGGATTTTCCACACACTCAATACGCGGCTTTTCAATTTCTACCATTCAGTGATACCCTCCTTATCGCGCGGCAGGAACTGCCGCTTGTTATGCAACTTGCCAGTCGTCTTGAGGGTGATGATTACTTGGAATACAACTCGACAATCAGGCGTTCCTGGATCGGCAGATCGATATCGTCTCTGGACGGGACGGATACAACCTTTGCCGAAAAGCTAGAGGCGTCATACTCCAGCCACTTGGGCGGAACACGGGAAGCGTTCGCTTCCATCGTGGCCTTGAGCTTATCCAAGCTGCGGCTGCTTTCCTTGAGCGCGATCACCTGACCGGGCTTTACCAGATAGGAGGGGATATTCACCTTCCTGCCGTCCACGGTGAAATGCTCATGGCGCACAAGCTGACGGGCCTCCGCTCTGGACATCGCGAATCCGAGCCGGTAAACGACGTTATCCAGACGCGACTCGAGAATTGCCAGCAGGTTTTCGCCGGTAATGCCCTTCTTCTTCGAAGCCATTTCAAAATACTTTCTGAACTGGCTTTCTAAAATTCCGTAATAGCGGCGGGCTTTCATCTTTTCACGAAGCTGCAGGCCGTATTCGGACGACTTCTTCC
>DCTG01000088.1 GCA_002329245.1 Clostridiales bacterium UBA1446
CGGGTTCTTCGACAAGCTGAGGCCCGGATTTTTTAATCCGGGCCTTTTCCCCCGCGCGGGCTTATCTATCGCGCGGGCTTTTTTTGTTTTCCGCGAAGGCGCAATTTATTTTTGGCGCGCCGAGCCGTCGCGCCCTGCCCGCCGCCCCCGCGAACCTTTAAGCGGCAAATATCAGCAGGCGGAAAACAGAAAAGCCGCAGCGAAAGCCGCTGCGGCTCTGTCAATCAAACTAGAAAGCATCTGAAAAGGCGCGGAGAGACTCTCAGACTTCCTCCGCCTGCGGCGCCTTTATGTTTTCGGGAAAGCGCAGATCCAAGGTAAACAGAGAGGAATGGAGCGCCATCTGGTTCTCTTCCCCGGTCTTCTTGATGATTTCTTCCCGGAAGATCCGCATGCTGACGGGCGCATCCACGCCAATTTTTACCTTGTCCCCTTCAATGCCCAGAATGGAAACGCGGATATTGCCTCCGATGATGATGCTTTCATTTTCCTTCCTCGTCAGAACCAGCATGAGCCCGCGCCTCCTTAATCGCTTGATGGATTTCCGCGTAGATGGGATGGCGAATCTGATAATCCTTTCTGTCGATGATGATCTGTTTTCCCAGGTTTTCCCGGATGTTAATCAGAATGGGGGCCGCGAGGTTCACCGTCATCTTCGTGATATCCTCCGGGATGACCACGACGCTCACCACGTGAAGATCGCTTCTTTCTTTCAGGCACAGATCGGCGATATCGTCGTCGCTGATATCGAAGACGTAATCCGGCACCAGACCAAAGGGCTCGACGACCGGAAGGCAGATATAGGCGTCGTCAACAGCCTGCAGCCAGTTGATCGGTTTTGTCTGCTCATGACGGATGAGCGTGAACTTTTTTTTATCCTCCAATCCCGGAATACCCTTATGAAACGAGATGATTTTCGCATCGTCGATTTCGATTTCGCCAAAACGCATTGTTGAAATTTTCATATTCCCACCCTTATCCCTCATTTAAGCTTGGCCGAAAGCGGCCGGAGCTTTGCCTCAGGGGGTCCAACGCGGCTTATACGCTTGTGTCGATCGTTCCGCCGGAAGGCTTTGGCCCGTTTTCCCTGACAATCGAAACGCTGACATAAGGGCGCTTTTCCATATAGATATCGATTGAATGCGGGGGATCCAGGTATATATGCGGCTGTCCCCCGCCTTCCCACTCGATGACAAGCCCGCTGTCGGACCATTCGATCTCCATATCACCGGGGTCGCCTTCCATATCGATTTCGGCGGGCACCGGGCTGATATTCAGGGAAGGGTCCTTCGGTTCGAGCATATTTTCTTTTATCAGGTTCGCGACTCGATTCTGCCCGTACAGAGAAACGTCCGCGACATAAGCGGCCTCGTTCACCTGTTCCCGGATTGACTGCAGGGTCTGCGCATGCGCCTGTGCGGCCGCGTGCTTATTCCACTCGTCGTACGTTTTGAGCCCGATCCTTGACTTGAATTCCTCCATATCCAGCTGGACTTCGCCCTCTTCCCGGTGTACGATCATTTCAGGCGGTTTCCTGTGAACAACCATACGGCGCGGTTCCGATTCCACGTGGAGCTGCGCCTGCTGGATATCAATTTGGATTTGCGCCCGCTGCTGTTCAATCTGCAGGCGTGCCGTGTCCATAGGTCATCATCCTATCCGGAATATAATGTTTTCATTCCTCCCAACTTTGACACAGTCGGGATTTCCCACTTTCAACCGACGCGAGCCGGCGTCAACGCAAAAAATCCAGGAGCGATGTCTGGATGATCTTCGAACCCGCGGCGAGAGCCGCGTTATACACCGTCTGCGCGGTCGTGTAATTTGTAATGACTTCCGCCAGATCGGCGTCCTCGGCGTCCGACTTCATCTGCGTATAATTTTTTATATTCTTTGTATAGCGAGCTAACATCATGTCTATCCCATGCATCTGCGCACCCAATTTCGCTTCAAGCGCCAAGGAGGAATCCTGTCTGTCCTGAAGCTTTTTGATATAGTCGTTGATTTCGTCCGCGTCCGCCCCGTTTGAAAGCGCCTGGTGCAGCCCCGACAAAATCACATAGAGGTTTTCTTTTCCTCTTCCCATCAGGTCGGTGCCGGGAACCGAAACTTCCATCGTTTGGCTCGGGCCCACCAAAAAGGAGAGGACATCTTCGCTCTGCCGGTCCAAGCCGGCGGAAGCGGCGGACAGGGCGGAATATCCGCCGAGCAGCGACTGCAGGTCCGTAATCGCGGTCTCGAGCGCCTCGGTTTTGGCCTGCGCCGCCGCCGCGGTCACATCGTCCGTCACAAGGGCCGCCGCGTCGGAAGCTTCCAGGGCAGCGGTTTGCGCCGCGGCGATTGCCGCCGTCAGCGAAGTATAGAGCGCAGTCGCGCCGGTTTCGTCCGCCACGGAAGCCAGCTTCTGCACCGCCGCAATCGCGGCGCCCGCCGCGTTCGCGGCATGCGATGTCTGCGCGGCAACGCCCGCATAGTCTCCGTTCGCGAGCAGATCGCCCCCCTTAGTTTTCGCCTCGCTGACGGCGTTATAGGCCTCGTACAATTCGCCGCAGCTTGTAATCGTATGATGAATCCCATCGATCGACGCCTGCATCGCCCCCGCCTTGTTCATCAGCTCGCCGGAAGCGGTCTGGGCCGCGGCGGTTGCTGCTTCCGCGGCTGCCTGCGCATCGGTATAGGCGGCGAATGCGTCGCTCTCGCCGTCGGTGCCTTTTGCCGCCTGCCACGCGGCATAGGCGGCCTCCACGCTTTCCGCGGCCGCCTGCGCGGCCGCAACTGCGTTTTCGGCAACCGCCAGCGCGTCCTTCGCTTCGGAAACGGCGGTATCCGACAGGTTCGCCGCCCCCTCCAACAAATCAGCCGTCTCAGTTCCGCTTAAGTCCGACGACTTCACCAGATCCCGGGCCGCGCTTACTGCGAAACCCGAGACGCCGAGCATCTTGCGGACCGTGTTGGAAACCTGGCTTACGGCATCGATTACTTTTTGGAAGCTCGACGGGGAGGCGGACTGCGCGAGAGCGTCCGCCGCTCCCGCCTCGGCAATCGCACCGGTTAAGGAATTTGCGGCGTCCGCAATCTCTTCCACCGAGGCTTCGTTGCTCATATTGATTCCGTTATAAAACAAATCCCCGTTTTGATCCACGATAAACGGCAGATCCCCTGCGGCATTCCCCGCGCTGTTGTAGCCCGCGAAGAGATAATTGTCTCCGTAGGTGACGTTGGCGATGTTCAGGGTCTCATCCATGAGCTGCCTGATTTCCTCCGCTATCGCGGCGAGGTTCCCGCCGGAAAGCCAGTCGTTGGACGCCTGAACCGCCCGCTGGTATGCGTCCTCGATGATATCGTTGAGCTCGCGGACCGCGGACTCCACTTCCGTCAGCCTGCTGTCGGCCGCCTTGGCGTTTTCCTGATAGCGCTTCGTGCTGCTGAGCTTATTGCGGGCCGAAAGACTCAGGGTTGTTTTTACCGGGTCGTCGGATATTTTGTTGATCGACTTTCCCGTGGATTCCTGTTCCAAATATTTTGACAAGCGGTTTAAATTCCCGTTGAGGTTTGACAAATAGGTGCCCATCATCATGGCGCTGGTTATCCGCATTTCGATCTCCTGCCTTTCCGTCAGCCGCCCGGGGATTTACAGCCCGACTCTGCCCGTTCCGTTTATCAGCCGGTCCAAGACTTCATCCATCGCTGTAATCACGCGGGCGCAGGCGCCGTACGTCTGTTCAAACTTAATGAGATTGATTGCCTCTTCATCCACGGAAACGCCGGATATGGACTCGCGCTGCCCCTGCGTGCTCTCCACCAGCGCTAGCCTGACATCGAGCCGGTTCTTGCTGCTTTGCACCTGCAGGCCAAGCTTGGAAATCAGGCTGTCCAAATCGCTTTTGAAGCTGCCGGTATTGATCAGCTCCGCCAGCCTGAGCGCAACGACATTGTTGGAGTTTTGCGTATCCTCGGCGTCCAAATGAATCTCGCGGGAGGAGCCGGCGAGATTCCAGACGCTTGCNNGAAGCACTGACGGCTAAGTTCCCCGCCGTTACGCTGTCGTAATCGCCGCCGAAGTCCTCGAACAAGTCCACATCCGGGCCGGTTACGGAGCTGTATCCGTTTTCCTCGTCCGGATACGTGTAGCCGGTATTCATGCATTCATTCATCGTTTTCACGATGGTACGCGCCAGTTTGTTGAGCTGATCAACATAATGGGGGATCCCCGTGGCCTCGGTCGTGTTGTCGTCCCTCAGTCTCATGTGCGCGCGCAGTTCTCCGCCTTGGATTGTATCCGTGGTAAGGTAGGTCTCGCCCAATCTGAGTATATTCTTGATATCCGCGCCGGCATAGGCGCGAACGGCATCCGCCGAAACGGCCGCTGCCGTACTGCCGACGACCAAATCCTGCCCCGCGAAGGTCACCGTCGCGGTTTGGTCCGCTTCTATGGTAATCCCGACGCCTTCCGCGACAACCTGCAGCCGGCTGCAGAGCGCGTCGCGCTGCGCTTCCAGCGCCGCAATGTCCTCCGCCGGCGCGCCGCCTGCAACCGCCGCGGTGATTTGATCGTTGAAGGAGGCAATCGCGCCGCAGATACTGTTCATTTCATCTGTCTGGGCGGTAATCTGGATTTCGTTGTATATCTTTCCCTCGACCAGGGTTTCTCCGGCCACCTGCACGGTGACCATGCCGGTTGCATCCTCCGTACAGGTAATGTCCACATATCCGGAGAGCTTGTCAACAAGGGCGTTCCGCCTGTCGCGAAGTTCGTTTGCGGTCTGTCCCGAGCGTTCATAATCTCCGATTGTTTTGTTCAGGGCTGCGATTTCGGAGGCGAGCTCGTTGATCTGCGTGGCAACCGTTTTTACGGATTTGTTCTGGTCGTTGTACAGATCAATCATTTCATTGTAGATCATGTTGAAGTTTCCGGTCAGCGTCACAGCCGTCTGCTGCACGCTGGTCCTGGCCGCCTCGCTGGTCGGATCGTCGGCAAAATCGCTCAGCGCGTCGAAGAAACTAGAAAGGCTCGCGGTGAGACTGGTTTTATCGTCCAGCTCATTGAACAGGTCTTCCAAATAGCCGAGTCCCTGCGTCAGATACTCGCTTTCGCAATAATCCGCATATTGATCCCGGTACTGTTCGTCCAAGTATGAGCTCCGTATCTGCATGACGGAGCATACCCGCACACCCTGGCCGACGTTCGAGCGGCTGGTAATCTGCCGGACCATGTACCCGCCCCCGGCGGGCTCCACCGGCGAGGTTTTTACCGTCTGCCTCGAATATCCCTTTGTGTCCGCATTTGAGATATTCTNNCTGTCCGGTTATATTGAGTTGAATCTGAGAGGAAATCAGTCCGGATCTTCCGATTTCCAGGCCCAAAAATGTAGAACCCATCTGTATACTCCAATCAAGCGGTTTAACTGTTTTCCCTTTTCACCCGGACAACACTGCTGCTAAAAAAAGGACGGCGGCGAGTCTCTTTTCCCCTTACGCATGCAGGTCAAAAAGTCCCGCCGCGGAATACGCAGCGTCCGCGCTCCCCCTCGAATCGTATGTCGTTCCGAAGGACTGCGTTTGCAGAAGAGACAACATAGCGTCCGCATATTCTTTTTTCTGCCTCAGGAGTTCTTTGACGATATCATTGTTCCTTGCCTGAACCGAAACCATGGTGAACAAATTCTCCCGCAGCCTCAAAATCGCGTCGCGGCGCTCCGGCTCCCGCATGTTCTCGGCAAGCAGTTTCAAAGTGAACTTCTCCGGCGGCATCCCAAGCTGATCGGCCAAGGTCTCGGAGAGCGAAACCCTTTCCTTTTCAAAGGCCGTCAGACGGTCGACCATCTCCTCTTCCGTTTTGACCAGAGGCGCCAGATCCCCGATCTCTCCGGAGAGGATCAGCTTCTTTTTCCGTCTGGAAACGGAGGCGAGCTCCTGATACAGCGCCTTTTCCTCGTTCAGCAGTCCGACTAACCGATCAACTGCCCAATGCTCCATAACATTCTCCTTCAGGCGATGGATTCCGCGTCGACGAAATCCGGCTTTACTAAGCCGTTACGCAACGCTTTTCCCGGCATCAGGCCTCGGAATCAAATTTAAGGCCCAACATTTTTTCCGCAACCTTTTCGCTGTCGACATGATACGTGCCGTTTGCGATCTGATCCGCAATCGCTTTGACGCGGGCGCTGTCGCTGCCGGTGTCCAGCCTTCCTTTCAGTTCGCTGATGACAGCCGCGAAGCTTTTCGCCCCTTCGGACAATTCGAGCGTGTCCGACACCCTATTTGTTTCTCCCGCCACGGTTTTCTGATTCACTTTCCCTTTATACTGATTGATTGCTTCATTCGATGAAACAGGATTGATTTTCATAGCTGCTCCTCCTCCGTCCCCAAACAACTTATTTCCCCTCGTTATACGTATGCATAACCTGACGTTTATCGGCTTTTTCCCTCAACCCGGCCGTCTGCTCCGGTGCGGATTCCCCGCCCAACGCCTCTGTCCGCGCCTTCAGAACGGAAAAACACTTGGCGCAATACTTCCCACTGGAAATCACTTCGCCGCAAGCCGCACACTTGAGCTTGTTTTCGGTCAGAATCCTTTTTTCCGAAAGCCTGCCCTCCTTGATCAGAAACAATACGGTTCTTTCGGAAACATCCGTATTTTCGGCGATATCCCGGACGGTGACATGTTCCGTTCTGTTGTCGTAAATATAGTCGCGGACAACAATAAAATCACGATCCAGCTTCTCAATGCAGGCAGGACACAGACTTGTGCCTAAGCTTTGGAACATTCTCCCGCAAAAGGTACACTTTCTAATTTTAATATTGTCCATACCTATCTCCGTTTCTGTTTATTCAGCGCAAATTGATTGCGAGCCCTTCCATTTGATCCGCCATCTGCAGAGCCTGGCCGGAGAGCGAATAGAGTCCTTGCGTGCGAACCAGCCTGGTCAGCTCGTCGGCCAAGGAGACATTCGAGCCCTCCAGCGAGCTTTGGCGAACCTTGCAGTCTTCCAACGATTCGGCCTCTCCGGAGGCCGGCGATTGCGCGTACAATCCTCTGCCGGCCGCAGTAAGGCCGGCTGGATTCGAAAAGCTGTAAATGCCGAGCCGGGCGCTCGCCGTGCCTTCCGTCCCCTCTATCGTAATCGTGCCGTTTTCGGAAACCGTTATTCCGTTCTCTCCCGCCGGGAGACTGATTCTGTTTTCGTTCTCATCCAAAACATAATAGCCCTGTTCGCTTACCAGAAAGTTCCCGTCTTCCTCCACGGAAATCTGGAAGGATCCGTTTCTGGTGTAAAGACGCTCTCCGCCCGTACCCTGCAGCCGGAAAAACCCGTCTCCGTCTATGGCAAAATCCAGGCGGTTCCCGGTCGGATTGATGGTCCCCTGGGAAAAGTCCAGCATTGTGGAGGCAAGCAGAACGCCGGTGCCCTTTTGGAGATTGTACCCTTCTCCGCCGGCTGCGGCCGGATTTTCCATTTCCGTGTACAAGGCGTCCTTGAAGCTGAGCGCCGTGTATTTGTAAGCGGTTGTGTTGACGTTTGCAATGTTGTTGGCGATGGCGTCGAGCCGGTTCTGTTGGGCGGACAGCCCCAGCCCCGCCGTATAAATGGACTGCATCACGGATTTTTCACCTCAGTCTTCCAAGTTCGTTTACGGCAAGGCCTAACGTTTCGTCGGTCATCGTCAGTATCTTCTGGCTGGCTTCGTAGGTTCTGTATACCTTCATCATGTTCACAACCTCTTCGGCCATGTCAACATTCGAATTTTCCTGATATCCCTGCAAAATTGTGTAATCCTCCCCCGCCGCGGGAAGCTCTCCGCTGATGGAATAATACAGGTTGTCGCCCTGTTTGCGCAGATCTTCTTCCCGCGCAAACACGGCAACCCGCAGAACCCCCCGCGTGATGCCGTCCGAAACAACGCTCCCTTTCGCGTCAACCGAGAACTCGCTTCCTCCGATGTGGAGCGGTCCGTCCTCCCCCAGCACAAGGTACCCGTCGCCGGTTTGCAGGTAGCCCTGGGAGTTGACGGAGAAATTGCCGGCTCTGGTATACCGCTCCCCGTTCGGCGTCTGTACCACGAAATACCCGCCGCCCGAAATGGCAAGATCCGTTTTAAGCCCCGTTTCCTCGAGATTCCCTTCGGAATATACCGTGTAAATCTGATCGATATGGGTTCCGAAACCGTACGGACCAACCTCCTGGGCGGTACGGAGAATGTTGGGATCATTCATCCGCTGCAGGAGG
Source organism: Clostridiales bacterium UBA1446 (assembly GCA_002329245.1). Lineage (GTDB taxonomy): Bacteria > Bacillota > Clostridia > Oscillospirales > Oscillospiraceae > UBA1446. Next base: position 8,229 of record DCTG01000088.1, read on the forward strand.
ACCTCCTCAAACGTCGACGAGAGCAGATTGTCTTTCTTAAAACCGGTCGTTTCGGCGTTTACGATATTGTTCGTGAGAACGTCCATTTTCAAGCGCTGAACCGCCATGCCCGTGGCGGAGGTATACAATCCTCTCAGCATAGGAAACTCTCTCCATCAGAAATAATAGTAGTTCTTCTTTCTTATTATATCGGTATTTTTTCCGCGACAATTAATGGAAACCTTAGATAAATCTCAGGCCGTATCCGCCCCGTTTCCTGTTAAATCGTACCGTTCAGCCCTAAAACAAGCTCGACTTCGGACAGGGAAACGCCTAATCTCTGCGCGATCTGAAGAGGAGAAAGCCCCTTGGAAGCATAATCCCGAATCCGCTTCTTGCGGTCCGGCTCCTCCGCGCCGGCATCTTTACCGGGTTGGCTCTGCTTTTTCAATTCCTCACCCGGCTGGTCGATCAGCTTTTTGATGTTTTTCAGGGTCAAGCCCTCTTCCTGCTGCCTGGACGTCTCTATCCTGCGAAGAAACCTGTGCATATCCTGCTCCATCTTTTCCCGCGTGGCCGCCACGAAATTCTTATATTCGTTTACGTCCTGCTCCAGGCTTTCATACAGCCTGACCAGCTTTTTCTTTTCCAGTTCCAATCCTCTCTGATTGAAGATCCGCAACAAGACGAAAAATAAAACCATCAGCAGCGCGACTAAAAAGAAGACAAACAATGAAAACACATATACGTTACCCATATGAATTCCTCCCGCTTTGGTCATGCCCGCCTGCTGCACAGCCGAGCCTTGGGAAATGCATTCCCGTCTCAGACGAGGATGTCGATCCGGCTTCCCTCGCTTTGTTTCGGCTCTTCCGGCTTTTCGCCTTCCTCTTCTGTTTTTTCCTTTTTCCGGCCCTCATAGCCGTCCCGGCCGGTCCCTTTCCCGTCACGGGTGATTTGGACCTCGTCCTTGCTCTCGATCTTGAGAACCTCGTGTTTCTGCGCTTCCTCGACAGCTTTTCTCTGCAATGACATAAAGTCCTGCATAAGCTCGCTTCTTCTCTGGATATTCGTCAGATCCTTGGAAAATTCCGCCGTGCGTGAAACGGAAATCTGCGTATCGATCCCCGTCAGAGCCATGCTCTCACTTCCTTTCACAAGGCTCCCAAACCGGCTTGTCCGCGAAGCTTCCTATGTATGAAAACGGCTTTATGCTTCACAAGGCCGAAAGACGATCTCCCGGTTTTCGCATTTAAATGTTGCAAACTTGATCGGCGAAGTCACATTGTAATCGCAGAACATGATGGAAATCCTGACGCCGGGATACGCCGTTCCCAAAACGTGGACCTTCCCCATGTTGATCTTGAGTTCCTCTTTGAGCTTAACCAGTTCCTCATTGTACTCGCGAATCAGCTGCATATCCTGGATTCGGCCCAATACGACCGTTTTTTTAAGCTTCTCTTTTTCCGGGGGGATATTTTCGCTTTGACTGAGATACTTCGCAATCTTTTCAAATTTTTCAAGCTCGACTTTCAGTCTTCCGATCTCGCTTTCGAGGAACTCCATCCGCTCTCTTTTTTCCGGCGCAATCCCGACCTCTACGCTGGTTTTCGTATGGACTACCGAACCGATATTCTGCGCGGTGATCGAGTTTTGGGCCCGCAGGCTCCCGCCTATAATGCTTCCGTGCCTGCCTTTTGCACAGATGCTTCCGCCGCTGACGGCCTGGCAATGGATCATGGAGTCCACCGTTATGCTGCCTCCGGCCTTCATTCTTGTGCGTTCCATGTATTTTGCAATGATATCGCCGCCGGCGGTCAGAACCCCTTTGTCATTTCCCTGGATACCCTTGCGCAGAACAATATTCCCGCCCGCAATCAGTTCCGCCGCCTCCACGACGCCGTAAACCTCAATGTTCCGGCTGGCTTTGATGCGCAATTCGCTGATCACATTCCCGGTAATGATAATATCTCCGTCAAAATCAAGATTACCGACCGAAAGATTGGCGTCTCCTTTTACCGTATAGCAATCCAATACCGAAACGGTATCACCGATATAATCGACTTTTCCGTTGATCTTCGCAAACATGTTGAGTCTTTCTTCGTCATACTCAACATTTTTCCCTTTCGGCAGCCTCGCTTCCTTCCCGCGTTTGGGCTCCAGCCTCCGGCCCGTGACGGTATAACCCGGCTCGCCGTCCGTTGCGAGCGTCCTGCTCACAAGCTTATCTCCGGCTTTTACAGCCGTAAACAAGCTCAGGTTTTTGTAGTCTACCTTCCCGTCTTCTTCGAGGATGACCGGAGTTCCGCTGTGTTCGACGGAAAAATGAAAGATTATTTCGCCGTCTGTTCCGTTTTCCGGCGGTTTCCCCTTTGCAAAACCAAGCTCAATAAAATACGATTTGCTGTCAAGGAGATCCTGAACGATGCTCTCGTCGATCCCGTATACGACTCCGTCTTCCCGGATCTCGGCCAGCGCCTGCTCCAAGGTCAGTCCCCTGCCGTTCGGATCCGGAGGCAGAATCATGAGGTAGGCTTCCATTTCGTCATGAGACAGGCGCACCTGCGTCTGTTCATTGAGAACAACCTCCTGCTGGGAAGGCGCGATGCGAATATAACAGCCCTGCTCCGTGAGCGCCCTTTGCAGACGCCGCGAATCGAGATCCTTGATGTTTTTCCGCGCAAGATATGCCCGGAACGACTCAAGATCCGCCTCATGTCCGTTCCCCCGTGCGGGAACCTTTTCCAAATATACCCCGTCTTCCTCATAATGAAGAACGATCTCTCCGTCGCTCGCCTCGGACGGTTCCAGTTCCCTCTTTACAGCCACAAGCATTTTACAGGGTTCGCCGTTGGCCCCGTCGTTGAAAAGCTCAATATAGATTTCCTGTTCCTCCACGCCGAGCAGGGCCTTTGCCTTCTCGAGGCAAGCCTCATATCCGAATTGTTCAATAAATCTATATTTACTTTTCATGTTTCCCCTCACGTCGCCCTTTTAAACTTGTGTCCGATCTGCCCCAGAACCTTGGAATGGATCTGTGAAACCCGGGATTCCGATACTTTCAGTATTCCGGCGATTTCTTTCAGCGTAAGCTCTTCGTAGTAAAAAAGCGTGATTACCAGCCGCTCCTTTTCCGGCAGGGAAGCAATGATTTCGGCTAAAATCCGTTTTGTCTCCTTCTCCTGCAGCAGAACCTCAGGATCGTCGTCGGAGGATGCAGTCATCTTTTCGACCGAAAGCGTATCGGTCACCATGTCCTCGAAATACATGAGGTTGAACATATGCGTCTTTTCCAGCACGTGCTGCACCTCGGACACGCTCATATTCAACCGCTTCGCAATTTCGGCATCGGAAGGATAGCGCCCCAGCTCGTTTTCCAAATGTTCAATCACCTGGTTGATGCTGTTGATCTTTTTCCTGAAACTCGAGGGCGCCCAGTCCTGTTTTCTCATATAATCGATAATTTCTCCGCGAATCCGGGCGGAGGCATAGGTTTCAAACTTAACTCCATAACTAATATCGTATTTTTCAAGCGCATCGATTAGCCCAATTATTCCGCAGCTGATCAGATCGTCGCTTTCATTGTATTCCTTGTATTTGGGCATGATCCTGCGCACGATTTTTTCCACCAAGGGGACATAGTAGATCAAGATTTGATTCTTGATATCCGGATCCTTGCTCTCTTTGAACTCCCGCCAAAGCCGATCAATGTCGATTTTGCGCAAGCTGTCCATTCCGATCACCTGTCTCTCCCCCACTTTTATGTCAGTCTCCGTATCCCCGCTTTCGAGATCGGTGTCCCCCATCCTGACTTCTGATCTGGCTGCGGATGATGAATCTTGCAAGCGTAATTCTATCCCGACCGGATAACCCTTCGAAGGACACGCCGATTTTGTACTGTTCTCCTTCCAGCAGCGGATACTCGCAGCGCACGACTTTTGCCTTTAGGTCCTTCAGGGTCATATGATAGTCAAACTTTTCCAGATGCAGGGTAATAAGAAGCAAATCGTCCTGATGGTATTTTCTGTCCGATAAAAAATGTATCCCATGTTCGCTGATGTTCAGCGTCTTTGCATGATACTCGCAGACGTTTTCCTGTTCTTCCTGCCCGCCTACTTCCCTAACTTGTAAGTCGAGCATGACTTTAACGCGAAAGCTGTTTCTTCTTTGCAGTCTCTCCAGTTCCGAAACAACCTGTATTTTGATCAGCGGAATCGTATCGTTCTCGTCAAAATCAATCACGCGGCCGCGGAAAGAAATGACTCCATACTGACATACCATTCTGAAGGTGTATACCTCGTCCTTTACCAACTCTACTTTTTTTTGTTCAAACCACGGCGTTGAAAGATAAAATTCAGACTCGTTTTCAAGACGTTCCACAATGGTGGCATAATGGCATCCTTTTCCCGCAATCTGTATCCTGTCTCCCAACTTGATGCACTTTTGTATATCCATTCCATCACCTGTCAAATATGCAATGATGCCATTACTGTTTCCCTAAAATGAGGCGGGCTATTTTATATTTTTGGGCCGGCTCGATATCCTTCGGGATATTCTGCCCGTTCGTGAGATAGGTCAGTTCCCGATTGGAATACAGGCACAGATTAAGAAGATTCCCATATGCGGAAATTTCGTCAATTTTGGTTATCAGCAGCCGATAATCCCGAACGAAGCCGTAACTGTCGATAATTTCCCTGCACGCTTCAAAAGAGGTCGGGGCGCTGACCGCCAAAAGCACGATATCCGGTTTGGCGTTGGAGAGAACGGTTTCCACAAAGGCGCGGTGCTCCGGGTCTCCGGGCCGTTTCCCCGGCGTGTCGATCAGGATGGCATCCCTGTCCGAGAGGTCCTGCATCGCTTTTACAACCATTTCCCCGTCGTATACGGCTTTTACCGGAATATCCAAAATATCCGAATAAATCTTCAGCTGCTCATGCGCGGCAATCCGATACGTATCGGTGTTGATGATTCCCACTTTTTTTTTCGCGTTCAGGGAAAGGTCCGCCGCAATTTTAACGAGCGACGTGGTTTTCCCGACTCCCGTCGTCCCCAAGAACAAAACCGTGCTCCGTTCCTGTTTTTGAAACAGGTTTCCCGCCGGCGCGATATGATTCGAAATGACGCTGAAAAACGCTTCGTACGCGGAGAGCTTTGGCTCTCTGCTTAAGTATTCCGCCGCCTGCTTCGCTATGGCAAAGGCAAAGTCCTTCTCAACCCGGTTGCCGATTAACCGTTCCGTCAAAACGGCAATCCCCGAAAGATCCGATTTCGCGCCGGTTTGCGCACCCGGCTCGTTCGTTTCCGTCGGAGCTTTCTCCGCGGCAGGACCGCTGCTCACCGGCTTTTCCGTTTGCTGCGCCGGAGGGACGCTTTCCGGCTTGTCCGTCTGTGACGCCGCGGCCGTTTTTTCCGCGCCGCCCTTCTCTCCGGCAGGCTTTGTTCCGCCGGCATCCGCCTTATATTGTTCGGAGATCGCCTTGATCGTGCTTAGTTTCCTGGCCAGCGGGGTTTTCGCGGGATCATATTCCACCGTCACTTCATAGTGCGGTTTTTTAAAGTAATTGGCAAGCCCCTTTTTCCGAACCCTTTTGACATCCAATAGAACCGCGTCGGAGCCGAATTCCTTGGAAATGATCCGGATAGCCTGATTCATGTCCTCGGCCTGAATTTTTTTAACGTTCATATTACAGCCTTAAAACCCCCTCCGAATGGATTTCAACGCTCTGCTCGATTTCGTTGTAGGATAAAACGGCCAAATCGGGGACTACCGGTTCCACCAGCCTTTTGAACTTTTTTCTCACGGGCGGAGACGTCAATACGATCGGGTTTTTCCCTTGTCCCGTAGACTTCTCAACCAGCGCGGCAAGATTGTTTGTCAAAGCCTGCAATTGCATAGGATCGATGGCAAAGGCATACCCGGAGTCGCCTTTCGGCTGCTCCATGAGGAGTTTTTCAAGATTCGGATCCAGGGTGATTACGGATACCTTTTCGTCGCGGATAAACCGGCGGGTAATGACCCGTTTCAGGTTCTGCCGCACATACTCCGTCAGCAAATCGGTGTCTCTTGTCATGTTTCCGTAATCGGCAAGCGTTTCCAATATCGTTCCCATGTCCCGGATGGGTATGTTTTCGCGCAGGAGGTTTACCAAAACCTTCTGAATCTCTCCCAAGGAGAACATTTTCGGGACGACTTCGTCCACAAGCGCCGGCTGCTGCCCTTTCAGGTTTTCAATCAGCGTCTGCACCTGCTGCCGGTTCATCAATTCGTAGGCGTGCCGCTTGATCAGTTCCGTAAGATGCGTGGCGATGACGGAGGGCGGGTCGATGGTCGTATATCCTAACAGNNCGCATGTTCTTGGTAATCCAGAGGGCGGGCAGTCCGAACGCGGGATCAACGGTTTCGATTCCGGAAATGGTCTCCTTGGTTCCCGCGGCGTTAATGGCCAAAAAGTGATCGGCCATAACCTCCCCGCGGGCAATCTCCACCCCCTTGATTTTCAGCACATATTCGTTGGAATTGAGCTGAACGTTATCCCGCAGGCGGATGGAAGGCACAATGATGCCCAGATCCAGCGCGCATTGCCTTCTGATCATCACGACGCGTTCCAGAAGGTCGCCGCCCAAGTTGGCGTCTACCATGGGAATGATGCCGTACCCGAATTCCAGTTCGATCTGTTCGACCTGCAGGAGGCCCGTAATATTTTCCGGCTTCCGCTTTTCCGTTGCAACCGCCTGTGCCTGATCCAGCTCTTCTTTGGTTTCCTTTTTCTTCGACTTGCTGATGGAAGTATAGCCGAACACAAGAAGCAGGAGGGCAAGAAAAAGCATGGGCGGCGTCGGGAGACCCGGTATGAGGCTCATAACGACAAGAATCGCGCCCGCCATAATCATGACGTACGGCTTGCCGAACAGCTGCATGGCAACGTTGGCCCCGAAGCTCTGATCCGAGTTCGACCTTGTCACCACGATGCCGGTCGATGTGGAGGTCAAAAGCGCCGGTATCTGGCTGACCAGTCCGTCTCCGACCGTTGCCAAGGTGTAAACCTGGACCGCGTCGGATAATTCCATTTCGCCCATCGCCACACCGATAATCAAACCGCCAATGACATTGACAAGCGTTATGATGATTCCGATGATCGCGTCGCCCTTGATGAATTTGCTCGCGCCGTCCATCGCGCCGTAGAAGTCCGCCTCCCTCTGGATATCGGTGCGGCGTTTCTTGGCGGTCGCTTCGTCGATGGCGCCGGTGTTGAGGTCCGCGTCGATCGCCATCTGTTTTCCGGGCATGGCGTCAAGCGTGAACCTGGCCGCCACCTCCGCGACCCGCTCCGAACCCTTTGTGATGACGATAAACTGGATGGCGACAATGATGACAAAAACGATCAGGCCGACGACAAGGTTCTTCCNNAGCTGCCGAAGGTTGCAATGACGTCTCCCGCATATCCCCCGTTGCCGAGAATCAGCTTTGTGGAGGAAACGTTCAGCGCGAGCCGGAAAAGCGTCAGGATCAGCAGGATCGTCGGAAGAATGGATATTTCCAGCGGCTCCTTTATGTACAGAGCGGTCAGAAGAACAAAAATTGACGCCGCAATGTTGATAATCAATAAAATATCCAGCACGGCCGTGCTAAGCGGCACGATGATCAGCATCACCACCGCAAGAACGACACCGGCTATAATAGCATCCGCAAGTTTCATGATCTCATCTCATTTTGTTTTTGATCCTGTAAACATATACGAGAATTTCAGCAATCGTCCTGTACATGTCCTCAGGTATTTCATCCCCGACCTCGCAGGAGTGATACAGCGCCTGCGCAACAGGTTTGTTTTCCACGATCTCTATCTGATGAAGCGCCGCGACTTCCTTGATCTTTTTCGCCACATAATCCGCGCCTTTGGCCAGCACAAGAGGGGCGTTGTCTACTTTTTCCTTATACCGGATTGCAACGGCATAATGCGTCGGGTTCGTAATCACGACGTCCGCTTCCGGTACGCGGCGCATCATACGCATCCTGCTCATCTGCCTCTGAATCCTCCGGATCCTGCTTTTGATCTGCGGATCCCCTTCCAGCTGCTTATACTCTTCCTTGACTTCCTGTTTCGTCATC
>DCTG01000070.1 GCA_002329245.1 Clostridiales bacterium UBA1446
GCCGGAAAGAGATTTTTCCCGGCACAGGAAGCTGCCGTTCCATCGCCTCGCCAAAGTGCTGATCGGGATGGAAGGGAATTCTTTATCTCATGAAATGCTGAACTGTTTCCATTTCAGCACAGACACGCCGTCCGTACCGGCACTGATTCAGCAACGAGCGAAATTACTGCCGGAGGCGATGCCGTTCTTATTTTCAGAGGTTGTCAAAGCATTTCCCTGCCGGAAAAATATGGACGGCTACCGACTCATTGCCTGCGATGGCAGCGACCTGCGCTATCCAGCCAATCCTTCGGATGCCGATAACTTTTTCCAAGCGGACGAACATGCCCGCGGCTATAATCTCTTGCACTTAAACGCGCTCTACGATCTATACAGTAAACGGTATGTCGACGCAATCATCCAGCCCCGTAGATGCGCGGACGAAATCGGAGCGTTTGTCACAATGATCGACCGCTTTCCCGCTGATGAAAAGGTCATTTTTACCGCTGATCGTGGCTATGAAAGCTACAATGTGATGGCGCATATTATTGAAAAGGGGATGCGTTTCCTGATCCGCGTGAAGAATCCTCGCAGCAGCGGTATCCTCTACAATCTCAAGTTGCCTGAAAACACACGATTCGATAGACCCTTTCACTTAGAACTGACAAAAAAGCAGACCAACCAAGTCAAGGCCAATCCTGATCATTATCGCTTTATCCCAAAGGCAAGCCGCTTCGATTTCTGTGATCTCCATCACTGCCACTTCTACCCTTTGGTTTTCCGCGTGGTAGCTGTCGAAATTATGCCCGGTTGCTTTGAATACCTCGTGACCAATTTGGCCGCTTCTTCTTTCCCGCCCCCCAAATTGAAAGAACTGTACTGCTTGCGTTGGGGCATTGAAACTTCCTTCCGCGATTTGAAGTATACCGTTGGCCTGTCCGGCTTTCATTCAAAAAGAGCGGAGTTCATCTCGCAGGAGGTGTTCGCGCGCCTGATCCTTTACAACCTTTGTGAACTCGTGGCTTCGCACGCCGCGCTTTTCAAAAGGTCAGTATCCCATGTGTACCAGCTCAACTTCTCTGCCGCTGTACACATTTTTAGACACGCTTTCTTCCTCGCTCCGGATGAACCTCCGCCGGATGTTGTCGCGCTGATTCGTAAATCCTTGCTCCCGGTTCGGCCGAACCGCTCAGACCCTCGCAAAGTCAAATGTCGTTCGGCCCTCTCTTTCCTCTACAGAATCGCCTGACAACTTCCTTGATTTTACCGCTTTTTCCCCTTCTCCTCAAGGGTTATTTCTTGTGCCGTTTTTCCCTTCCCCCCTTGCTTTCCATGAGATACGAGATGTTCTCCCCACTATCGTCCTGGCTAACTTAGTGACATTGGGCCGCAAAGGCCGGACATTTTTTCCAACGATGGTTTGCGCGCTCCCGGCAAAGCCGGGCGGGATCATACGGCCCCGTTCAGAAAGGTGCCATCCCGCAGCTGGCGAAACGCCGCATCCAGCTCTTCCCGGGTGTTCATCACAATGGGGCCGCCCCAGGCGATGGGCTCGCGAAGGGGCGGGCCCATGAAGAAGATGACGCGGGCCGGCCCTTCGGCGGCGGCGATTTCCACGGCATCCCCCTCGCCTGTCAGCACGGCGGACTTTTCCCGCACGGGCGCGCCGGCGATGACCGCGTCGCCCTCGATGGTAAAGAGGAACACCGTCTCCCCCGCCGCGGACGCCAGCCGGATCGACCGGCCCGCCTCCAGCGCCACGTCGTAGATCGTCGCCCGGACGTGGCGGGGCGTGACGCCCCGCCGCCCCTTGTATTCGCCGGCAATCACCCGCACGATGGCGCCGTCCTCGGCCACGGCGGGCATCATATCCTGGCGGATATCCAGATAGGCGGGCGGCGCCATCTTTTCGGCGGCGGGCATGTTGAGCCACAGCTGAAAGCCCAGCATCCGGTCCGAAGCCTTGGGCATCTCCTGGTGCAGAATGCCGCCGCCGGCGGTCATCCACTGGCTCTCGCCGCCGTGGATCACGCCGCCGTTGCCAAGGCTGTCCTCATGTTCGATGCGGCCGGAGATCAGGTAGGTGATGGTTTCGATGCCCCGGTGCGGATGGGTTGGAAACCCGGCCAGGTAGTCCTGGGGGTCGGTGGAGTCAAACGAATCCAGCATCAGAAAGGGATCAAAATCATACACGTCGTCGTGTCCCAATACCCGGACGAGGCGCACGCCCGCGCCGTCCACCGCCCGGAAGCCTCTGACGATCTTCAGGATGCTCTTTTCCAAGGACGCACCTCCATCATTTGGATAGTTCTTTGAACACCTCTTCGATGTCGGGCAGCTCGCCCATGGGGTACACCTTGACCCACTGCACGACGCCCTTTTCGTTCACGATGATGTTGGCGCGCTCGGACATGCCGAATTCTTCATGGAAGATTCCGTAGTCCCGCGCCACCTTGCCATGGGGCCAGAAGTCCGACAGAAGCGGCACATTCTTGATGCAAAGCACCGCCGCCCAGGCTTTTTTGCCCTGGCTGGGGTCCACGCTGATGCCCAGCGGCACCGTGTTCAGCGCCTGAAAGCGATCCCAGTTGGCCTCCAGCGCGCGCATCTGATCCGTGCAGACGCTGGTCCAGGCGATCGGGTGC
>DCTG01000105.1 GCA_002329245.1 Clostridiales bacterium UBA1446
TACGGCATCCTTGAACTCGACGTTGCCGGTTCCCAGACCGTGACGGGCGTTGGTCAGATAGAAAACGCCGTTGGACATGGACTCGGCGCCGCCCGCGATTACGATATCGGCCAAGCCGGCGGCAACCTCCATCATGCCGGTCTGCACCGCGGTCATGGCGGAGGCGCACTGACGCATAACGGTCTGGCCGGAGGTGGTAACAGGGAAGCCGGCGCGCAGGGCGGCGAAGCGGGCCATATTGGATTCGTCGGAGGTCTGGCGGCACTGGCCGAGGATGACCTCGTCCACCATGGACTTGTCAATCCCGGCACGGCGGACGACTTCGTTCATGACGACAGCAGCCAATTCGTTGGCGTGCAAAGGTTTCAGGGACTTGTTCATTGCGCCGATGGCAGTACGGCAGCCCTCGACGATTACGACGTCGCGCATCTGTAACATTTCGATTACTCCAATCTATTTTTGGTTGGCGGAGAGCGTTTCCCCGCCTGTTGTCCGCATCGCGCGGCCGGATACCGGGAGGGGATCTATCCCGCTCCCTGACAGGGGAAAGCGGCAGGGCCGGACGCGCCGATTTCCTGCCGCCCCCGTGATAGGGCGAATATTAGTGCCAGCTGCGGGTAATGCCGAGGATTTCGCGGGCATCTTCCGCGGTGGCGATTTCGCGGCCGGCCAATTTGCCGAGCTCGCAGGCGCGGGCAACCAGCTGCTCGTTGGTTGCGAGAACGCCCTTGCTCAAATAGATGTTGTCTTCCAGTCCGACGCGCAGGCCGTTGCAGCCGGCGGAAAGACCGGCGAGCATGCAGGCCATGTGCGTATGGCCGATGCCGCTGATGGACCAGGTGGAGCCTTCGGGCAGCTTGGGCAGGAAGTAGGCGAGGCTGTCAATGTTGCCGGGCATTCCGCCGGAGACGCCAAGCATGAACTGGTAATGGCAGGGAGTCTTCAGGAAGCCTTTCTTCACATAGTATGCGACGTTGCCCATCATGCCGCCGTCGAAAATTTCAAGTTCGGGCTTGATGTTTTCCTCGATGCAGGTTTTTCCGAGTTCTTCGAGGAACTTGGGCTCGTTGAGGAACACATAGCTGTTTGCCCAGTTGATGCTTCCGGGGTCGTAGGAGCACATTTCAGGCTTTAAAAGCTTCAGGTGCGCCAGGCGCATCTCGATGGGGAATTTGGAGCCGGAGGAGGTAAGGTTAAACACAACGTCAACGCCGGCTTTTCTGCAGGCAGCGGTGCTCTTGTCATAGATCTCGACGAAGCGGTCGGTCGCCATGGTGTTCTTCCCTTCGTCGTCACGGGCGTGAATGTGAACAATGGCGGCGCCAGCTTTCGCGCAGCGTACGACATCCTCGGCAATCTCGTCGGGGGTAATCGGCACATACGGCGTGGCGGAGCGCATCGTGCCCGCGCCTAAAAGGCAGGCGGAGATGATCAGTTTGCTCATTGGGAACACACTCTCTTTCTAAAATTGTTTTTGATATCCGGAGCGCAGCCGGCATATCCGAACACGCGCCGGAATCGCCTTGGGAAAGCCGGAATCATCCGCAATCCCCTTATATTTCACTCAAAAAGTATATCAAATTATACCATGCCTGTCAACCGCAACAAGGCACAAAAGCTTATGAAAAGATACGGAAATCGCCTTTGAAATCACTGCATTTTCTAAACTTTTAAACAAACCGGAAAGCGGCTGAAACGCCGCCCCGGTCCCCGCCCGTTTCCGGCCGGACGCGAAAGGAGGGGCAATTGCACTCCTGTGCTTCTTTCTCTGACTATACCATATCCAGTTTTGCGTTTTTTAAAAATAAAGTTTTGACAGGCTTATAGAAAAAGAGCAGCAGGATGGGCCCGACCAAAAAGACAATTCTGCCCAAAATCGTGTTGGTAAACAGGATGAAGGCTCCCAACCATCTGTTGGAATCGGAATAGATTCCGTAAATCTCGGAGCGGTCGATCGTTTTCAGCATCTCCCCCTCCCTTGCTAAAAGAGGGTAACGATCAATATCGACCACATACCGGTCTTCTTCTTTTGATAACACCCGCTCCACATAAACGACCGATTTATCCTGGAAAAGCACGATATCCCCGATTGCAACTGGTTCCGAAATATCGATTCTCTTGAAAAGCGCCAGATCGTTTTTCCTGATCGCGGGTTCCATCGTACTCGATTTGAAGACATACGGTATATAGCCCATGAAAGTAAGCTCTTCTCCCGGCCGGGCGGCGGAAAGGACGATGATAAAAACGTTGCATACCATAACCGCACAGATCATTAAAACCAGACAAGCGGTGATTACGGCGTCCAAAGCTTTCGCGCGGGTTCCGCTTCCCTTTTTTTCATACAGGGGTCTGAGCTTTCCCGCCAGACTGTCCATTACGACGACCTTCTGATCCTCAGACAGGAACTGCCTGTATATATCATCGGGGACACTGTAGTATTGGGCAACGCTTTTTGCCTTCCATACGCAGACAATCAGACAAAGAAGGATCAGGCCGCCGGCTACGGGCAGATAGAGACTCGTATGAAAATCAAAGAGGTTCAGGAGATTCTGCATCAAAACCCTGTTGGAAACAATCTCGTGATATCCCAGCAGAAAATGCAAAACGACTATGGCTATCCCGGAAATAAAAATCAGATACCGGGCCGTACGCTTGTTTTTTGTGTAGAGGGATATCGTCATGGCCGCCATCGTCAGGAGAAACATATCAATCAGGCCCGCCAAGAAAAGAGCCGGCAGATACGAATAGACAAATCGGTATTTCAGAACCGCCGTCATAAGAATAATCGCAAAAAAACCGATGGCATAAATGGCGGCTATGGAATAGATGGAAGCCCCAAGCTTTGAAAGTATCATGCGCTTCGGTTTGTATCCCATTTTGACCAGGACATACCACTGATTCTTCCTCAGTTCGGCAAAGGAGAGAAAATCATATTGGATCATGAAATAAAAGGCATAGAGAAGAATCGAGATGCCGTTATAGAGATAAATCGTTGAAAAATAGCTTTCCTGAATCAGATAGGGAACCAGATCCGAAAGAATGGATTCCGTCAGGGTTCGAAGAATAAAATGGATAGCAAACGAAAGAACTCCCATGAAAAGGGCGAAGGAAAGCTTTCGTCTCATTCCCACATTATTCTCTAAATACGCCTGGCGCAGTTCTTTGCTGAAATAGCTGTTTCTATAAATCATAGCTTTGTTCTTTCAGTCCCTGCACTGCATTTTTCGTACGTTTTTTGTGAAGCTGGATTTCCCGTGGGAAAAATCCTTCCTCGAGTATTTTTGCGTATAAAAGCGCCGCGTGCTCCTTCTCCGTGTCCCGGTGGCTGATCGTCAGGGCGTCTTCGTTTACCTCGTACCGATACTCGGGAAGCGCAAGCCTCAGACGCTCGGCTATTTGTCCGACGTTTTCATCGCAGACAGTCAGGATGGTTTTGTCATACGTCCTCGCAAATTCTTCCACGGAACCCGCATAGGCGACCTGCCCGTCCATTAAATATGCGGTATGGGTACAGGCCCGATCAATGAGATCCCCGTCCTGCGTCCCGATGACCAGAGTTCTGTTTTCGGAACGGATATAAGCGGCGATTTTTGAAATTGCGCGGCTGAGCGTTTCTCCGAACTCATAGCGCGGGAAGTTGAAAACGACAAGCCGGCTGTCCGAAAACGCTGCCGCCAACAGGATGATCACGGCCTTTTGCTCTTTCCGCAGCGTGCTGACCGGAGTGAGAGAAATATTTCCGAGACCTATGCCGATCAGATATTCAAAGATTCGCTTCTGACGCGCGACGGTATCCTCCTGCGATTTTGCCGTGACAAACATCAGATATTCCAGAACATTCATGTTCCCGTAGACCATATCGGGGCTGCTAATATAGAAAACATGGGGCAGGATCACGCGTTTATAGGCCATCATTCCTTTTCCCACCAGCACGCATATTCCGCTGTGATAATGCCGTATGTTGGATAGAATCTTTAAAAGCAAAAGAATTTCAAAGGGGGAATCCCCATTGACGCCCCAGGTCTCACCGCTGAAAATTGACAGGTTCAGACCGCTCAGAACAGGCACTGCGTATTTGCCGTCCTTCAGGTACATCTCAGAGGAAAAAAGCTTCTCTATATGAACAACGCTTTTTCTCTCCGCCTGTTCCTTTTCTACCTGTTCCGTTTCCTCCTGTTCCTCTTTGATCCGCTCTTTCTCTTTGTTTTCCTCTTCCACTACCAGGCTGTTGCGCATCTCGGCATTCTCCATTTTTAATCGTCTTAAATTTAGGCAAACGGGATTTTCATGACCATCTTGGCTATAATCTGACCCGGGTCGAGCAGATCCGGATCCGGGGAATTAATCGGGTTGTCCCCCTTGGTCTGATATTTCACGGTTCCGTCTTCCAACTCAATCACATCGATAATGCGGTGCGTGACGGTGTCTCCCACATTCGACCGGAACGTAACAATATCTCCGATTTTTAATGCGGCGGCATCCTCCGGTTCCTTAGACAGAATGACGGCCCCCACCTTAAGCGTCGGCGACATGCTGCCGGATTCTACCACGTACAGCTGATAGCCGAACAAAGCCGGGGTTTCGCCCTGCCTTTTCGCATTCAGAACGGAAACCAAAACGGAAATGAGAAAAGCAACTATCAGGACGAACAACACCTGGCCGAAAATCTTCCCGAGCGGTTTTCTTTTTTTCCCGCGCCCGGCCTTGGGATCGTTTGCCGCCCTCTTGAGCTCTTCTCTCATCTGCTGTATTTGCTTGTCTGTCGTATATACCGGTTCCAACATCGCATATCCTTTTCGCAATTAAATGTAATACGCTTCCATCCGAAAGTTTGAATAACAAAACAAACTGCCCTCCTCAGAGGGCAGTTTGTTTTATTTCGTTATTTCTGCGTACCCGTTACCGATACCTTGAGAGCCGTCCCATAATCGGCGCCCGCATAGTTTATATCGACCGCATCGTCGGACGGCCAATTGACTTTAACGGTGTATGTATGGGTCTGCCCTGTCTCGCTCAAGGGAAAGCTGTCTTTAAAGGTAAGGATTCCGTCTTCGATCTCGCCGCTGGCAAGCAGTTCATTTCCCTCATCATATACGCCGACAGTCAGAGGTAAAATCGCAGACTTACCTTCTGCAGCTTTTAGCTCCACCGCAACATCCAGGTCCATGGCGGTCTCGGAAACGACATCTTCGTTAAAGTTCTTCACGCTGAAGGACCACTGCACCGTTTCAGACGGAGCAATTTTCACGTTTGTTTGAAAGGTGTCGGTTCCACCTTTCGTCAGAATGAATTCTTTGGCCGTAACGCTGCCCGCAGCCAGCCCCTCAATCGTTGTGGTATACATGGCGAGGGTTCCCGCGGCAATTGAGATGACAATTACCATGACAAGAGAAATTACCGTAAGCGTTTTTTTCATAAAGTTTACCTCCGCATTTATATTAAGCATTATTTTGCAGGGTCAATAACAGCGCTTTTCTTTGCAGACGGAATGAGAATCTTCCGCTAATCGCCGACCTCGCCGCCGTCCTCCGTTCCGTTGTTCGGAATCTCTTCCAATAGACCTTCGTTTTCTGCTTCCGCAAGTCCGTCCTCCGATTCGCGTTCCTCGCTCCCGGTTTCCTCAGCGGCGGTTTCATCGTTGGTCTCGCCGGCTGCCTGGGATTCAGGCTCCGGAGAGTTCGGAGTCCGGGGATTTTGAGCGGTATCTTGTCCGGGTTCCGTGGCACTTGCCTGCTCATCGGGAACGGTCGGGAAACCGCCTAGCATCGTCTCTTCTTCCTCTTCCGCGACAGGACTGAAATCCGTTTCCTTGGAGCCGCCGCCAATGGCGTCGTCCGGAAGAAGTCCCGCGGTATTCATAAGCTCCGTTTCGATGGCTTCACGCTCTATTCCCTGTTCCAAGATTTTCTCGATATCAGGCTCAATGCCAACCGTACCGTTGGAAGACACCGCGTAAGGGGCGTAGGTCCCGACGAGGGCCGACTGCAAAATTGCGACCAGAAGACAGACGATAATACAAATCTTTCTTCTCAATTTTCGCACCCACTACTCTATAGTTTGGTTATACAGACACGCCACTTCCGCGTTCATTCCGTTGACGGTAACCGAAGTTATCGGTTTATCGCCCGGCCCCTTTGCCTGCCCCGTAAAGACTATGCTTTCCCCGGGTTCGATGATTCCGCCTGGCCGGCCTTTCGCATCCCATTCCGGATGGATGATCCGGTATTCTCCGGTCTCAAGGTTCATGGAGTCTATTCTCGCGTTCCAGATCCTATCGATGTGCTCGCCATACAGAAACGCGAGGCTCCAGTTTGTAATCGTCTCTTCCGAATTGTTTGTAATCGTGAAGCGGATACTATGCGTTTGTGCCGCTCCCACACCCCAGGGAGTGCTCGCTTCATATTTCACCGAAATATTGCTTTCTTCGGGCTCTTCGGGGTCATCGGGATCATCGGGATCATCGGGATCATCGGGNNATCGGGATCATCGGGATCATCGGGGTCTTCCGGAATTGATCCGGAAGAAACCTGTCTTGCAATTGCCGAGACATTGACTCTCGTTCCGAAGTTTTCGCCCGCATACAAAATGTCGTTATCCGTACTGGGCCAGTAAATTTCAACCATGTAGGTGTCACTTTGTCCCTCCGCCATCAACGGAAATGTTCTTCTTACGGATAGAATACCCGTACCGTCAAGGGAGTCGATGCTATCGCCGTTTTCGTCCAAAACCGTTATTCTTAAAGGTTCGATTGCCTCCTTCCCGGGCGCCGCGTCCACCTCAAAAAGCAGCTCGTACTCAAGGCCGGTTTCCGTTACAGTGGCGCCTTCAAAGTTTTTTACCGCAAACTGCCACAGAACCGTTTCGGTCGGAGCAATTTTTATCGTATCGCTGAACGTATCGATGCCGTCTTCCAAAAAGATAAATTCCTTGCCCACAACGCTGCC
>DCTG01000097.1:0-1239 GCA_002329245.1 Clostridiales bacterium UBA1446
CTTGTTATCTTAATGACATTGATCATCTGATACAGTCCTTTGAACCGGGCGAGGCCACGCCCGAACAGGCGCATGAAATCGGGCGGCAGCTTGCCGATGAAATCTTAGGTGGCAAGTATGAATACGTCCTGTCCACCCACATAGACAAAGGACATATCCATAATCACATCATCTTTTGCGCCGTGGATATGGTCGAGCATAAAAAGTACATTTCCAACAAACAGAGCTACGCCTATATCCGGCGCACCAGCGACAGGCTTTGCCGTGAAAACGGCCTGTCCGTCGTAAAGCCGGGGCAAAACAAGGGCAAGAGCTACGCCGAGTATCAAGCGGAGAAGGTCGGCGCGAGCTGGAAGGGTAAGCTAAAAATCGCCATCGACGCGCTCATTCCCCTGTCTACCGAATTTGACGACTTCCTGCGCCGGATGGAAGCGGCGGGCTATGAGATTAAGCGCGGCAAATACATATCGTTCCGCGCCCCCGGACAGGAGCGGTTCACCCGCTGCAAGACATTGGGCGAAAGCTACACCGAGGAAGCCGTAGCCGGGCGCATTGAGGGCAAACTCACCGTCCGCGCTCCGAGGTCGGAACGCAAGGGTATATCCCTGCTGATCGACATTGAAAACAGCATCAAGGCGCAGCAATCGGCGGGCTATGAACGGTGGGCGAAGATACAGAACTTGAAGCAGGCCGCAAAGACCATGAATTTTCTCACCGAGCACGGCATCACGGAATATGCCGGGCTGGAAACAAAAATTGCGGAGCTGGTTGCCGCCAACGGCGACGCAGCAGCCGCCCTTAAAGGGATGGAAAAACGGCTTGCGGATATGGCGCTGCTCATTAAGCACGTCACTACCTACAAGCAGATAAAGCCGGTGGCCGACGATTACCGCCGCGCAAAGGATAAGCCCCGTTTCAAACGGGAGCATGAAAGCGCCCTTATCCTCTATGAAGCCGCGGCGCGGGCGCTTAAAGAAAGTGGCATTACCAAATTGCCCGATCTCGCCGCCCTTAAAGCGGAGTATGCAAAGGCCGAGGCCGAGAAGGAACGACTGTACGCGCAGTACAGCGACGTAAAAAAGGAGCTGAAAGAATACGGCGTTATCAAGCAAAATGTGGACGGCATCTTGCGGAGAACGCCGGAACAGGAAAGGGCGCAGGAGCTATGAGTATTCCGAGGATGGACAACGGCCAATACCGAAAGGTGCAGAAGCTGGTACATGAGTGCTGCAACTATGA
>DCTG01000097.1:1251-2704 GCA_002329245.1 Clostridiales bacterium UBA1446
AGCATTTCCTATTCGCTGCTGTGCAAATGGTTCCGCGCCGCCGTCCTTCCGCTGGACAAGACGCTGTATGCCGAAATCATGGAGCGCGGCAGCGCGAAACGCTGCGCCGGTTGCGGGTCGCTTTTCATGCCGCCGAAGCATAACAGCCTGTATTGCCCGGCCTGTGCAGCGAAACGGACGCGAGAAAGCAAAAGGACGTGGGCACGGAAAAAACGGGGGTATGTGTAGAAAAAGTAGCGTTCAAAAGCCCTGCAAATACAGAGGTTTTGAACGCTGGTCGATGGGGTGGCAAGGTGTTTATACCTTTCCCCCCGAAAATGGACTTTACTTTTTCTACAGAAACGCAAAAAAGAGCCGGGCACGGCGGCCATGAACGGCAACCGCGCCTGGCTCTTTTTTGCAGTATACATNNCATTGACAATCATCTATGTGTCGCATATAATAACATATAGATATCCATCTATGTGAGGTGAGCTTATGAATACAATTGATGTCTCTTTGATTTGCAAGGCGCTGGGCGATTCCAATCGATTGCAAATCGTACAAATGTTGTCTGATGGTGAAAAATGCGCTTGCAAACTNNCGCAGCCGACTCTTTCCCATCACATGAAGATACTCTGCGAATGTGGGCTTGTGGAAGTGCGCAAAGAAGGAAAGTGGAGCCATTATTCTATGAACTGCGAAACGCTGGCGGCGTATAAGCAGTTCATCGATGGTCTTTCCTGTTGTAAGGAGAAGGACGGGTGTTCTTGTCAATGATTTGGGAATTCATTCAAAATCAGATTCTAGGCATGAAGTGGCTAAACGCTCTGATTGGTAATCTGTTGTCCGCATTGGGAATGGACATTTCAAGCCGCATCGGGGGCAGTATTCAGTTCTTCCTATACGACGTGCTGAAAATTACGGTGCTGCTGTGCTTTTTGATTTTCCTCATTTCGTACATTCAAAGCTATTTCCCCCCGGAGCGCAGCAAAAAAATCATGAAACGGTTTCACGGTGTCGGCGCAAACTGCATTGCGGCGCTTCTCGGCACGGTGACACCCTTTTGCTCCTGCTCATCCATTCCGCTGTTCATCGGCTTTACCAGCGCGGGCCTGCCGCTTGGGATGACATTCTCATTTTTGATTTCCTCTCCGATGGTAGACTTGGGGAGCCTACTTCTACTGATGAGCATTTTCGGTACGAAGGTCGCCATCGTGTATGTGGCAGTCGGTCTTGTGATCGCCGTGATCGGCGGTACGCTGATTGAAAAGCTGCACATGGAATCCCATGTAGAGGACTTCATCCGCAGCGCCAGCACGGTAGACATCGATTCCCCCACACCAACGCAGAAGGAGCGCCTAGCTTATGCCAAAGACCAAATGGCCTCCACATTCAAAAAGGTGTTCCCGTATATCCTTGTCGGCGTTGGCATCGGGGCCATCATCCACAACTGGATTCCCGAAAGCTGGGT
>DCTG01000097.1:2712-2941 GCA_002329245.1 Clostridiales bacterium UBA1446
ATGTATGCAGATATTTTCGGCACAATTCCAGTAGCGGAAGCTCTGCTTGGGAAGGGTGCGCAGCTTGGCACCATCCTCAGTTTTATGATGGCTGTTACGACGCTTAGCTTGCCGTCCATCGTCATGCTGCGAAAGGCTGTTAAGCCGAAATTGCTTGCGCTGTTCGTCGCGATATGTACGATCGGAATCATCATCGTCGGCTATCTATTCAACGCGTTTCGGTTTCTGC
>DCTG01000097.1:2951-7770 GCA_002329245.1 Clostridiales bacterium UBA1446
TGCTCCTGCGGTTGTAACTGCTCCTGTGATACGCCTGCCATAAAAATGGTGGAGATAGACTATCTGTATCTCGATCTGCAAACCTGTGACCGTTGCATCGGCACCGACAAAGTGTTGGAGGAAGTGATAGCCGCAGTCACGCCGACGTTGGAACTGGCCGGATATGCCGTTGCATATCGTAAAATTGAGATCGCCACAACGCAGCTTGCGGAGCAATACCGCTTCCTGTCCTCACCCACCATCCGGGTCAACGGGCGAGATATTTGCGCGGCGGTACAGGAATCCGGCTGTGCCTGCTGTGGGGAAATCAGCGGGACAGCCGTGGACTGCCGAGTGTTTGAATATAAAGGGGAAAGTTACGAAATTCCCCCCAAAGTCATGCTTGCGGAAGCAATCCTGCGCGGCGTATTTGCGCCTGCGCCATCCCGTGATTGTGACTGCTACGCGATGCCGGAAAACCTAAAAACATTTTTCAAAGGGAAATCGGATAAAAGCATGGCTGATATAAAGGCGGCGGCTGATTCAGAATGGAGGAATATGACTATGGGACTGTTCGGGAAAAAGAAAGAAGAAAACAAGGAAACTTCCTGCTGCGGGAAAGACTGCAATCCCCCCAAAATGGCACAGATCGAGAGTGATAAAACCGTCGCCGGTGTCAAGGTGCTTGGCTCCGGTTGCGCCAAATGCAATGCGCTGGAAGCAGCCACTAAGGAAGCACTTACGGAATTGGGTATGGATGCAGCCGTCGACCATGTAACCGAATTCGCGCAGATAGCCGCTTACGGCGTGATGAGTACCCCCGCTCTCGTTATAGACGGCAAAGTTATTTCTTACGGCAAAGTATTAAAAAAGAATGAGATCATAAAGATTTTGCAGAAGGTCAGAGGATAGATAAATACCTATGGATAAATCAAAAGTAGCGTTTATCTGCGTCCATAATTCCNNAATCAGGATGCCGTGCGGCTGATGAAGCAGCTTTACGGAATTGATATGGAAACGACGCAATACAGCAAGCTCCTGTCCGACATCCCGCCCGTAGATGTCGTGGTGACGATGGGCTGCAACGTCGAATGTCCCTATCTGCCCTGCAAGCACCGTGAGGATTGGGGCCTCGATGACCCGACGGGCAAGGACGATGAAGTTTTTATTGAGGTTATACGGAAAATTGAAAGTAATATTCTCTCCCTCAAAAAAAGCTAAGTGCCTTATAAGATACGGCTTCAAGAAATCGCAACCGTTTTAAATGAAAATTGCAAATAAAAAAGAGCTGGGCGCGGCGGCCATGAATGGCAACCGCGCCCAGCTTCTTTATTTAGGAGTATATCGGTTTATCGCTTTGGCGTACATAAGGGGGACAGCGCACCAGCACCGCCCGGAAGCTCTGTTTGCAATCGCGGCAACACGACAGGCAGGTTTCGTTATAGCGCATCTGCCCGTCCCCGTCTTTGAAAAAGCTCCATTCTGCGGCAGCGCCGCCGTCCTCATGCTCCCGCGTCGCCATCATCGGTAAAGTCAAAGTTCTGCGCCGCAAACTCGGTGTCGGTCATGGCGCGGAGCTTATCAAGGGTACGGTCTGCCAGCGCCCGTATTTCCTCGTCCATGAAAGGCAGCGCCCCGGCCATTTCCTCTATAAGCTCCGTCCGTGTGTCCGCTATGTAGATGCAGATAAGGTTTGTTTCCTCAACGGTAAAGCGTTCCATGCTCATACCTCCCTTTCAAGATTTTTGTTCCTTGCTTCCTGTTTTCTCGCCGCCGCGTCCTTATCAGGTTTGAGCTGCGCCCGGATGGATGGCTTTTTCTGCTGCCTGCCGCGCTCGGCCTTGCCCTCATTCTTGACGGCTGCGGCAAGATCGGAAAGCGAAATTGTTTCTCCGGCCTTGACCTTTGCTTCCAGCTCGCCCACAGACGGCGTATTGTTGATACGTCCGTCTATCATGTTTTCGTTTTGCTCGGTGGAAAGCTCGGCGGTTTTCAAAGGATTTTCCCGCTCCCGCTGACGTCCCTGTAAGAACTGCGGCACCTCGTGGAAACCGTAACTGTCGCAGTAATGGGCGGTCTGTTTATCGCCGTGACGTAGTACCACAACGTCGGAAACGGAAAGCGAATGTCCCGTGAAGTCTTTTGGGTGGTCGAGGTTGAAGCGACGGTAGATGTCCTCCAGCGTGTCGATGTCGGAAAGCGGCGCGGTATAGACTAAATCGTAGTTGCCCTTATCCACGGCAAGCCCCGCCGCTTGCAGCCGGTCAAGCGGCTCAAAGCGGTACGAACGTGTTTCCGCGCCGCCTTTGAGCTGGTAAATGGAATAGGTGTTGTTTTGCTCCTTAAAGGCGTCAAGCCTTGTCATAAGCGTCGCTGCCCGCTGCCCGATTTCTTCCGTACCGCCGTCCTGCGCGATATTCAATAGCATAGCTTCCATGTGAAAGGTATCGTTGCTTTTTAGGCTCTCTGCCGATAACGTAACCTGTTTATCACGCTCCCCGGCGTACTTCTCCATAAAGGCGGGGTCAAAGCCCCGCATGAGGTTGAGCAGGTCGGCGGCGATCACGTCCGGCGCGTTGCTTCCGATCAGCTCGTCAAGCCGCTGCCTTGCCTCGTCGGGCGTACCGATGAAAACCACCTTGCCGGGAACAAGCCCGCCGTCTTTCTTTTCATACGCTTGGATGAAACTGCGGTTTTCCTCGTCTGTGGAACGCGGATTGCTGTGCATCCGATATTCGTATTCCGGTGCGGTCTGCGCCTTTACAAGCTGGCCGTCTTGGTAGACATAGCCCTGCATGGCGATAGCGTCAAGGGTTCCCTGTGTAAGCTGGCCGTGGGCGTTCATATCATCGTCAACAAACATTTGCAGCGTTTTACGTACTTCGTCGTCAAGCGCCTGCCGCTGCTCCGGGCTGGCCTTATCCATGACCGGCGCGGCGGCCTCCCGCTGCTGCTGAAACTCGGCAAAATGATTGTCGATCTCGGTTATCAATTCGCTGGCGGCGGTGCGGATAGTTTCAAGGGACGCTTTCAACTCCGCGACTTCCTTGCCGCTGCTCCATCCCGCCACATAACCGAAAGAGTAGTCCGACGTGTCCAGCCCGTAATGCTGGCAGACGGCATAGGCAACGCTCTCTGCCTGTACCTCGCGGGTAC
Organism: Clostridiales bacterium UBA1446; assembly: GCA_002329245.1. Classification (GTDB taxonomy): domain Bacteria; phylum Bacillota; class Clostridia; order Oscillospirales; family Oscillospiraceae; genus UBA1446. The sequence continues at coordinate 6,087 of DCTG01000097.1, forward strand.
GCCGGTCAACCTTTGGCCGCTGCTCGTTTTCCGGCGCATCCTTGTCAATGGCGTGTAGCTTCGCATGGGCGATCTCATGGATGGCGGTTTTGACCGTCTGCAATTCGCTCATGCCCTCTTGGATGGCGATACGCCGTCCCTCTTGGTGATAGTAGCCGTTTGCGCCGCTGGCGATCTGCTCAAAGCCCATCGGCACGGGCGACGCTTTTTCAAGGGCGGCAAAGAAGTCTTTGTACTGCTCCACGTCGCCGGTGAGAACGTCCACGGCAATATCCGGGAGTTCCTTGCCCTCGGTCTGCGAAACGTCGAAAACCGTCACCGGCTTGAAGGCCGGTATCGTGACTTCCACTTCTTCGGTGACGGGCTTTCCGTCCCTGCCGACGACGGGGCGCTGCGTCTGCGGGTCGATACGCTCCATTTCCTTCTTCACCTTGAACGGTGAGGGGGCAAGTATCTTGATGCCCTTTTCACCCTTCTTCACGTTGCGGTCAAAGTCGTCTTTCCATTTGTTGAAGCCCGCGATTAGGGAAGCGTCCGGTTTTTGCATGACGATAAGTAGGGTATTGTTGAAACTGTAATTGTGAAACTTGGACATGGCTTTCAGATAGGCCGCATACTGTTCGCTGCTGAAAAGCGCCTGTATGCCCGCTTCCAGCTTGTCGGTGATTTCCTTCATGCGCTCGGCGTTATTCTGCCCGGTCAGCACAAGGGGCTTGACCGGCTGCGGCTCCGGGGGCTGCGCCGTCAAAACCGCCGCCTGCCGTGTGCCGATAGCGTCCATGTCCATCTTTTCGGGGTCGGGGCGCGTCGGCTGCTGTGGTGTGATACGGTATTCCTCCGGCACGTCGCGCCCCTCATACCATACGTTAAAATCGTTCTTGTTGTTGTAGATATAGCCGTAATCGGTGAAGCTGCCGCCGTCCTCCCGCACGGCGTCGCGTCCATAGGCTTTGTAATCGAAATACTGTTTCGCTGCTTCCGGCAATTCCAGCGCGTCCAGCGTGTCAATAAGGTAATAGCCGTAATCCTCGGCGTTGTGAACGGTGGGATAAAGCCAGTAGCAATCAAGGTTATGGGTCAGGTTGATGATGTCCTGTAAGCTGGCCGCATGGTCGCCGTGAATAACCGCCGCCGCGAATTTGTCCCTGTCCTCGTCGCTCCTGCGCTCCAATATGGCGGCGAGATAATTCAACTCGTTAAGGCTTTCGCCGGGCTTCAATCGCTCGGCCAGCCCGTCGGTGGGCGACGCATAGCCGGTAACGGCATACAGCTCCGGGTCGCCGCCGTCGATGCCGAGGCGGTCAAAGACGGCTTTCATCTTCTCCGCGTCGGTGGGAAGCGGCACCCATTCCGCAACGGGGCTTTGCTCCGTATGGCGGGATGTGTTTATGACATACGCTTCTAAAACGTGCTCGTCCATTTATACGCTCCTTTCGGTAGAAAATAAGGGTTTGGGACTATCCCAACAAGCAAAANNCAAGCGAATCCCCGCCGTTCTCCAAAGAGAAAAGCGGGGATTTTTCGGGAGTGTGGCTACACTCCCTATGCTTGCTGCGGTAGTTACCTGTCGTTCCTCTCCACGCGGTAGTTGACGTATTTATCGCCCGTATCGGCTAAAAGCACCGTCCCGTCGTAGGTCTTGCCGGTCTTGACGGAGTATAGCCCTTTCACCTTTGCCTTGCCG
>DCTG01000100.1 GCA_002329245.1 Clostridiales bacterium UBA1446
TTATACCATGTATAAAATGGGGCTTCTGACCGGGAAACGGACGAAATCAGCCAACGTGGTCGGGCAGACGATGCGGCTCAATCCGCATGGCGACGCGGCTATCTATGAAACCATGGTGCGTCTCTCCCGAGGATATGAGGCGCTGCTGCACCCGTTTGTCGATTCCAAGGGCAATTTCGGAAAAGTCTACTCAAGAGACATGGCTTATGCCGCCGCCCGCTATACCGAGGTCAAACTGGATCCCATCTGCGCCGAACTCTTCCGCGACATCGATATGGATGCGGTCGATTTTACCGATAACTACGACAACACCATGAAGGAACCGGTCCTTTTGCCGACAACTTTCCCCAACGTATTGGTCTCGGCCAACCAGGGCATAGCCGTAGGGATGGCCAGCATGATATGCGGCTTCCATCTCGGTGAGGTCTGCGAAACCACCATAGAATATATCAAAAATCCGGACCACGACCTCATCAGCACCCTGAAGGCTCCCGACTTCCCTACGGGAGGAGAACTGATTTGGGATCCGGATGCAATGCGCGAAATCTACAGGACAGGGCGCGGCTCTTTCCAGGTGCGCGCGCGGTGGCGTTATCTGAAAGCGGAAAACCTGATCGAAGTGTATGAAATCCCCTATACCACGACAGTGGAAGCGATCATGGACAAGGTTTCCGAGCTGATCCGGCTTGGAAAAATCCGCGAGATTGCCGACATGCGGGACGAAACCGACCTCGACGGGCTGAAACTTGCAATCGACTTAAAGCGCGGCGCCGATCCGGAGCGCCTGATGCAAAAACTGTTCAAGCAAACTCCCCTGCAGGACTCGTTCTCCTGCAACTTCAATATTCTGATTGCCGGCACCCCCCGCGTACTCGGCGTCCGAGAAGTTCTGGAGGAGTGGCTGGCCTGGCGCATGGATGCGGTCCGCCGCAGGCTGTTTTTTCAGATGCGCCGGAAAGAGGAACGCCTTCACCTGCTTCGCGGCTTAGGTCGGATTCTGCTTGATATTGACAAAGCAATCCGGATCATACGGGAAACGGAAGAAGAAACGGAAGTCGTACCGAACCTGATGATCGGTTTCGGGATTGACGAAGTACAGGCNNAGAATATATCCTGAAGCGTGTGGAAGAGACCGCCTCGCTTGAGCGAGAGGTCGCCGACCTGAAGGATACCGTAAACCAGCCGGAGCGCATAAAAAAGCTGATCATAGAAGAGCTGCGTTCCGTGCAGAAAAAATTCACGCTGCCCCGCCGGACCGGCATCCTTCACGAAGACGAACTGGAGCAGGAACCGGAAGAAGCGGAAATCCCCGATTATCCCGTTACGATCTTCCTCTCCCGCGAGGGGTATTTTAAAAAGATTACACCGCTTTCCCTGCGCATGGGCGGGGATCAAAAATACAAAGAGGGGGACGGTCTCTATCTGTCGTTGGAAGCTACAAATGCGGAAGAGTGCCTCTTCTTTACGGACCGCCAGCAATGNNGATACCAAAGCATCGCTTTTGGGAGACTACCTCCCCTCGAAGCTCGGCATGGACGAGGGCGAGAACGTGAAATTCATGTGCCTGCCCGGAGACTATACGAGCAATATCCTCTTCTGCTTTGAAAACGGGAAGGCGGCGCGGGTGGAATTGTCCGCATATAAAACCGTGGGAAAACGCCGCCGTTTGACTGGCGCCTACTCCGACAAATCCCCGCTCGTCGGCGCGCTCCATCTGAAAGAAGACCTGGAAGTCGCCTTCCTTTCCACCGAGGGCAGGATGCTCCTGTTTCATACTTCCGCGCTTGCCCCCAAGACGACGCGCGCAACCCAGGGTGTCTCTGTCATGACGCTCAAATCAAAATACAAGCTGGCGGAAATAAAACCGGCGCAGCAAACCGCCGTGGTAAACCTCGCCCGCTACCGTGTCCGCAGCCTGCCGGCTGCAGGGTCGCTTCTCCGGCCGGAAGACCGGGAGGAGCGTCAGATGGAGATTGGACTCGGGCAGGAGGGATAGGACCCGGCGACCGGGCTTTCGTGAAAGGATAAGGTTCAAGCCGCTATGACCCATAAGCAGCCGATTCGGAAAACCATATTTGACTGGGTTCTGCTCGTTTTGGCCTGCGCGCTGTACTCTTTAGCGGTCGATTGGTTTTTCGTAAGCGGAACCCTTGCCTTCGGCGGGCTCACAGGCGTTGCCATTATCCTCAACCGGCTGGTTCCGATTATCCCCATCGGCTTACTTTATCTGATTTTGAACATTCCCGGTTTTTTGCTTTCCCTGCGCCATTTGGGCAGGAGCTTCATTTTCCGTTCCCTCATTGCCAGCGCCATCATATCCCTGTTTATGGACCTGTTTGGAACCTTGTTTGTCTTCCCCGAGTTGGAACCTCTGCTCTCCTGCATCTACGGCGGCCTTGCGTTAGGTGTTTCCATGGGGGTTATTTTTTTAAAAGGCGCCTCCACCGGCGGCACGGACGTAATCGTCCGGCTCCTCAAGCTCAAATTCAGTTGGATCCCGATCGGTCGTCTTGTCCTGATTCTAGACCTTTTCATCATCACCACCTATGCCCTTGTCTTCAGCGTGTTAGACGGCGCCCTTTACGGCCTTTTGGCCCTCTATATCAACGCGCAGGTGATCGACGCCGTTATTTATGGCCTCGACCGGGCGAAAATCGCTTATATCATCAGCGAGCAGGCGGAGGATATCGCACAGAGGATCACGCGGAGGCTTGAACGCGGGGTCACGCTATTGCCGGGGAAGGGCGCGTTCAGCAAGGCGGAAAAAACGGTGCTTCTGTGCGCGTTTAAACGCAATCAAATCATCCCTCTCAAACGCGAGGTGCAGGAAATCGACCCGAACGCATTCATTATCGTCTGCGACGCCTATGAAGTTTTAGGGGAAGGATTTGAAACCGGCGGGCGGAGCGCACTGTAAGGAAACCATTCGGATCCTGAGAAGGTCTTCCTGAAAGGAGGGCGGCATGAATAAGCGGGCAGCGGGCCTTTTGGGGGTCCTGTTTCTTATCCCGGCTCTGTGCGGATGCTCCGCAATGTTAGAGCGGGAGTATTCTTCGGCAGCCCCTCATGTGGAGCAGGAGTCGGNNACACCATAGAAGCCGATACATATGAGAAACTTGTGACCGGCATTCTTTATTTCGTAAATCGTCATATGGAAACCGGAACGATCCGTATCTCCAATTACGAAGGGGACATCGTCGAAGCGGTGCAGACCGCCTGCCTGGAGGTCACGCGCAACGATCCCATCGGCGCGTTTACCGTTGACTATATCACGAGCGACGTCGTACGTATCGTATCCTATTATGAAGCGGATTTGACCATCGCATACAAGCATACGCAGGCCGACCTGAAAGCAATGGTATCGGTCGCCGGAAATCTGACCATGAAACGAGAGCTTGCCAATACGCTGAGCCTCTGTTCTGAACGCGTGGTATTTTTCAACACAAGCTTTTCAGGAGAGGAAGCCGACGTCAAGGATCTGGTACGGGAAGCCTATTTTAAAACGCCGGCGGCAGCCATGGGATATCCGGATGTCAACGTAAAACTATATCCCGACGAAGGCACCGTCCGGGTGATTGAAATTACGCTTCACTACCCTTTGGATAAGGATACGTTTCTGCTGCGCCGGAATGCGGTGTTGGACGCTGCCGTCCGGCTTGCGGAAAGCTTCTCCGGCCGGTCGGAGGAGGAGATTGCCGATCTTTTCTGCTCATCCCTGCATGAGATGGCGGAAAGCGGGGATGGGGAAGCCCCCTGTGCGACGGCCTGGGACGTCCTGATGGAGGGGCAGGGGGACAGCGAGGGATTCTCCCTGGCATATAAGCTGCTCTGCGATCAGGCCGGATTAAGCTGTATTGTGGTTCCGGGCACGCGAAACGGTCTTCCGTATTTCTGGAACATTGTGACCATCGCGGAAAAAAGCTATCACATAGACACGTTTTCGGAGGATCCGGCCTTACATTTTTGTTCGGACACCGATTTGACAAAGCGTGGGTATAATTGGAATCCGGAGAAATACCCTCCCTGTGCCGAGCGACTGAAATAAACCTTATTGAATCTATACCCCGGAAAAAAAGGAGGACAATGGATGTTCCGTATAGCCAAAAGGCAGCAGCTAAACGAACAGGTTGTTTTAATGGAAGTGGAGGCGCCGCTCATCGCCAAGGCCGCACGACCAGGCCAGTTTATTATTTTGCGGCTGGACCAATTCGGGGAACGCGTCCCCCTTACCATTGCGGATTACGATGCCGCACGCGGCACCGTTACGATAATCTTCCAGACGGTCGGACGTACCACCGGCATGTTGGGAAACCTGAAAGAAGGCGACTTTATTCTAGATTTTGTCGGCCCTTTGGGAAAACCTACGGATATTGCCGGAATTCGCCGGGCCGCCGTGGTGGGTGGCGGCGTCGGCTGCGCGATTGCCTATCCCTCCGCGAAAGCGCTGTTTCAGGCGGGCGCGGAAGTTGACCTGATTGCCGGTTTCCGAAGCCGCGACCTGGTCATCTTGGAAGAGGAGATGCGCGCGGTCAGTACGAATTTTTATCTTACCACGGACGACGGTACTTACGGAGAAAAGGGGTTCGTGACGGACAAGCTGAAAAGCCTCCTGGAGGCAGGAAGGCAGTATGACGCGGTGATTGCCATCGGTCCAGTTATCATGATGAAATTCGTAAGCGCAGTCACAAAGCCTTTCGGCGTGAAAACGATCGTGAGCCTGAACCCGATTATGATCGACGGTACGGGCATGTGCGGAGGATGCCGGGTAACGGTCGGCGGCGAGATCAAATTTGCCTGCGTGGACGGCCCGGACTTTGACGGGCATCAGGTTGATTTCGATGAACTGATGCGCCGGAACAGCTTCTACCGTGAGCATGAAAACAAAGATGCCGGTCATATCTGCCGGCTGACAGGGGGTGTACGGCATTATGGCTAATCTTTCACTCAAAAAGTGCCCCATGCCGGAACAGGAAGTCTCTGTGCGCAACCGCAATTTCGACGAGGTCGCGCTTGGCTATACCGAGGATATGGCATTGGAGGAAGCGGCACGCTGCTTAAACTGCAAAAACAAACCATGTGTGGCGGGCTGTCCCGTTTCCGTCCGCATTCCGGAATTTATCCGGGCGATTACGGAGCGGAAATACGAGGAGGCCTACAACATCATCACTTCCACGAACGCGCTGCCGGCCATCTGCGGCAGGGTATGCCCTCAGGAAAATCAATGCGAAAAAAACTGCGTGCGCGGCATCAAGGGAGAACCGGTCGGTATCGGCCGCCTGGAACG
>DCTG01000124.1 GCA_002329245.1 Clostridiales bacterium UBA1446
TCCGGATGATCGGGGCGCAGGCGGTATTCCAGCAGATAGAGATTGACGCCGGTTGTGAGCCCCGCCGTACCGGTGTTGATTTGCGTGAGTCCGATAATCTTCGCATCGGTTATGGCGTAGCCTCCCGCGCCGGACGGGGGATTTTTCCCCAGGTCGTTGTAATACTCAGTCTGTAATGAGACGTATTCCACGGCGTAGTCGATCGCCGCCTGCGGAATATTGCCTTCAAGTTCCACTTTTACCGTGAGCCCGGCGGCCTCCCCCGCGCCCTGACCTGCTTCGCTCCCGGTTCGCTGATGCGACACGATCAGAAAGCCGTCGCCTTGCAGTTTCAGCGTGAGCGTCGCATGTTCGCCGAACAGGCGGATCGTGTCTCCCTGTTTTTCGCCGCTTGTGCAGACGAAGGCGCCGGCCGCAAAATCGCTGGTAAAGTTATAGTACGCCCCATACTCCTTCAAATAGAGAAGTTCATCCGTTCCCGCGCCGCTCAGGTCCTTAAGCGTAATGCCCATGTACTGTTTCAAAACCTTGTTGACGGTTTCGGCGGTAAATTTATGAATGGGAACCGGCATATCGTCCAAGGTTATATCCGCGCCGAACGGCCAGTTTTTCTCGGCCTTGAGCGCCTCAAATTCGGCTTTGTCCCTCACATCGCCGTCGGATGGAAAATACCGCAGCAAATCGGCCAGATTGATGTCCTCCGGCCGGCTGTAATCGGACGTAAAGAAGTGGCTGAGCGGATTGACGCCGACGGGATTGCCCTGTTCGTCATACAGCAGCGGCTCAAAGGCCTTGTTATACCGCTCCAGCTCTTCCGCTGTGAGCGGGACGGCTTCCTCCTCCGTTTCCGCTCCCGTGAAGGTGCAGCCCACCGCGACAGCCGCGACGAGCACGAACGCAAAAAGCGCCGGCAGGAGAATTTTCGGCTTTTTGGCAAGCAGCGCAATGCGCTCCCGGATGCCCTTTTTCCCGTCCCGCATGGTGGTGGCGACGCACAAGAGATCCATGGCGCTTCGTTTTCCGCAGGTAAGTCCGATGAGCGTTCGCCCGTAATCCATGCGGCCCTGCTCGCCGATGGATTTGACGGTCCCCTCGTCGCAGGCCAGTTCGGAATCCCGGCGGGAAAGCGACGCGGCCAGCCAGACAAGCGGGTTGTACCAGTGCACGGCGAGGCAGAGGCCGCGCAGCGCCGACCAAATATGATCGCCGTGACGGTAATGCGTCAGCTCATGCGCAAGCACGTGGCGCAGCTTTGTTTCGTCCTTTGCCACCTCGGGCGTCAGATAGATTGCGGGGCGGANNCATGGCGCAACTTGGCTTCATCCCTGGCAACGTTAGGCGTAATATAGATCGCGGGGCGAAAGATTCCGAACAGGCAGGGGGACGGCAGGGCGTCCACCACATAGACCGGCAGCCTGCCGCCGTCCGCCTCAATCGCTTTTCTCGTTTTTCTCAGCTTTCGGCCGAAGCTGAGATTGGAAAAAATAAGGCACAGTCCCACCGCGCCGATTCCGGCATACCAAACGAAGGGCAGCAGGTTCCTCCAATAAAACGCGTCAGGGGAAGCATCCGTTCCGCCGGCCGCTCCCGACTGGACGGCGGTTTCCGGCGGAAGGACATTTACCGGGTCTCCTATCGCGGAGGGAGCGGCGGGCGCCGGCGAGGGCGCAGTCCACTCTTCCCGCACGCTTTCCGCTGTGTTCAGCGCGTTCAATACGCTGAGCGGACTTTGCGCAACATAGACGGGCACAAGAAGCCGCACCAGCACCAGCGCCCACAGGGCATATTGCAGGCGCAGGCTGATTTTTCCTTTCAAAAAGTGCCGCAGCGCAATCACAATCAGGATGAGAACGGAAGAAGCGAAGATGAGCTTTGTCATTTCTCCCCCTCCTTGGCCTCCGCCTCGCGCAGGATGGCGTACAGTTCTTCAATTTCTTCCTTTGAAAGCTCCTGCTTCTTTGTGATGGCGCTCATCATGAGGCTAACGCTGCCTTTGTACACGCGGTTTATAAAGTCGTCCGTTTCCCTTTTCACCGCGTCTTCCCTTCTGAGAAGCGGGGAGTAAACCTTTATCCCGTCTTTTTCCTCACAGCGGATCAGGCCCTTTTTTGTCATGCGGCGCAGCATCGTCAGGGTGGTGCTCCGGGTCCAGCCCACATGTTCCTGCAAATACTCCGTCGCCTCCCTCCCGGTTCGCGGCGAGGCTTCCCACAGACACTCCATGAGGTTCCATTCCGTATTGGTAAGGCTGATATTCCGCTCGGTCATTCCCCTCACGCTCCATGCTGTCTACAATGTAAACATAGTATATGCCATTCTGTTTACATTGTCAACAAGAAAAGTGGATAAACTGCCCACGCAGCGGAGTGTTCGCGGTCAATACGAAGTACAGGACACCGGCAGGAAAGATCCTGCCGGTGTCCTGTGCCGAATCCGTTATTTATAATCGGTCCTGATTTTTTCAGCAGACGCCGAACCATACCACGACCTCTGCTCTCGTTACAAAGTATTCGGCTGAAATTGTTGTCGCGGTTGTTTCCGATATCTGGCCCGCTTTGACGCAGGCAGCCGCACCGCCTTTCGCAGGATGCTTTATGTGATAAATGGATACTTACGCTTCAAATCATAGAGTTTAAATAAGAAAAGCTTTTATCTAAAAAATCAGGCTCTATTAATTTTACTCCCATAATTGCCAAAACGCGAAATATGTATATTTTTTTAACAAAAAATGAGATTCCTTTAGTATCTGAATTTCAATACATAATTTAATGTTATCTATAACGCATATCATACAATCTTCGAGGAAAACCCAATGGAGAAATTCAAAATCAAGAACGTACCCGTCATTGTTTACGGCGAAGCGTCGGGGAAGGTATACCTGTTCATACATGGCAAGAGTACAAAGGATTCCATTTAGAATGACGCTGTTTATCAGCGCGGCAGATTGAATGCTTAGCAACTACCAAACATGCGCCCCCTCCGGGGACGCATTCATTCTATACAGCGGCGGTATTGTGTAGTAAAATGGTCTCTATACTCACCACAGTTTAAGGAGCACGCATGGAAAGCATAACAAGCATACTCGCAAGAGAACTCAATAAAAGTGAGCAGCACATAAAAAATGTAGTAGACCTCATCGACGAAGGGAACACCATTCCGTTTATCGCGCGCTACCGCAAGGAGATGCACGGCTCGATGGACGACACGCTTCTGCGCGATCTGGCAGAGAGGCTGGCCTATCTGCGAAACCTCGAGTCACGCCGCGAAGAAGTAAAAAAGGCGATTGCCGGACAGGATAAGCTCACGGAAGCGCTCTCTATGGAAATAGACGCCGCGCAGACACTTGCGGAGGTCGAGGATCTCTACCGCCCGTACAAACAGAAGCGCCGCACCCGCGCGACGATTGCCAAAGAGAAAGGCCTTGAGCCGCTTGCCATGACGCTACTTGAGCAGCGCAGAGATATGCCCGACATCGCAGTGCTTGCCGGAGCATATATCAACGCGGAAAAAGGCGTGGAGACTGCCGAAGACGCGCTCGCGGGTGCATCGGATATCATCGCGGAGGTCGTGGCGGACAGCGCCGATATCAGGCGGCGTCTGCGCGGGCTGATCATGGGCAAGGGACAGCTCACTTCAGTTGCGGGAAAAGACGAAGATTCGGTATACAGTCTCTACTATAAATTTAAGCAGCCGCTTTCGCGGATACAGGGGCATCAAATCCTTGCGATAAACCGCGGCGAAAGAGAAGGATACCTCAAAGTTTCCGTGGACATCGACCGGGAGCGGGCGCTGGGGCTTGTGTGGAACGAGTTCGTTAAAACCGGCTCAAAAGCCTCCGATTTTGTGCGAAGCGCCGCTGAGGACGGTTATGACCGCCTGCTTTTTCCCTCCATGGAGCGCGAGGTGCGCGCCGCGCTAACGGAAACGGCGTCGGAGGGCGCCATTCACAATTTCGCGCTCAACCTCAAGCCGCTTCTTATGCAGCCGCCGGTCAAAGGGCATGTCACCATGGGGCTTGACCCCGGCTTCCGCAACGGCTGCAAGGTCGCCGTGGTGGACGGCACCGGCAAAGTCCTCGATACCGCCGTGGTATATCCGACCTATGGCGAGCGCCAGAAGGACGAAGCGATCGCGACTCTGGAAAAGCTGATCAAGAAACACAAAGTCGCGCATATCGCCATCGGAAACGGCACCGCCTCTCGCGAAACGGAGCAGATGACCGTTGAGCTTATTGCGCGAACGCCGGGCGTAAGCTACATGATCGTAAACGAGGCGGGCGCTTCGGTGTATTCCGCGTCCAAGATTGCCTCGGAGGAGCTGCCGCAGTACGACGTCAATCTGCGCTCCGCCGTATCGATTGCGCGCCGGCTGCAGGATCCGCTGGCGGAGTTGGTTAAGATAGATCCCAAGGCAATCGGCGTGGGGCAGTATCAGCATGATATGCCGCAAAAAAGGCTTGACGACGCGCTTTCGGGCGTGGTTGAGGACTGTGTCAACGCCGTCGGC
>DCTG01000002.1 GCA_002329245.1 Clostridiales bacterium UBA1446
TGCGCGTCGAGGTGCGCAGCGAAGTCATGGAATACGTCAATCGCGTGCTCTATGAATCCAAGCTGATCGGCTATCCGAAACCCTTCAAAAACAAGGTTCGGACTTTCTGTCAGAATCCGGGCGGCTTTGTCAGTCAGGAAAATTACGACAACGACCTTGCCGTCGTAAACGGTCATTCGTACAAAGACCTGAAATCCGACAATACAAATCTTGCCATCCTATGCTCCCACAACTTCAATCAGCCGTTTAATCAGCCCATCGCCTACGCGCAGAAGGTGGGCGAACTGACGAACATGTTGGGCGCCGGCCATATCCTCGTGCAGCGGTACGGCGACATCTTGGACGGCAAGCGGACCTGGCCGAAAGAGCTTTCCGTTTCCAATGTCCGGCCAACGCTGCCGGACGCCGTCGCGGGCGACATTACGGCGGCGATGCCCTACCGTTCCATGCTGAATATCATCAACTTCATCCAGGCTGTGGACCACGTGGTTCCGGGCTTTGCAAGCTATGAAACCCTCCTCTACTCTCCGGAGCTCAAATTTTACAGCAACCGGGTCAAAATGACTCCCAACCTCGACACCAATATTCCGGGCTTTCATTGCTTAGGGGATTCCAGCGGCTGGACACGAGGACTCATGATGGCCTCCGTCATGGGCGTACTGATGGGACGCCGTCTGTTGGAAGAAGAAGAAGAAGAAGTCTGAGATTTCTCCTGTTTTCCGCGGGCAAACAGGAAACCAACCCATAAATAAAGGTCTGCTGCGCTGAGAACCTCAGAAACGCAGCAGACCTTATTTTACTGATTGCCGTTACTCTCTCGCCGGACCGGGCATCTTCAATTCATCCGGGAGGCCGCTCGTGCCGTCGCCCATCTCCCGGTAGGCGCTTTGCAGGTAGCGGGCAAATTTTTCAACCAAGGCGTTCTCCTCATCGGCATGCCATACGCATACCAAGGACTCCATGACGTCCGTCGGGTATACCTTCATCCGGCTGCTGCGCACAATCCGGTTTATTCCGGTCGTGATGATGGTCCCCTGCCCCAATTCCGCGGCGGTATACGCGGAATCACGATCCGGTACCACAAGGATGCGGGAAGGCGCCAGACCAAACATACTGATTTCCTGTTTTGCCCGTTTATTTGTCTGCGCGTCGTTTTCATGCGCAAAGCGGTCGATCACAAAGGGTTCATGGATGAATGTCTTAAATTCGGCCTCCGGCGTCACAAGCGGGTTATCCGGTGAAACCATGAGCACGGCCGGGGTATCCATCAATTTCAGAATTTCAAGACCGTCAACCCGGGGGGCCCACCGGTCGTACATCACGACAACCTGCAGCTCCCGGTTCAGCAGCCGGTTGATCAGAACCCCGGGACTGGACCGCTCCGATCTCATCTCCAGGTCAGGCGCTTCCGTCCGCAGCCGCTGCAAAGCGGCTCCCACGGCGGGGCCGAGATCAATCCAGTTCTGGTATCCCGCATGAATCGTTCTGGAAAGCGCGGCATAGTGCGTGCGCGCCTCCGAAACCAAAGCCTCAAATCGCTTTTTTGTATCGGAGAAAAAATCATAGCAGCTTTTTCCCGCCTGCGTCAAGGCGACAAAATGACGGGATCGGATAAACAGAGGGAAGCCTAAGTCCTCTTCCAGGCGGGAAATATGCTGGCTGACAGCCTGCTGGGTAATATAGAGCTCCTTTGCTGTTTTGGTGAAATTCAACGTCTCTGCCAATGTTAAAAAGCATTTCACGTTTATTTCGTTGATCACCCAATCATCCTTTCCTCCGAAACCGCTCCTTTTCGTCCCCATTATACCGCCGAACCCCTGAAAATGCAAATTGATTCTCAAGCCGCAATTGAGAATTCCGGAGGAATACGGGCGCAAAAGCAGATGAAAACTGAAAAGGGCCTTTGCACTTTGGATTCTATGAATCCGAATGCATCGGTCCTTTGCATGATTCGTAACCCGTCAGGCCGGCTTACGCTCTTATAGCGGCTCCATGCCGTCCTGCAGCTCCCCGTTTTCCGCCCCCTCCTGATAAGCGCGGTGCACGGCGTGCGCATACGCAATGACGGCCGGATTATTCTCCTCTTCGCGCCAAACGCACAGGAGGGTTTCATATGCGCCAACCGGATAGATTTTGACGGTTCCGCCGCGAACAAACTGGCTCATCTCCGCGCCGATTGCAATGCCCTGCCCCAGTTCGGTCGCCGTATAGACGGAATCCCGATTCGGGACGACAATGACCTGTTCCGGTTCCAGTCCGTGCTGCTGTATTTTTTTCTGGGCGCGGCGGTAAGTTTCGGCCGGACTTTCGTGCTCAAAGGAATCGAGCAGGAGCGGCTCATGTATAAAACTCCGGTAAGTACCGCCGTCTTTCGCCTTGGGATGCTCCGGTGATACCATCAGGACAAGTTTCGTCTTCACCAGAGGCAGAGCGAGAAATCCCGTCATATCCGGCACATAGGAATCGAGAATAATTATCAGATCCAACTTTCCCGCGGCCAGCCGCTCGTAGAGCGCGCCGGGAGAATAGCGCTCCCCGGAAAGCTCTATATCGGAATACGTTTTGCGAAGGGCATTGAGGGCGCGCCCGGGCGCCGGCCCAAGGTCAAGCCAGTTTTGGTATCCGATGCGGATCGTCTGCTTTGTATGCGCGTACCGGGCTCGTCCTTCGGCAAGAAACCGCTCATACTTCGGATAAAAGGTCGAAAAGAGCTTATAGCACTGTTCTCCCTCCTGCGTCAGCGTAACGGAGCGCTTGGAACGAAGGAACAGGGGAAATCCGAAGTCTTCTTCCAGCCGGGCGATATGCTTGCTGACCGCCTGTTGCGTCATATAGAGCATCTTTGCCGTCTCTGTGAAATTCAAAGTATCTGCCAAGGCAAGAAAACATTTAATCTTTGTCTCATTGAGCACCCGCCAGACCCCATTTCAGCTTCTTTCTGTTATCGGCGTCCGCCGCCTCCCCCGGAACTGCGTCCGCCGAATCCACCGCCGAAGCCTCCGCCGAACCCGCCGCCGAAGCCTCCGCGTCCACCGAAACTGCTGCCTCTGCCGCTTCGCCCGCCAAAGCTGCTCCCGCGTCCGCTGCCGGGATTTGGGCCTGGCCCCGGTCCCGGCCCGGGTCTTGGTCCCGGTCCCGGCCCGGGACCGTGGTGCCAATGCCTGCCGCCAAACCAGAAGAACGGGAAAAAGAACCAGGGCCGATGGACGTAGACGTCGCCCCCGTAATACCTTCTTCTCCGCATCGGCCGGAAAAATACGGCATAAATGATATACGCGACGATCAGAACGAGGATGAAGCCGATGAATCCGTCAAGAGCAGAATACTCCTCATAGCCGTCGTCGTATCCGTAGCGGGGACCGTCCCCAGCCGGGTATTCCGCCGTCGATCCCTGCCCGTAGTCCGGCGCGGAGCCGATCTCACTCGGATCACTTATGATAGCCGTATTATAGTAGTCCTCATACCACCAGACCAGCGGGTCGAAAAGATTCCGCACCGCCGTGTCAAAGTTTCCGTTGTCGAATTCTCTCCAGAAATACGAGTCTAAATAGCTGTTTATGATGTCGTCCGAAAAGGCGTTCGCGATTCCCGCGCCCTGGGTCAGCCATGCCTTCCCTTCGTTGACTGCGAGAAGAAGGAGCATCCCGTTGTCCTTATCCTTGTCGCCGACGCCCCAGTCGTTGAACAGCTTCACCGCATACTCGTCGGAGTACATCCCGTCCAGGTACTCGACGGTGACCACCACGATCTGTCCCCCGGTTTTTTCCTCCAAAAGGGCGTTCGTGCGGATGATTCCCTCTTTGGTGTCCTCCGCGAGCACTCCCGCGTAGTCCGCCACATAGTACTCTTCAGACTGCGGCACAACCGCCAGCGAGGCGGGCGCAAGGAAAACCGCCAAAGCGAGGGCGGTTAAAAGTGTAAGCGTGAATTTTCGCAATTGATGTTTCATACCGGAATCCTCCGTTTCCGTTCCTCCGTCAACAGACCGCGACCGTTCCTAAAACAGAGCCGCTTCCTCCACGAACCCTACGTATTTTAGATATTTGGCCGGAAAAGCGTTCATAACCTGCAGATTGAATTCCTGTGCCGTCCGGCTGTACTCCGTGCCGGATTTCAGCACCCTCGTCGCATTCCGGATCTTCTCAATATCCTTATCGGCGTATGCCGCGTCTGATTCGCTCAGCTCAAGTCCCCGCATCTCCCTGTACAGGGTTTCCGCCGCCTCGCTGAGCGCACGGTTTGCCGCGGTCACCGCTTTTGCGTCCGCCCGGGCGTCCCACACGTCGGCCAGCGCGTTTCGCGCCGATCTCAGCAAAGCGGTTTTTTCCGCGAGTTCCGGATAATTTTCCGCGACGTAGATCAGGTCCATGCTGCTTTTTTTATTTTCTTCCACATTTTTTATGACCAGACTGTCCGTAAAGAAGGTGCGTTCTATCTGAACGACCTCATTCCCCAAGGAACGGTTGACGCCGTACATGGTAGACAGAACGATAACCGCAATCAGAACCAGCACGGCGCCGCCCCGCGTTTTTAAGAAGGACATTCCGAATCTCTCCCCCTTTGCGGGCCAATCACCGCTTCAGCTCCATCAGCTTTGCCTTCAGCTCGCCCTCGATCCTGCCCAGCTCCTCTTCCGCCTCTTTGCGCTTGGCGGCGCCGTCCCGCTGGATCTGCATGACCTCGTCCAAGGTGGCAATCAGCTGCTCGTTGGTATGCCTGAGCGTCTCGATATCCACGACGCTCCGTTCGGCTTCACGAGCGGTTTCCACCGTACCCGTCCGGAGCGTTTCCGCATTTTTCCGCAGCAGTTCGTTTGTCATGTTCGTGACTTCCCGCTGCGCGGCGGTCGCCTGACGGGAGCGTTCCAGCCCTAAGGCAAGCACCATCTGGCTCTTCCAGAGCGGAATGGTGTTGACAAGAGAGGACTGAATTTTTTCCACCATAAGGGCATCGTTATTTTGCAGCAGTCTCGTCTGCGGCCCCATCTGAATGGAAATCATCCGCGTCAGTTCCAGATCATGCAGCTTTTTTTCGAATCTGTCGCACAGGTTCACCAAATCATTATATGCCTGCGCGTCTTCCTGCGCCCCGCTCTCCTTCGCTTTGGCGCGCAGCTGCTCCAGCTGCCCGGTCCGGACGGCTTCCAGCTTCCGTTTGCCGGCAAGGATATACATCGTGAGTTCCTTAAAATACTTCTCGTTCAGTTCGTACATCTGGTCGAACATGGCAATGTCTTTCATGAGGGCAACCTGATGCTTCTCAAGCGCCTCTACGATCTTTTCCACATTGACCTCGGCTTTTTCATACTGCGCCTTGAGGGCCGCGATCTGGTTGCGTTTCCGACGGAAAAACCCTGCCAGTCCGCCCTTTTCCATGGAATTGTTGAATCCTTTGAGCTCCACCACAAGCTCGGAGAGGGCGCTTCCCACTTCGCCCAAATCCTTGGTGCGCACATTTTCCAGAGCGGCCCCGGAAAAATCCGCAATGTTTTTCTGCGCCGCAGCCCCGTACTGGAGCACCTGGTTGGAATCCGTGATATCGATTTTTTCCGCAAAATCGGCAAGCGCTTTCCGCTCCGCTTCGGTCAGGCGCGATTCGTCCAAACGAAGGGCGGGGCTTTCGCGCCGGGGCTCCAGCGCCTCGGCCGTTTCGGCTCCTCCCGGCAAAGGGAGCACATCGGATACCGAATTCATATTGGGGGTAAGCGTCAGTTCAGGCAGATTGTTATCCATTTTTCTGTCTCCTCTTCTTCAAATCGTCCGGTCAAGAACCGGTTTCCATCCGCGTGCCGCCAATCCCCTCCCGCACCAGGAGGGTCTCCATAACCTTGATGTCGGTGGCGATATCCAGCGCCTCTTCCCGAAACAGCGCGTCCAACTGCTTATGGAACGCCTGGACAATGGTCTCCAAAATCGCCTCGATTTTTCCCATCGTGCCGTCAATATTCTCACCGTGGATTCCCTGTTCCCCCATCCTGTCATACGCATTGAGGATTTTCAGGGAAGTCGGCAGGTAGTAATTCAAAAAACGGCGGATCTGCGGCAGCTTATTGGGATTTTGCATGACATGATCAAATATCTTTATGGTTGCATTTTCCATCTCGTTAATCTGGCGGGAAATGGTTTCGTCCTTGATACTCTCGTTTAAACGGCGCATCTCCGAGATGGCGCGGTCTCCTTCCCGCATCAGCTTGTCGATTTCCGGATTCCCGCTACCGGCAGGCTTCGGCTTTTCCTCCGGTTTCGGCTCCGGTTTTGGCTCCTCCACCTCGATAATCTTCCCTTTAAAGAGCTTGGACATGAATTTATAAAGCAGGAGGGAAACGGCCGTCAGGACGATAAAATTTCCAAGCCTGTACATGGGGAAAAGCAGCGCCCATATCACCCATAGCGCGGCAACAGAATAGAGGGGCACGGGCGACTTTTTCACAATTTTCTTCAAGCGTTTCACCTCCCGGATACCGTTTTTCTCCCGACGCAAAAAATTCCTTCGTCAGGCTCACACTTAATATTTATTGTATCCTTCCCGCTAATTGCTGTCAAGAAATAGTATCCCCCACGCGCCGCTTTTCCCTTCAGATCCCCTNNTTCAGTCCTCAGCTTTGCTGCCTAAAATCCACTCCGGATGATAAATGGATTCCTTCCTCGGAAAAACGCAAAAAAAAATACCCGGTCGAGGGCAGGAAAACCCAACGGCCGGGAAGTTTTTCTATGGACTATCTTCGTATCTCCGCGGGTTTGACCGCAAGCATGTGCCGGACCGGCACCCAGGTTACATGTTTAAAAATGGCGGCGAGCGCAATGGGCAGATAAGTAAACATAAAAATCGGGAAAGTAAAGAGATAAAAAACCTTTTTATAGGGCCTGCAATAAATGTGCTTCCATTCCGTAATAACCGTAACCAGACCGAAAAACAGAAGGGAAAGATAGACATTACAGGCGCTGTTCCATACGGCGGTAAGCGCGGTCTGCACAACCCTGTGGTCCCCTAAGGCAAAGCCCCATATAACAAACCATAGGTTTGTCAGAAGCATCAGAATCGTGAGCAGCGTCGAGGGGGCTATTGTCATGAGCATGTCGAAACACTGAAAGCTTTTTTTAACCAGGCAGCCGTGCAGCAGTTTCTTTCCGTAGTGGTACATTACCTGATAAAAGCCCCGTGCCCAGCGCATCCTCTGATGCCATGAGGTTTTAAAATTGACCGGCTGTTCATCATACAAAACGGCGGTCTCACAATAACCTATTTTGTTGCCGCGAATGATCTTGTCAACGGTAAACTCAATGTCCTCGGTCAGAAGATGATAATTCCAGCCCCGATCCTGCGCCAGGATTTCACTGGATACCAAAAAACCGGTTCCCGAGATGGCGCAGCTTGTGTTGCATAGCATTCTGGCACCGTTGAGATACTTCGATTCCCGGAGAAACCAAAGCGCATACCCGGCTGAGATCCAGTTGTATCCGTAATTTTTCGAGTTCCGGTAGCTTGTAACTTCCCGGTAGCCCGCGTCGAATACCTTGTTGATTTCTATGAGAAAATTCGGGTCCAGCACGTTATCCGCGTCAAAAACGAGGTATCCCTCGTAAGCCCTGATCCCGAACAGTTTGTCAATTTCAGAAAAAGCGTATTGGAGCGCGTAGCCTTTCCCGATTTTATTCTTATGAAAGCGTTCGAAGACAGTCGCCCCGTGGCTTCGCGCCACTTCCGCCGTATCGTCCGTACAGTTGTCCGCCACGACAAAAACGTCGAACAAATCCTTCGGATAGTTTTGCTCCGCAATGCTGTTTAACAGTTCTCCGATGACAAGGCTTTCATTGCGCGCCGCGACAACGATACCGTACCTGTGAAATCTGCGCGCCGCACGGACCGGCATTTTTTTGAAGAAGCGAACTCCAACATAAACCAACTGATAGGAATAACAGAGAAAAAAGAAAACGAGAATAAGAAAGTTGAGGAATTCAATTAGCCGTATCATGCGATCTCCTTCTTTTTTCTATGCTTTGTTACTGGACAAGTTTGAAGTATAGTACAGGAAAAACAGGAATTCAAGTGGATTATTTTAATTTTTTTCAAACGTCGAATTTGATTGCTAAATTAAGCTATTTTTTAGCATTTTCCTTATATTATGCCCGAAAAATGTTAGATCGAATCCTGCAATAAATCACCGCATTTTTTGCCATTTCCCAATCTCTTTTCCCTTTGAAAGTTGGCGCCGGAAGTTGCCGGAACGCACGGCGGAAATACGGTTATAACCCACTCCAGACTCTCTCGTTTTCTTCCGATCGGCGTTTCCCCTCCGCAGACCTTTCCTCAAAATTTTTCGTTTTTTGCTCTTGATGAGCCTTCGGCTTTTGTTGTAAAATTACTTGAAAAGGAGGCCTATCGAATGTCGGAAGCAACCCCTGCAAATCCCATTGATGAAAACGAAGTGATCACGCTCCTTTATTCGCTGGAAGAACTCATCCGGAAAACAAAGGAATTGCACGACTCCATGCCGGACACTCCCGTAAAGGAGAACCTCCGGCTGCATTTAGCCTGCATCCTCTCCGCTGCCGAAAAAATCCGGACGTATCGGAAGTTGGACGGCGACTTTCACAAGGATGAATTTCGTGTGATGTACATCGCCGTATGCGAACTGCGGGATAAGATGAATTCCGTCTTAGATTCCCGATCCTCATCGGAGGAAACGCGCCAACAGGCCTTCACCCATCTCAAGGTTTCCAACGCGCTCCTGCGCAAGCTCAAGGGCGAAATGCTGCGCAACGGCTACGAATTGGACCCCACCCTTTCAGCCGCTTATTCCTGAGGCAGGAGTTTATCCATTAAATAGCTGGCCGTCTCAAGGGACGGTCAGTTTTTGTTTCCCGCTGATTTTTCCCCTGCTTCCCGGAATATGGATTGATGCGTCAAGCGGGCGATTTGTTCCCTTTTCGCGAGCAAGCGGTACGGATTCATCCATTCCCGCACCAATTGTGCTTTCGTGCATAGACTGGTATGAAAGGAAACCACCTTTTAATACTTAACCGGGAGGTATTGCAATGCCTGAAAGGGTTCAGCCCGGCCCAGTTCAGAACAACAGTTCTCATGAGGCCGTGTGCATTCATACAAAAAAGATTTACGATTCCTGCAAAGACAAAGACTGCATTGAAGATTTGCGCCTTTACCCCACCTGTCACTCGCAGTCCATCATTGATCGGGCGCTCAGCATTCGGGCCGGCAAAGCCGAGCTGCTCCATGCCTTTATCGACGTGAATCCCGTCGGATTCAACCGCGGGTTTTACACCGTTGATGTCCGCTATTTCTACCGCGTAACCGCTGACGCTTTCGTCGGGGCGGCCCGTCCGCTTGAGGTCAGCGGCCTGTGCGTCTTTGATAAGCGCGTGATTCTCTTTGGCAGCGAGGGAAGCGCGAAGATATTCACCTCGGAGCACGGGCCTTCCTGCAATCTTGAAACCATTGAAACCCAAAACCTTCCCATTGCGGTTGTGGAATCCGTGGATCCGATCGTTCTCGGCGTGAAGTTAGTGGATGTTTGTGAAGCCCACTGCTGCGACAACACCCCAAGCGAAATTCCGGCCGCCATCGCCGCCTGCTTCGGATGTGATCTCAGTCTCAGCGACGAAAGACGGCGGGTATATGTGACCCTTGGTCAATTCTCGATCATACGTCTTGAGCGCGACTCCCAGCTGCTGATGCCCGCTTTCTCCTATTGCATTCCCGAAAAAGAATGCGTCGGAGGCTCTGAAAACGACCCCTGCGAGATTTTCCGCAATGTGAAGTTCCCCGTGGATGAGTTCTTCCCTCCCAATTCGCTCTCCGGCCCCGAGGGCTACCGGGAAGCCAAAAACCTCTGTACTTAACAAAACGAAACGNNGCCGCAAAGGGTACCCTTTGCGGCTCGTTTAAAGTAAATCAATCAGGCGATTGTCACGCTGCTTCCGATGTCCATAATATTGACATAGGTTCTGCCGACCCCGAATACAAGAGGTGAACCGTCCTCTAAGGTATAGATAAACTGGCTCTTGCTGTCGGCCTTTTCCCAGCGGATATCCACCGAGCGTCCTCCGCACAGGAAGATTCCGTCTCCCTCGCCGACGAGGTCTACCTTGAGACGTCCTTCGGTATCTCCCAGTATCGGGCTGATATCCGTAAACAGGACAAGAACATTGGTTACACCCACCTGTTCCCCGGTCTCGCCGTCTATGTATTTCGTTCCGTACTGCTCGATCATGTAGAGTCCGGTGTCCTTCGAATAAGTAAATACACCTGTTTTGTAATTGGAGTAGCGAACGGTCAGAACGTCCGCCGCTTTTCCGTTCTGGGGCGTCCCATCCTTCGAAAACTGACAGGAATAGGAGTAGTCTTCCTCATGCGCCAGGCGGATACGGTACGTGGGAAACAGATTTTGAATCTTCTCTCCCGAGGTGAAAACACTGTGTTCAAATCCGGCAATCTTAATCCGGCTCTGGTCGCGCCAGTAAAGCGTCCCCTCATAGGGCCCGCGGATGCAGTCCAAGGCGGTGACGCCGCGCGTCTTAATATCCGAATATGCCTGTTCACTGCCCCCGGCATGCAGGAAAATTGCGTCCAATCCCTGCGCAAGGTCCAAAAAATACGGCCTTGCGCTTCGTACGCTCCCGATTCTCCCGACTCCCTCCATACTCTGAAAAACGGCAAGCATTCGGGTTATTCCGCCTTCGGCAGGGACTTCGTAAATGATATCCGCAGACGATACGCCGTATTGCGGCATCGCCGCCTTTAAATTGTTGAGCATAACCGCAACGGGTCTCTTGCCGACATCTTCCTCCGGAATCGCAAGCCCGGTCAACGGGCTGACAAACTGAGGCTCGTTTTCTTCCTCTTCCGCTTCGGGCTCCGCCGCCGGCTCCGTTTCGGCTGCGGGCCGGGTATCGGTCGGCGGTTCCTCCGGCTCCATGGAACCGGGTTCCTCACCGCTGCTGCTGGCGCCGCAAGCAGACAGAAAGAAGCACAGCAGGAGTATCAGAGGAAGCAGGCGAACCTTCATAAACGTTCCCTCCAGTTGTAAATTCAGACAAGATGCAAGGCGTTTGTTTGTCTTATCATACCAACCGCTTACAATGCTGTCAACCTCCGGCCGGAAAAGAAGACACGGCTTTCTCTTGTATCCCTTTCGGAAAACCGAAACGCGCGCNNCGCGCGCCCCTTCTTCCGGAACGCATGGCTATGCCGCCGATACCGCTTCCCCTGCCGCCTCAGCTCGTTGACGCGTACGTTACCGGTTCGGAAACGGTTATGGCAGCAAAGTACATACCCGGCGTATAGGTCGCGCCCGTATACATTCCGTCCGTTTCCCAGCCTTCCGCGCTCCCGCCGCACCAAACCGTATAGGATGCGCCTTTCTCGATTTCAGGCGCGGATATCACAACCGACCGGTACTCCTTCGCAGGCGCAAAGGCAAGCACGCATTTTCCGGACGTATCCAAAAGCGCCGTAATGGTTTCCGCGCTTTGCACTTCGTCATAGGTCACCGTTACTGTATACTGCGCGGACGAATCGTTCGGCGGAGACTGCGCCATACCGGAACTGTCCGCGACGAGCAGGTACCCGCCTATAATCTGAAATTCGCCGGTATAGTGCAAGGCGTCCCCTGCATTGTCGGCGGGACCGTTAATAATCACGGTTCCGCCCGTCATATACGCCGAGCCGTACACGTCGACCCCGCCGCCGGAAGCATCCACCGTAAGAAAGCCGCCGTCAATCTCCAACGTGCCGTCGGCTTGCGCACGGGAGTCGTCCGAATCGGATTTTCCGTCCTCCTTCGGGCTTTCGTTCCCTGCCGCAACATTTATCCCGTCGCCCTCGGAGACAACACGGATCAAACCGTCGCTGACGGCGACGCGGGCACCCTTGATTCCTTCGAAAGACTGCTGAATATCGATTTCGCCGCCACTGATGTCAACCGTTCCGTCCGAATGGATTCCGACCTTACCCGAAGCAAGGCGAAGCGTTCCGGCGGTGACGATTACCGTCTGTCCGGCACACAGCCCGTCACCCGCGGTATGAAGAGAAAGCGTGCCACTCATAATCTTCAGCGCGTCCCTGCTTACAATGCCGCCTTTCTTTTCGGCGGTCACAAACAGGGCGCCCTCTCCATTGATCGTCAGGTCGCTTTCGCTGCGTATGGCTGCGTCCGGTATGCCTGTAGCCTCCCCTATCCCGGAAGCATCCGCCTCGTCCGTCACGCTGTTTTCCGTTCCCTCCGCTAAGACAAGAACCGTCTTTTCCGCTGATTTCACATAAACGGGGGTACCCGCGCGGCTGGTAATATCCGCATCGTTGAGTACAAGCCGAACCGCGCCGGCATCTTTCGTATTGACAACAATCCGTCCATTATTCAGGATTCCGCTCAGCACATAGGTCCCGGCGGCTGTAATGGTAATCGCGGCGCCATCCGCCTCGGCCCCACTTCCCGTGACGCTGACGGAATCACCGCACAAAGTAAGAAACGTGGCTGTTTCATTCCAGCCCGCATCCGTATCCGAATCGTCAAACACAGCCGAGACGGGCACTGCCGCAAGGGCGGAAGATACCGTCTCGGTTTCATGTTCCGTACCGGCGGATACGCCGCAGGAAGCAAGCAGCATCGTCCCGGCAAGCAATACGGCCAAGCCCATTTTTTTGAATTTTATGATAGTCGAACGCACCATTTCAGACCTTCCTCTTCCCGTCTTCCAAAGAACTTCAAACAGATTTACCATCGATTTATGAATTCATCATGAACGCAATGTTAATTTTTGAGCGTTCCCCGCTTTTCGGAAACTCTTAGACATACGCTGCCNNCCCGCTTTGCAGTCCCGCGGAACAAACAAATGAAATAATCATTGACGAGGCTCCCGTTCTATGTTATAAAGGAAGTGTCCTAAATGTATCAAGAGCTTGCGTGTTTCGGTAAGTCATTGTTCATTTAATGATTTACTGAAAGCACGCAGTTTTTTTTCAGACTAAGGATATACTATTGAATCAGGAGGTGCATTCATGAATACAGGCACTGTCAAATGGTTTAACGCGGAAAAGGGATTCGGGTTTATTGCGAATGACAACGGCGGAGACGACGTATTTGTTCATTTTTCCGCCATCAACTCCCAGGGCTTCAAATCTTTGTCCGAGGGACAGAAAGTTTCTTTCGATACGGAAACCGATAAAAGAAACGGTAAGCTCAGAGCCGCCAATGTCGCGGTACTCGGGTAAATCTTTTCCCGCGAAACGAACGCGCATTTGCCGGCCGGATCGGCCGATTTGCGAATTCGGAAGACACTTTTCGGATAAACCCCGGGGGCCTTATGGAAAAGGTCCCCGGGGTTTCCGCTATAGAGTGGAAGAAAATCCGCAAGGCTGCCCGTAACGCATGTAACAGGTTTGCTAAGGATAGCAAACCTGTATTGCTGTCAGAACCACCAGCCTCCGCAGCAGCATCTGCGGCAACAGGTAAAACAGCTGTTCCAGCAACAGCCGAAACAATTGCCGAAGCATCGGTTGCAGCAACAATTCCAGAACATAGCAAAGCAGCCCCTCTTCATGCGAATTGGCAAAAGGTTTGCCATTTCATCTTATGCGAAAAAGACGCTTTGCGCCATCAGGGCTTCCCTTTCCGCCGAACCGGTTTTTTTGCTTGTTTTGCTTTTCCTTACAATCGTTGTGAATAAAAACGGCATCAGATTGCACTCTCTGAACGAAAATACGCCCAATGGGAGATTTGGATAGAAAAACGCGCTCTTCCGGTGTATAATGAGAAAGAAGCAGAGAAAACAAGAATCCGATCCCCGACTAGTTCGCGGGAAACATAAGGGGGAAACCCATGAATCAGACAGTCCACGCCATGTACTTCAGTCCCACCGGAACCACGAAAAAAATAACAACCGAGATTGCAGCCGTGTTGTCAAAGCAGATATCGGACGGAACGTTTCGCTCCATCGATTTCACCCTGCCGGCAGGAAGGTCACATCCTCCCTCTTTTTCCTCAAACGATATTGTTATATTTGGGACTCCGGTTTATGCAGGCCGCGTCCCCAACGTCTTGCTGAAATATCTGAATACCCTGAGCGGAAACGGCGCGCCTGCCATCGCCGTCGTGCTCTACGGGAACCGGCACTATGACGCCGCGGCGGTCGAACTGCAGGATATCTTAGAGGCCGTGGGCTTCCGCGTCGTCGCCGCGGGGGCTTTCATTGGGGAGCACTCCTTTTCCAAAACTTTAGCCAGAGGCCGCCCGGACAACTCTGATCTGTCCGCAGCCGCAAGCTTGGCCCAACAAGCGGGCCGGAAAATTGCGGCGGGAAACTTCACNNTCCCCGCCCCTACACGCCGTACTATGTCCCGAAAAACGCCGAGGGGATCCCGGTGGATATTCGGAAGGTAACTCCGAAGACGGGCGACGGCTGTATTCGCTGCATGCTGTGCGCGCGTGTCTGCCCCATGGGCTCCATTGACTTCAATGACCCCTCCCGGATGACGGGAATTTGCATCAAATGCGGCGCCTGCATCAAACTTTGTCCGCAAAGCGCAAAGTATTACGACGATGAGAATTATCTGTGGCACAAGCGGGAGCTCGAAGAAAAGCTTACCACCCGGCGGGAACCGGAGTTGTTTTTCTAAGGCTTTTCCGGCCGCGCAATAGAAATTACATATTTCCGACCTCCCGCTTCTTAGCACGCGGTTTCCAGACCCGCGGCGCGATGGCGGGAGGTTTCTTTATCGGCAACAGCCATTGCCGCCTATCGTTTACCTGTTTTTCTTTGGTAAAAGGCAACCGGCAGACAGGATTAGCACACGTCTGCCGGTTAACTGTCCTAAAAGGCCGTGAAGAAGTCCCCGCTTTTTCTTGTTTGCAGGATTGACAAACAAATGCGATGGTTTTACTGTTTCTTTCCGTAAAGCGTCTGAACAACTTCCAAAAAATGCTTGGCGGACGGGTTTGTCAGCTTTTTCGGCCAGACGACCACGTCCGGGCTCAACGAATCCTCTCCGGGAATCTCGATAAAGACGACGTTTTCGGAATAGGAAATTTTACGAATTGCATCCGGAAGGATGGAAATTCCAAGCCCCGCCCCTACGGCAAGCACAACGGCTTCCACCCGGTCGTACTTGCAGATAATGTTCGGCTTATAATTGTTCACACGACAGACTTTTTTAATCATCCTCGCCAAAGGCGGGCTTTCCGTCTCCGATATCGAGATAAAGCGATCTTTTTTCAGGGCGGAAAAATCCGGTTCCGCTCCCGCCATAGGATGGTTTTTGGGAAGCACGAGACAGAGCCTTCCTTTATTTGTAACGAGCGTCTCAAACGTCTCCCCCTGCGGCACCATGTCCTGCTTTGCAAAATGGAAGTCAAATTTCGATTCGTTCATCTGAAGCGTCTGTTCCCGGGCCGACGTCACGGATATATCGACCAATATGTTGGGCCACCGTCTTACAAACTCTCCCAGGCAGCTGCAAAGTATTTCGCTGGAGGTCGGAACCGCGGAGATGGAGATGCTGCCCACATATCCTTCTTCGATCTGGCGCATCTGGATCGACGCTTCTTCCGCAAGCTCCACCATTTCCGTGGCATATGGAAGAAACTGCTTCCCGGCTTCCGTCATCGCGACGCTTCGCTTTGACCGTACGAACAGCTGGCATCCGAGCTGTTTTTCCAACTCGTTGATATGATGGCTAATCGCCGGCTGGGTAAGGCCGTTGCGCCTTGCCGCCTCCGAAAAATTCAACGTCTGCACAACGGATATAAAATAGCGCAATTGTTTGATATCCAAAACCAACACTCACTTTCAGTCGCATCGCAGTTTGTGCTTCATCCGCCCTTCCGCAATGCCGGAAAATACAGTCAAGTATCGACATTATACCGCACTGATTTATAAAAGTCTATTATCCTATTCGGACATAATGTGACAAATTAATAAGTTTTTTCTTGTTATATCAGCCTAATCCGACAGCGTTCCGGACAAAACGACTCTCGAAAAGATATGCAAAACCGCCCTTTTTTAGCGGACAACCGAACTTAAAATGCGCAGCGGACAGGAACGAAAATCGACGTCCCTGTCCGCAAAATCCGGCCGGATGGAGAAGTGGATTACGACGCGCAAGTCTGCTCGCCCGCATTCACCAAGATCGATTCGCCGGGGATAATTCTGCCTGCATTCACAAGCTCGATAAAAAGCTTTACCAGCTTGGGATCGAACTGTTTTCCCGCCTGCTTGTCCAGTTCCTCCAACGCATAACCGACGGTAAAAGCCTTTTTGTAGATTCGCGCGGATATCATGGCGTCAAATGAATCCGCAATGCACAAAATCCTTGCCAAAAGCGGAATATCTTCGCCAGCAATCCTTCTGGGATATCCCTTCCCGTCATATCTTTCGTGATGTCCCAGTACGGCGGGTATCACATAATCCAAGCTGGGAAGATGGCGGATAATACTGATGGAGCTTTCCACATGTCCCTTGACGATCTCGTATTCCTCTTCCGTCAGCCTGTCAGGCTTGTTCAGAATTTCTTCCGGCACGCCGATTTTTCCGACATCGTGGAGCAGCGCCGCCTGACGAACGATCTCCACGGTATCCTCGTTTAAGTTGAGGGCTCTAGCAAGACAGGTGGAATAATACTCCACGTTCTTGGAATGACTGAAGGTATAGTGGTCTTTGGTGTCAATGGCCGCGGTGAGCGCATAAATGGTGGATTCATACCCGGAATAAATATTCTCTTTCCGGATCTGTTTGTTTATCTTGCGTCCCTCTTCCAAATGCGTCCCGGCTGAGTAAACCATGATCGCGTTCTTTCCGCGGCTTTTCACCTGATAGACAGACATATCGACATTGCTGATAAGCTGCGCAAGCGTCGTTGCGCCGTATGGAACCGAACAGATGCCGATGCTGAGGGTCAGCGGCATCAGGGAATCCCCAAACGAATTCTTATTCATTTCCATCACTTCGTTTTTAATCGTGACGGCAAGATTCTTGGCCGCAAGCACGTCGATCATCGGCAGGACGATCGCAAACTCCTTTCCGCTGTATCGCCCTACATATCCCCGGTTCCCCGTGCAGGCCAAAATAATCTTGGCTATTTTCTGAAGCGCGATATCCCCTTCCTTGTTCCCGTAGAGCTGATTGTAAAGCTTGAAATCGTCGATGTTCAGTATGATCAGTGTCAGGCAGCCGTTATCCTTATTTTTTTCAAACTCCTTGCCGAGCACTTCAAAAAAGTACTTCCT
This sequence comes from Clostridiales bacterium UBA1446, assembly GCA_002329245.1. GTDB lineage: Bacteria > Bacillota > Clostridia > Oscillospirales > Oscillospiraceae > UBA1446. The sequence continues at coordinate 17,237 of DCTG01000002.1, forward strand.
GTTCAGAAGGCCTGTCAGTTCATCCGTTCTGGCCTCGACGCAGGCCCTCTCATACAGCATGGAGTTTTTAACCGCAATGGAAGCAATCACGCCGACGGAGGACAAAAAGTTCAGATCGTCCTGGTTCAGAGGTTTTTTCTTCTCTTCCGACAGCATAATCATTCCGACTAAACTATCGTCGCCCTTGAGCGGAATTATGCAGTCAATTCCCAATGCCTGCATCCGGTCTTTCTCTTTTTCCCACATGGAGCGGTACGCTGCGGTGCGCCGGAATTCCTTCAGGATCAGACATTCGCTGTTATCAGACAGCCATTGGACAATCGGATTGTCGTTGTCTAAGAAAAAGTTCTTTTCGTCTAGGCAGCTGCTGCTTCCGGCGATCGTAAAGCCGTTTGCCTGACTGTCCGCAAGACAGATATAGACCTTTTGCGTGGCAATGGTATCCGATATGATCGAGATCAATTCACTCAGAATCTCGTCGATGATGAGCGTTTTCGAAACGCTTGTGCTGAATTTCTTCAGCTGCTCCGCCTTCAGGATTTCTTCCCTGACAAAAATATGGTCAATAAAGCTTCTCAGAATCAGAAATATCACTTGAACGGAAATGGTAAACAGTACGGCGATCAAAATATTGGAGGAAACGGTTGGAAAACTGTTTTGGATCAGCTTTTCAATCTCAGGAAAGAAATTGACTAAGAAAAACAGCGCGATTCCGGAAGAAAGCGCGTAGCAGTTGCTTCTTGATATGAGAAGGGTAAGCCGGAACAGATGCCGCATGTACATGGAATAAAACAGGCAGGAGGCAAAAATAACGCCCGATAAAATATCCAGCGGGATCCCGATAAACGGCGGGAACATAATGAGAATATTGCCGACCAACAGCGCGGTGATACCGACTATGATGGGTATAAACTTGCTTGCCTTGATCACCTGCATGAGCGAGCGAATGACCACGAGAAGGCATAACACGAAAAGAACGATAACCGTCCAGGTCGGGTGATATACAAAGGTAACGTCTCCGTTCTCAAGCGGTACTACTTCGGGGCACTTGAGAAAAAATCCCGTTGCAATGTTGACAATATTGACCGCAAGCAGGAGAAGGGCATAGATTTTGATTTCCGCGGAAACGCCTTTTCCGATATAGTGGTTGATAAATCCGAGCAGTCCGATCGGGAAGAGGAGAAGACCGAAAAGCGAAACATCATACCAAACCTTGACGCCCGGAAACGCTTGCATGCGCATCAGGAAGGACCCGCCCGTCCAGAGCACCATAAGAAGGAGCATCCATAAAAACGAATTGATCAGGCTGTTTCGTTTCGACGCAAGAAACGGCAGCCCCATCAGAATATAGCAAAGAAGAGCAATGATTGGAATGTAAATAAAACTGCCCATTTCCATCACTCCTAAAACGTTTCCTGAACCCTCAAAAAATCGCTGATTTCGGCAACCGGAGGGTTGATCCTGCGCGGCTTGCGCCCCACAAGCCTCTGATACTCCGCGAACGTTCCGCATCGAACAATGCTGATTTCCAGAGGTTCTATGCCCAGAAGACGCTTAAGATCGTTGTAGTCGCTGTCAACATATTTAAAATACACCTTCAGGTGTTCCCGAAGGATTTCGCTGCTGATCGCATTGGAAGTGAGCGCTTCCGGCTGAACTTCCACATACATGTGGAAGAACGGCTTGTTGTTTTCCGTAAACTCCTTCGCGGCAAACCAATCCAATATGGGAAGCCCGGACAGTTCCACGACGTTTTGAATCGAGTTTTCGGTAATCCGCGTAAACCCCCCGATATCGATGACATCGGGAACGCGGTCCAAAAACCGGAAGCGCGGTATCTTCGTTTCATCCTCCCTGCTGGAAAGGCCGACACACTGGTAAAGATCTCCCACCCGGTAACGCATAAAGGCGCCGCCCTTGAAAACGGAAATCACCAGCTCGTATTTTTCACCCGGTATGACCTGATCCATCAGCAGTGTTTTCGGCTGATACGCTTTATCCTCGGCGCTCCGATTCATTTCTCCTTCCGGAATGAATTCATAAAAGCAGGTATCCGGAAAAAAGTACATGCCGTTTTTGTTCCAGGACTCCACGCCGATGATGCCGGGCTCCGTACCGGCAAATATCTCCATGGGACGGATTCCCCACAATTCCTGAAGCTCATCCTTGTAGCAGGCGTTGTCCGTTCCGGCGCATACGAACGCTTTCAGCTTGAAAATATCTTTTGGCAATATGGCCCGTTTCTCTTTTCTGCTGCGTCGTTTTGCCCGCAGAATTCGAAACAGCATCCCCGGCGAAAACTTGAGCTCAAAGTCCCTCTTTTCGGACGACGGTTCGCTGCCGGAAGCGGAAAAAGACTTGCTGATATAATAGGCGACGCTGCCCATGCTGAAGAAAAAGTCTATCCCCTTGGCAAGCCCCATCTGAAAGCCCAACTTATTCCTTTGGCTGAACGACAGCTTCTCCGCTTCCCGAGTCGGGGGCAGAAATTCGAATCCAATGATATCCTTCAATGCCGGAGGAATCAGACCCGTGATATACGGAAGCGGGGCAAACCCATAGAGCACCTTGTCCGATTCGCTGAAGCTGAACTTCCCTTTCTCGGCCGCCGTACAGAGTATCATGCAGGAAATGATGTTGTTTTTAAAGTTCTCCAGCATGCTCTTTGTATAGGGCGCAAGTTTAATCGGATGAATTCCGCCTTCCCAAGTCGTCTGCAGCCAGATCACCGGCGGCTCGGGAAGCATTTCACTCTTTTTAAACAACAGAATATCGGCATAGTTGCCGTATGTAGTCAAGGGAACCTGATTTCTGAACGCTTCAATCGATTTCGGATTTTTATTCCCCAATATGCTGCGCCCAAGCGGACTATTGCTCCAGATCCCAATCTGCTCTGACATCAGCCTGTTTTGGATTTTCATGTAGTCCTGGATATCAAGATCCAAAAAACCGCAGTACTCCTGCCACAGTCCTTCATAGTCACGTTTTTTCAGTCTTTCCTTCAGATTCATGCCTTTTATAACCTCTATCTGTTCTTGATTGCGCCAAGGACTTTCAGAATGCTTTTTCTGTTTGGAAAGAGAAACGGCACTTCTTTTTTATAGGCGTCGTAATCGGAAAACGTCCTTGGAAAACTCCAAATATCCTGAAAAGCGGCATACACGATATTGCAGACGCTGCAGACAAAGGAATAAACCGCAAGCTCGCGGCCGGGGAACAGCAGGCTTAAAAACAAATAGAAACCCGCAAACCAAAGTACGCCTGGGTGCCGGCACATGGCATAAAGACCCGTTCTGCAAAGCTGGGAGGGGTTTTGCTCCGAAAGATAGGTTTTTTGAAAAGGCAGGGCAAAAAACAACGAATAAAACAGTATCACGCAGCATAGAACCGCCGGGGCAAGATAGACAAGGTTAACGGATCCGGCTGTATAATTATCTACAATCTGAACGGATGTATTAATAATTATCAGGACAACGCCAAGTAAAAAAAAGGAACGGAATATGCGTATCCTCCACAGGATTCCATTTACATCATAGAGAATAAAAAGGAAAAACGGCAGGATAGCCCATATTATGTTCACTGGAATCCCGTCCCCTCTTCCGATGGATCGGACTAAAGTGCACATTGAACTTTCAGCCGCCTAAGAAAACGAAGCATATATTTTACGACAATTGAGTGTATTATAACATATCGCTTGGTAATATTCTACAATTTTTTGTAGAATATTCGAAATTAAAATTATATCTACCATAACTCGTGTTCTTTTTTCTGTAAACCCTGCGGCAGAAACCTGAAGGAACGCCTTTTCGAAAACTCAATTTCATAATTATACAACAAGATATCCTCCCGCCATTTTTCCCGGCACAAGATGTTGATGATTCTGAGCTATCTTGTCAATTCCATCGACCGGAAGTATATTGCATAAATTGATCCGGATACAAACGGTGCGATCCACCGCGCCGGCCGCTTTTTCATGAAACCGGATGAAAAATTCAATAAATTTATAACCCGGACTCCGATATAAGTTATTCTTATGAAGAGTTTGGTATTTTTCACTTTCCTTTCCTAAAAACACGCATTATAATGAATTGGGACGGGCTTCATTTAGAAAACTTATAAGAGGAGGATCATACATGTTGGAATTTCAGATGTATCAGAAGGCGAAGATGCTGTTCGGACAGGGAACCGTTAAGCAGGCGGGTGAANNGAATTAGTGGAATACATGGGCGCAAAAAAGCCCTTTATCGTCTGCGACAAAGGCGTTTTAGCGGCAGGCATCGTTGATAAGGTATTGGACAGCCTGAAAGAAAAGAAGATTTCATACGTGATTTATGACGAAGTGGAGCCTGATCCGCCGATCCGGATGATTGAAAAAGGCGCCGCGATTTGCCGGAAAGAGAACTGCGACTGCGTTATCGCCATCGGCGGCGGAAGCACCATCGACACCGGCAAGGGTATTACCCTGCTTCGCTTTAACGAGCCGCCTCTTACAGATTACCTCGGACATCCGGAAAAGGTAAAGCCTTCCCCCGGACTCATTACGGTTCCCACCACATCGGGAACGGGCAGCGAACTGTCGGACGGCATGGTCGTTTCCACCGACGACCACGTCAAGCATCCGCTACTCGCTCCCAACGCACAGTCCGAATACGTCATTNNAAAAGCATTTCCGCCTCCGTCAACCACAAAGGTATAATCCTCTCCCAAGCCTACGGCGCAATCGCCCTGTCCCACATTCAGAAAAGTAACATTCGGGTATATCTTACCGTTAATTGTAACCAATATAAGGGAAAGCGCTGTACAGATACCTGCCGCCGCAGCTGACGGCTTCTACCGGTCTGGATACGTTCTCTCATGTGATGGAAGCATATACGACGATTCTTTCCAATACCCTGACCGATTTCTTCTGCTCAAAGGCTATGGAAATCGTGATCAAATATCTGCCCCGGGCAGTTGAGAACGGAAACGACATTGAGGCGCGGAGCAATATGGCAATCGCGTCCAGCATCGGCGGATGGATGCTCNNCACCAACGCCGGACACTCCGTCGCGCATATCCTTGGCGCGCTGTTCAACGTGCCGCACGGGAACGGCGTAGCGGCCGCAAATCCGTACGTATTGGAGTTTAACGCGCCCGCAATGCCCGAAAGGGTCAAACACATTGCCGAGTTGTTAGGCGCGAAATTCAGCGGCAACGAAACGCCTGAGGAAATCGGCGCGAAGGCAAGAGACGCCTTTATCGAATTCCGCGACGTGAAATGCAAGCTGAAACCGATTAAATCTTTCGGCNNAGCGGCTCAGATGATTGTCGACGAACTCTTCCAGATCTTCCAGCCGAGAAAAATGACGGTTGCCGACGCGAAAGCGATTTTGCAGAAAATTTACGCAGAATAAACGCCGAAGCATACAAAAAGCCCCTCCGCGCCAGCCGGAAATCCGGCCGGTGCGGAGGGTTTTTCTTTCCTGGGTCCCGGCGCAANNGCCGTCCGCCTCGGAGTTCGCAGCGACCTTGTTCCACCTGGCGGTTTTCAGATACAGGATGCAAATCACAATACCAACCCCGGTGAGGGTCTGCATGATTTGACTGCCGGTGGCGACGGCGGATACTCCCGAAGCGTCGCCAAACTGGCCGACGACCAAAAGGTCAATCGCACCATACATGGCCTACCTCCATCATTGACGAAGCAATATGCGCTGCGTATAATAAAAGCTATGAAAGGAAAGGAGGAGCGAAAATGCGCGGATGGGCCGCCCGTTTCAGCCGCTATGCGGGGACGCGAAGCGTCTCCGGTTTCGCTTTCCTGAAACTCTGCCTTTTCGCCTCGGGGCTTGCATGCGGTATTTTAGCCGCGAACCGGAGGAAAAAACTCCGCAAAACCGTCTCGCTCGTTCTTTTTCTCGCCACCTACGTTCCGCTCATAACCGGGTTCCTTTGTAGCGCTTCCGCCCCGGAAACAGCAAATACAGAGGATACTCCGCAAACGGAAGGAAGGATCGTGCAATGAACCTCGCCACGGCCGCGCAGATGCGGGAATTGGACAACAGCGCCATTCACAGAAGGAACATTCCCTCCACTCTTCTGATGGAAAATGCCGCGCGGGAGGTATCAAACTGCGTACTGTCTCTTTTTGAAGACCCGCCGGGAAAGAAGGCCGCCGTATTCTGCGGCGCCGGAAACAACGGCGGAGACGGCATATGCGCCGCCCGGCGCTTAAAGCTTGCCGGGATGGAAGCGCGCGCGTTTTTCGTCGGACGGCGCGAGCGCCAGACGGAGGACAACCGGGAAATGGAGCGCCGCCTTCTGGAAGCGGGCGGCATACTCGAATCGTTTGATCCGGCTTCGGAGGAGCAGGACGCTTTCTGCCGCCGCGCCGACGTGATTGTCGACGCCCTTTTCGGAGTTGGCCTGCACGACGAAATCCGGGGCGACGCGCGCTCCGCCGTCCGTCTGATGAACGCTTCCCCCGCTCCCGTGGTAGCCGCGGACATCGCAAGCGGGGTGGATGCCGACACGGGCCGGATTCTGGGCGAGGCGGTTCGCGCCGCGCACACCGTTACCTTTACCTACGCAAAACCGGGGCATTTCGTCGGAGACGGCGCTCTTTGCTGCGGCGAGCTTCACATCGCCGAAATCGGCATCCCGCGCGACCTTTCAAACGCGCTTGTCTGCAACACCTTCGCCGTCACGAAAGAAGAAGTAAACGGCTGGATTCCGCGCAGAAAACGAGACGGACACAAGGGCGACTTCGGAAAGCTTCTGATGATCGCAGGGAGTATCGGCTACACCGGCGCGCCGGTTTTAGCCTCAACGGCCGCCGTCCGCTCCGGCGCCGGATTGGTTTCTCTTGGAGTGCCGGCCCGCGTGTATGAAATTATAGCCGCAAAGAGCGACGAGGCCATGCCCTTTCCCCTGCCCTGCGACGAGGCGGGGAGGCTGAGCCTTTCCGCGAAAGAGCGGATTATGGAACGCCTTTCCGCTTGCGACGCCTGTCTGATTGGTCCGGGACTCGGCCTCTCCCCCGACCTGACCAAACTGATACAGGACCTGATTATGCAGGCAAAGATACCGATTGTGATCGACGCGGATGGCATAAACGCCCTGTCGGACAATATAAATATACTGCGAAAAGCCCAGCTTCCACCCGTTCTCACACCGCACGACGGAGAGTTTAAGCGATTAGGCTGCGACCTGAGCCATTCCGACCGCCTGCGGGCAGCGCGCGCTTTTGCGGCGGAATACCGCTGCATCCTCGTGCTCAAAGGGCACCGCACCATTACGGCTCTGCCGGACGGCAGGGCATATGTAAATACCACCGGAAACTCCGGCATGGCAAAGGGCGGCAGCGGCGACGTCCTCTCGGGCATTCTCACCGCCCTCATCGGACAGGGTCTTCCGCCGGAGACAGCCGCACCGGCCGCCGTCTGGCTCCACGGGAGCGCGGGCGATCTCTGCGGTGCAAAGCTTGGGGAATACGGCATGACGCCTTCGGACATGGTCCGGATGCTGCCTTACGTATTTAAGGATTACTCATAAGGAGGAACCATTGTGCGCCGAGTTATTCTCTGTGCACAAATGATAAGCCTTTTCCTGCTGCTGTGCGCCTGCGGCTCCGGCAACGGGAAAACGGAGGAACTGGCCCTTGAAACCCGCACCCGCATGATTAATATGAAGACCTGCTCCTTCACAGCAGACCTTACCGCCGATTACGGAAACCGTACGTATGAGTTCACCGTTACCGTCTCGTATCAAAAGGACGGGGAGAGCATCCTCACCATTACGCGCCCCGATAACCTCGCGGGAATTTCCGTCACCTATACCAAGGACGGGACCGACTTAGAGTACGACGGTGCGCGCCTGGAAACCGGAAGCCTTTCGTCCTGGGGACTTTCTCCCATGACCGCTCTGCCGGATCTGCTCGCGGCCGCGCAGACAGAGACCATTTCCGAATGCGGTATCGAAACGCTTGACGGCATGGAGGCTCTGCAGGTGACCTGCCGGGAGGAACGGGAGGGCGAGGCGCTGGAACAAAAGCTATGGTTCGATCTTGCTTCCGGCGCTCCCCTGCGCGGCGAAATATCCGTCGACGGGTATACGGTTATCACCTGTGTCTTTACGGAATTCCGGTTTGGAGATTAATGAAACGGCCGCAAATCCCGCTCCCAAGCGGAGCGGGATTTGCGGCATCGCAAACGGGAGATGCAAAAGAAATGGACGAGCTGCTGACGAGAACCTGGGCTGAGATTTCCCTGCCCAATTTGGAACGAAACTACAACGCGCTGCGGAGCCTGCTTTCGCCCGGATGCCGCTTCCTTGGCGTGGTGAAAGCCAACGCTTACGGCCACGGCGCCGTTACAATCGCGCAGCGGCTCGAAAAGCTCGGCGCGGACTATCTGGCCGTGGCCTGCCTTGCCGAGGCGGAAGAACTGCGGGCGGCAGGAATCACGCTTCCCATTCTTATCTTCGGCCATACCCCGCCGGAATTTGCCGACCGGCTTCTTTCCGGAAATTTCACGCAGACGGTGTTCGACCTCGAAACGGCCCGGGCTCTTTCAAACGCCGCCCTCGCGGCCGGAAAAAAAGCGGCCGTTCATCTTACNNTGGGGATGACGCGGCTCGGCTTTCTCTGCGACGACACGCACCTGAACGAATCGGTGCGTCAGATGGCCGCCCTCGCCTCCATGCCGGGCCTTTTCCCGGAAGGCGTCTACACGCATTTTGCGGCGGCCGACAGCGACGAAGCCTTCACAAGGCTGCAGCTGCAGCGGTTTGAGAACGCTCTGAAGCTGCTGAAGGAGGAGTACGGCCTTACCTTCCCNNCCGATTCGCCACTGCGCAAGCTCCGCGGCAACCATCTTTTATCCCGAAACGCACTTTGACATGGTTCGTCCCGGTATCGCCCTGTACGGCTGTTCGCCGGCGCCGGACAAAACCCTTCCCCTTGCTCTTTCTCCCGTCATGACCCTGAAAAGCCGCATTGCAGCGCTCAAGGAACCGGAGGACGGCGCGACGGTCGGTTACGGCCGGGTCCATACGCTTCCCGCCGGAGCGAAGGTTGCGGCGGNNAGGTCTGCACCGCATTTGTTCCGACTGTCTGCCCGTTTTGGTGCGGGGACGCCGGACACAGGTAATCGGAAGGATTTGCATGGATATGTGCATGATCGACGTCACCGGCTTTCCCGGAATCGAGCCGGGCAGCGAAATCACATTCTTCGGGGAAGGCTTTCCGTTGGAAGAGGCCGCCGGGCTGGCCGGCACAATCACCTATGAGCTCCTTTGCGCCGTCTCGCCCCGCGTCCCGCGCGTTTACCGATAAAGCGATTTTAGGGCTGTCCTCTGCTTTCGGACGGCCAGGCATGATCCAAGCACACCCTGCCCCCCCTTTGCATATGCTGATTCAGGAGGGCTCAAGCGGGGGGCTGCCTGACCTCACTTTTCATAAGTTCAGGTATAAATCAGGCCGCCCTGTGGGAGAATGATAGAAGCCTCGTTACATATGGTAACGCGGCCACTATCTTCCGGCGGAGTGTGAGCTTTGTGGATTACAATGTACGAAGAGGGGATATTTACTATGCCGATCTGAGTCCAGTCGTAGGAAGCGAGCAAGGAGGGATGCGCCCGGTCCTCATCGTTCAGAACGATACGGGCAACCGGCACAGCCCGACGGTGATCGTAGCGGCAATTACTTCCCAGATGAACAAGGCCAAACTTCCTACACACATCGAACTTGCCGCCAATACCTACGGTCTGTCGAGAGACTCCGTGATTCTTCTGGAACAGATCCGAACGTTGGACAAAAAACGGCTGCGGGAGCGGATGGGCAGGTTGGACGACAAACTGATGCAGCAAGTGGACGCAGCAATCGCGGTGAGTTTCGGACTTCGCAGCGAGCTTGTTTAAAACCGAACCGGAATCCGGAGCGAAAACCGCCTTTTTGGGTTGCTTTGAAACATGGACTATGGTAGAATAGCTGCAATGCAGCTATTCTACCATTTTTTCAGATTTCTAAATGATAACACCGTCTTACTTTCTCCGGAGGAACAGTATGAAAAAAAGAAAGTATCCGCTGCACCTGATTGCGTTGGCCGCCGTCGTGTTCACGCTGGCGGGGTTCGCCGCCGTCGCAGCGGAGGAGGGCACAGCCAACAACCCGCTGGTTTCTCTCAGTTATCTCAACAACATATTTAAGCCGACCGTCCTGTCCGAAGTTGACGCCAAGGTCGCGGCGCAGGAAACAAGAATCAAGGGCGAATTTTCCGCGCAGATGACCGCGTACCAATCGGAAGTCGAGCGGAAGCTCTCCGGTCTCTCCGGCGGCGCCGCCCCCGTTACGGGTCAGAGCACCGCTACATATGCCGTCGTCACACTGAGCGCGAATCAGATTCTCACGGGAACCGTCGGCACCGAAATCATGCTCCGGATAGGGACCGCCACCTGCGTTGCTTCCAGCTCTCCCGGGCTTATCGATATGACAACCGGCGGCTCGCTGAATCCCGGCGCCGCGCTTGTCACAAACCATCTTTATATGGCGACGATCGACCCGCGTGGCATCAAAGCCACTTCTCCCGTCGTCAAGGTTTTAGTGCGGGGCGAATATACAATCCAGTAAGGCTCTATCCATCCGATCCAACGCAAACGTATATCCATAAAATCGACAGGGAACAGGCGGAAACCTGTTCCCTGTCAAAAAGGATTGGAGGATAGAATGAAAAGAAGTTATTGCCTCTTGCAGGATTAATAGTAACAGGAGTTTATTAAAAAATTTCGTGACAGATGTTAAGAAAGTTTTAAATTTTCGATCTCTCGCGTTAAAATCATTGCAATACAGGAACTTTCTGTTACCTATGGCTTTTCGCGCACCGCGGCAAAGAACTCCCGAAGAAGTTTTACACAGGCATCCTCTAAAATTCCGCCGACGACGGCCGGTTTGTGCCCAAACCGCTCTTCAAACAGATTCAGCACGCTTCCGCAGGCGCCGGCGCGCGCATCCCGCGCCCCGTAAAACAGCTTTGGTATCCGCGTGTTGATGATGGCCCCCGCGCACATGGGACAGGGCTCCAACGTCACGTACAGCGCGGTTCCTGCAAGCCGCCAGCCTCCCAACGCGCGGGAAGCGTCCGCAATGGCCTCCATCTC
>DCTG01000215.1:0-6655 GCA_002329245.1 Clostridiales bacterium UBA1446
GGTCTCGCCGTTCATGACGTAAATCTCGGTTGCCGCCGTGCCAAGCGAGAACGCGTTGGTGTTGTTGCCCTGCGGGCCGCCGAGCACGTAATGCGCGGCAGCGGTGCCCTTGCGCAGAGTGATTTCCAGCTGGGGCAGATGGGAGTTTTCGATGGAGTAGATGAGAGACTGGCCAAGCCCGAGCAGCTCGGCTTTCTNNGGTATCCTGCAGCCATACAATGGGTACGCGGTCGCGCGCGCAGAGCGTGACGAATTCATTCATCTTGATGAGGCCCTGCCGGTACAGCTTGCCGCCGATCGCCACGCCGTCCTCGATATATTCGGGATAGTTGAACAGGAGACCCTGCTTGTTGGCGATGACGCCGACGAGAAGGCCGTTCACCTTTGCCAGACCCGTGATCATTTCAGGGCCGTAACCCTTCTTGTACTCCAAAAATTCGCTGCCGTCAAAGAGGCGGCCGATGATCTCGTACATATCGTAAACCATCTTCTGGTCAAAGGGAAGAATGGTGTAGAGATCGTCCGAGGCGAGAGCGGGCTCGGCGGGTTCGGCGACGCGGAAGAATTCGAGGTTGTAAGCAGGGATATAGGACATATATTTGCGGATGGCGTTTAATACTTCCTTCTCGTCGGAGTAGACTTCACGGAAGAAGCCGGTGGCGTCATGATGGATTTCCACGGAACCCGGAGGGGACGTTTTGTTGCCTTTCTCGGCTTCGATCAGGTTCATGGCGCCTTCCATGTCGACATAGCCCTTGGGGTTCATGCCTCCCAAGATGCCGGCTCCGCCGACGGCCATGTTCGCCTTGCTGTGGGCAATGAGGATTGTGGGGCTGATGCTGTGGTAACCGCCGCCCGCGGGGTTGGTGCCGTAAATGGCGACCAAAACGGGTACGCCGAGCTGCTCCAGTTCGGCATTGCGGAAGAACGGGGTGCCGCCGCCGCGGCGGTTGGGGTACACCTTTTCCTGCTCGTCCAACTTCACGCCGCTGCAGTTGAGGACGTAAACCAAGGGGATGTGAAGAATCTTCGCGGTGTCGGACGCGCGGATGAGGTTTTCAGCCTGACCCGCGACCCAGGCGCCGGCGAGCTTCTTGTTATCCGAGGCTACGACTACGGCCCATTTTCCGCCGATGCGGGCCAGTCCTTTTACGATTGCGGTGCCCTCGTCGTTATCTTCGGGGTTAAAGAGGGAGTTGAGCGGGCACCAGGTTCCCTCGTCAATCAGCGCATTGACGCGCTGCATTGCGGTAAGCTGGCCGGATTCGTTGAGAGACTCGTCGGAGCGGCCTGCCGCCTGAATCTGTGCCGCGAGAGCGGCAAGCTCTTCTTCCACGGCGCGAAGAGCAGCTTTGTTGGATTCGTTGGCGTCCTCTACGGGAGAACCAACGGTTGGCATGTTTTGAAAATAGTTTGGCATGGAATAGGGATTGATCATTCTTCTCTAAACTCTCCTTCCTGCCGGGTTTGCCGGCCGGTCAAAATTTATCTCCATTGTATCATACCCAGTTTGGAATGTGAATAACTTTCCAAAAAAAATTAAACATGTGACCATTAACGGCAAAATTTGTTGCATTTGTATCCCCAAAAAAGCTGCGGGCGCCGGGTGGGGGGAATCGGCGCCCGCGCTTTATGAAGGTCGGGTTGCAGTTAAGGGAGCTGATGCAGCTGCCTGTATTTTTCGCGGGTCGCAATTCCCCCGCGGATATGCCGCTCCGCTTTGTTCTCATCCAGTACATCCTTAACCTGAAGATATAAGGTACGGTTGAAGGCAGGAAGCCGTTCGGAGAGGTCTTTATGTACGGTTGATTTTGAAATCCCAAATTTCTTGGCAGCCGCGCGCACCGTCGCCTTGTTCTCGATGATGTAAACCGCCAGATCGCAGGCGCGCTCTTCAATGATACCCTTCAAAAACAACACTCCCCGCATTGAATTTCCACTGTTGAAAATATATGCGCAGAGTATTTTTGTTATGAGTGCGTACGAAAGTTTCGGCTCGGAAATCCGGAGAAAGAATACCGGTTCTTGAGAAGGCCGATTCCTTTGAAGGCCGGGAGAATCGGAAAGGCGCTGCACCCGGTCCCATGGAGATGCCGGGACATAGAGGGGATGCTGTAAGATTTGATTGAAATATGGGTGATATTCTGATATATTGATTTAACGATGAAAAGGATTGCGGCCGTAAGGGCGGGTATCGTGTGCATCCCATGAAATATCCGGAACGGTTCGGGATTGGAGTAAACGCCTTGGAGAACAAAACGATTTCAAAGCAGCAGCTGGCTTATGAAAAAATAAAAGAGGCCATTATTACGGAACAGTACAAAGCGGATCAGCTTCTTTCCACGCGGGAATTGTGCAGGGATTTGGGCATCAGCCGCACACCCGTGGCGGAAGCGTTGCGGCGTCTTGCGTACGAGGGGTTTGTCGAAGCGATTCCGGAGAAAGGCATGTTTGTTTCAAGGGTTCATATCGAGGACTTTTTGGAATTATATGAAATCAAAATGGGGTTGGAAGGGTTGGCGGCCAGGCTTTGCGCGGCCCGGAAAACCGACGATTTGGTCAGGCAGATGGAAAAAACGCTGCAGCAGTACGAGATGGAAGTAAAACGGGGCAATTATCTGAAAGCGGTCCAAAAAGACAACGAGTTCCACATGCAGTTTATTTCCGGAGCCAAAAACAGCAGGCTTGAAAATTATCTGCGTATCGTATTGGAGCAGTGCGGCCGCGCCGTCACGCTTTCCGCCTCCGACCCCGTCCGGATGGAAAACGTCATCATTCCGGCCCATCAGAAAATATTCGAGGGAATCGCCGCGGGAGATCCGGACCGCGCGGAAAAGGCGGCCCGGGAGCATGTTTTGAATGTGCAGGAGTTTTTCACACAATATCAGATTAAACACTATTTCGTCATGAAATAAAAAGCAACATATCGCGGGCCTGAAGCCCGCTTGGGAACCGCCGCGCTTGGGTTGGAGAAATCTATCTCAAAGCGCGGCGCTTTCTTTTTCTGCAGGAATGCACGGAGTGTTAAAGTTCTCTGTTTTTTACGGAAGAACGGTATTGACACCGGAAGGGAATAAGGATAGTATCATTGTATACAGGTGGCATACCACTTGAATTTATCTAAGGAAGAAAGAGGGGAGCGATTGTGAAGGAAGAAAGCGGAAAGCTTGTACCATGGAAAATCCGGCGGGAGAGATGCGCCTTACTTGTAATCGATATGCAAAACGACTTTCTGAAACCGGGAGGAGTTTTGTATTTCAATGACGAGCCGATGCGGATCCTGCCTCAGATCAAGCGGCTGCTTGATTTTAGCCGCAAAACGGGGATTCCCGTGATGTATACCAAAACCGTTTTAAAGGATCAATTCGCCATTTCGCCTCTCGAAGCCTCCTATCAGCCGGTTCTGTTTCAAAAAGGTTTGCGGGAAGGGACGTGGGGCGTCGAAATCATTGATGAATTGGCTCCGCTGCCGGAAGAGCAAATCGTCGTGAAGCACCGGTACGACGCCTTCTTCAATACGAATTTAGAGCTCTTATTGCGCAATATCGGCGGTTCGGGGAAGATTGACACCGTGATCATTGTCGGAACGGTTACAAACGTCTGCTGCGAAAGCACGGCTCGGGCTGCCTTTATGCGCGATTTTAAGGTGGTATTTGTAAGCGACGCCAACGGCACTTACGAGGAAGCGGCGCATCGGGCGACGCTATATAACATCGGCCGCTTCTTCGGGCGCGTAATCGATACGGAAACCCTGCTGGCGGTGCTTGAGGAAGGAGAGGAAGACGGGACGGAATTGCTGTGAATGGGAAGAAGACCTGAAAGTCGGAAGAAAATGACGAATTAGAGGTGAAATGCATGGCAAAGGTTCTTAATTTTATCGACACGACCACCCGGGATGGGTCGCAGAGCAACTGGGCGGCCGGAATGCCGATCGGCATGATGGAAGCCGTATTGGAGGATATCGACCAGGCTGGATTCCGCTCCCTTTGCTGCCCGCTGATGCAGCTGCACTTTAAAAAGGTGATTCGGGACCTGAAGGAAGACCCCTGGGAAATGGTCCGCATGTTCGCAAAAAAGGCGCCGAGAACCAAAAAGGGATGCATCCTGCAGCCCTCCCTCTGGCCCTTTGACATTGTAAATTTCAACCGGGAAGCAGTTGAGCTTTACACCAAAATGCTCGTGGACATGGGCGCGCTGCAGCGGGTGCAGATTACCGGAAACGTCATGGGGCACAAGCATTATCACTGGTTTGTACCGTTTTTGAAAAAGATGGGGCTCGAAGTTGCCTTCGCCTTGTGTTACTACATATCGCCCCGGCACACGGATGCGTATTACGCGGAAAAGACAAAGATGATGATGGATTACGGCGCGGATGTCATGTATCTGAAGGATGCCGGCGGGCTTTTGGATATCGACAACGTGAGAAGAGTCTATACCATTATGAAGGCAAATTCCGGCGATAAGCTGACGGAAATTCACAGCCACTGCACGACGGGATTGGCAGACGCCGTATACGTGGAGGCAATGAAACTCGGCTGCGACGGATTCCACGTGGCGATACCGCCCCTGGCGGAGGGGACCGCGCAGCCGTCGGTGTTCAACGTGGCGGAAAACGCAAAGGCTTTGGGGTATGAGGTGAACCTCGATTTGGATCGCCTGCGCCACGTTTCCAAAAAGCTTTACGCGATGGCCGCCGAGGCGAACCTTCCCACGTTCGGACCCACGCGCTATAAGGTTGCCCAATACCAGCACAGAATCCCCGGCGGCGTCATTTCGAACATGACGCACCAGCTCAAAGAACTGAAGCTCGAAAACAGGGTGGACGAGGTCATCGACGAGGTAATCCGTGTGTGCGCCGAAACCGGTGAACCGCACATGATCACGCCGTATTCGCAGTTTGTCTGCACGCAGGCCGCCATCAACGTCGCCTTGGGCGAACGTTACAAGATCGTCATCGACGAGTTTATTCAGTTTGCGTTGGGCAATTACAGTGAAGACTCCGGCTATCTTGAAATGGATCCCAACCTGCGGGATTACTTCCTGAGTCTTCCCCGCGCGAAAGAAATCGCGGAAAGAACGAAACGGCAGGAAGAGGAGCAGAACAAGCCGCTTTCCGAATTCCGGAAACAGTTTGGCGAAAACCTCTCCGACGAGGAGTTCCTGCTTCGCTATATCATGAACGGAACCAAGGAAATCGAGATTATGCGGGAAGCTACGAAGGATCGTCCTTGGAAACGCTTTTCCTGCGTGGAATCACCGGTTTTGGATCTCATTCGCGATTTGGGCAAGCAGCCCAAGATTACCCAGGTTCAGGTTAAGCAGGGGGAGAAAACCCTTGTGCTCAAAAAACAGAGCGACGCAGTGTGAGAAATGGGAGGGTCAGAACATGAGTAAAAATATTTTAGGAATCTTTGACTCCGGAGATATGCAAAGCATCGCTACCCTGATTGAAAAATTGGAAGAATCCTCGTTCGACTATCTCAAGCTGGAAGGCGACGGGGTAAAGATCGTAATCGGCAAAAACGGCGCCATGGAAATGACCGAAACGGACGCGCCGAAGTCCGCCGCCCCGGTCGCAGCCTCGGCCGCTCCCGCGGCGGCACAACCGGCGGTACAAAGCGCCCCGGCCGCTCCCGCGGCGGAATGCGCGCAGCCGGCCGCGGCTCCGGCGGAAGTCGTAACGGAGGGGGAAGGCGTGTTCGTAATCAAGTCCCCCAGCTACGGGCTCTTCTACGCGCAGTCGGAACCGGGCGCGGCTCCCTATGTCAAATTGGGGGACAGCGTAAAGGCGGGAGACACCGTTGGACTGGTGGAGATCATGAAGACGTTTACCGCGATTACATCCGATGTTTCTGGTACCGTTGTGGGGATTCATGTGAAAAACGAGCAGATGCTGGAGCCCGATCAGCCGCTGTTTTCCATTCAGGTATCCTAAGACCGAAGGCTCAGAAAGGGAGTACAGATTGAATGAAATTATCCCGGATTTTGGTGATCAACAGGGGGGAAATTGCCGTCCGTATCATCCGGACCTGTCGCGTGCTCGGCATTGAAACGGTCCTCGCCGCCTCGGAGGCGGACCGGGACAGCATGGCGGCAAGGCTTGCCGACCGGACGGTGGTAATCGGTCCGCCGAACGTGTCCACCTACCTGAACGTACCGCTCTTCCTGAAAACGGCTGCGGAAGCGGGGGCGCAGGCGATCCATCCCGGTTACGGGTTCTTATCGGAAAAACCCGAACTGGCCAAAGCCTGCGCGGAAAACGGCATTGTGTTTATCGGGCCCAAGGAAGAGCATATCCATAAGATGGGGAACAAGTTGGTCGCGCGGGAACTGGCCGTGCAGTGCGGCGTTCCCGTACTCTCGGGCTCGAAAAAGCTTAGCTCCTATGAGGAAGTATTGGGCGTGATCGACCAGATCGGCTTCCCGGTCATTCTTAAGGCGGCGGCTGGCGGCGGAGGGCGCGGCATGAAGATTGTTACGGAGGGGGACCGGGACAAGATAAGGCAAATCTTCGAATCGGCTTCCGCGGAGGCAAGAGCCGCGTTCGGCGATGCCTCCCTCTATGTCGAGAAATACATCGCCAACGCCCGTCACGTTGAGGTGCAGGTTTTAGGCGACAAGTACGGCAACGTGGTGCATCTCGGGGAGCGGGACT
>DCTG01000215.1:6729-9737 GCA_002329245.1 Clostridiales bacterium UBA1446
TGAAAACGCCGGGACGGTGGAATTCATCGTCGATCAGGACGAAGAAAAGTTCTACTTCTTGGAGATGAACACAAGAATTCAGGTAGAGCATCCGGTGACGGAAATGGTCACCGGGGTAGACATCGTGCAGGAGCAGATCGCCATTGCGGAAGGGGAAAAGCTGCCTTTTGCACAGGAGGATATCCGCTTTGCCGGGCATGCCATCGAATGCCGGATTAACGCGGAAAAACCGGAAGAAGGCTTCCGGCCGACGCCCGGCGTCATAAACCGGTGGGAGATTCCGCAGGGGCCCGGCGTACGCGTGGACAGCCATTGCCATCACGGATACCGCGTTCCGATTTTTTACGACTCGCTCATAGCCAAGCTGATCGTTCACGGCTCCGACCGCGACCACGCAATCAGAAGGATGCTCGCGGCGCTCNNCTCGACGAATTTCAGGTTGAGGGGATCAGCACAACGATACCGTTCGTGCAAAAGGTTATCCGGACGCCGGAATTCACCGAGGGCAGGGTCAGCACCCGCATATTGGAAAAGGTTCTGTAATCGGAGCGGAAGCGCGCGATTGCAGGAATACGGACTGAAACGGAACGAAAACCCTCGGAAAACCCGGGGGTTTCCTTCCGTTTCGGGCTCCGAATCAATCCGCGGGGTTTTGTATCGATTGCAGGAGAAATGCTTGACTATTTTTTCATCATGCGATAAAATTGTTCCGTTAATTTATCCGCGACCATCCTTTGGAGAATGGGCACCCCCGGGAAAAGGTATGGTTTTGTCGTTGTTGGATGGCTTAGATAAGGGACACTGACCCGTATCCGGATGCCAAGATTTCTGGTATCCGTGATTTTTTCTAAAAACTCCCGGCTGTTCGGCGCGTTTTTAGCATAGGGGAAAGGTCCATAAGTCGGGCTTGCGTGCGGATATTCAAGGCGGCTTTGCGTGGATGCTCAGACCGGCTTGTTTATTATAATCTCAGGATTATCGACTGAAAAAAGATTGGGAGGAATTAGAAGTGAAAAAGTTTATCTCCATCGCTTTGGTGCTGCTGCTGTCGTTTGCCACGTTGGCAGGATGCGGCGCACCGGCAGGCGGCAACGGCGGTCCTACCGGCGGCAACAACGGCGGCGCGGCGGCTGAAACCATCAAAATCGGCCTTCTCGGACCTCATACGGGCGACGCGGCAGTGTACGGTTTAGCTGTCAGAAACGGCGCGCAGCTCTATATCGACAAGGTCAACGCCGAGGGCGGCATCAATGGTAAGAAGATCGAAACCGTTGTCTACGATCAGAAGGGCGACTCCGCTGAGGCGGTCAACGCGTTTACCCGCATGGTGGACGAAGGCATCACCGCGCTGATCGGCGACGTTCTTACCGACAATACCATCGCCGTGGTCGGCGAAGCCTATCCCATCGGCATGCCGATGATCACGGCCTCCGCCACCGCAGCCGCGGTAACCTACGACGCGGAAAGTAATACCGTTTACACCAACGTGTTCCGCACCTGCTTTATCGACCCCTTCCAGGGCGAGAAAATGGCGCAGTACTCCAGCGAGGTGCTGAAGGCGAAGTCAGCCGCGGTTCTCTATCAAACCGGTAACGATTACTCGGTGGGCCTGAAGGACGCGTTTGTGGCAAAAGCCAAAGAAATTGGCCTTCAGATCGTTTCCGAGCAGGGTTACGCCAAGGGCGACAAGGACTTCAAGAGCCAGCTGACCAGCATCGCGGCAACGAATCCCGACGTGGTGTTCTGCCCCAACTATTATGAAGACGACGGTCTCATCGTCACGCAGGCCCGCGACGCCGGCCTGAAGGCGATCTTTGTGGGCGGCGACGGCTGGGCCGGTGTTTCCGATTACGCCTCCGCGGAGGACCTGGAAGGCTCCGTCTACTGCTCCGCCTATGCGCCCGGCTCCACGGACGAGGTCAAGCAGTTTGAGAGCGATTACACCGCCAAGTATGGAAAGGATACGCTCAACATGTTTGCCGCCACCGCCTATGACGCGGCTGTCGTTTTGGTTGACGCGCTGAAGAAGGCCGAAGATAAAGGGCTTGCCGCCGGCAGCGACGAGTACAAGGCCGCCATTATCGAGGCGATCAAGACCTCTACGGACGTCACCGGCGTCACNNGACGAGTTCAACAACCCGATCAAGGATGCGGTCATCATGACAGTCAAGGGCGGAGAAGAAGTATTCCTCCAGATGTATTAATTCATTATCCGGAATGCCATGCCGGGAGAGCGGTCTGTCAGGCCGCTCTCCCACATGGTTTCCTTTGTGTAAGGCGGGGGAATACGCGCTGCTGATGCTTCCGGGGATGCAGTTACCTTTCTGTAAAGCGCGGGCTTCGGCGAACGGCAAACGAGTGCTCCCACATACTCGTGTTTCTCGTGGGGACGGTCGTTTGCCGCTCCCGGCGTAAACGGGTCAAAGCGCGCCTTCGATACGCCTTCAATGCTTAAGCGAAAGTGAGGAAGACAGATGTCTGTCATTTCCGTCATAATCAACCAGTTTTTAAACGGTCTGCAGGCCGGCTCCATCTATGCGCTGGTGGCGTTGGGATACAGCATGGTATACGGAATTATCATGCTCTTAAACTTTGCGCACGGCGATATCATCATGGTGGGCGCGTACATGGTCTGGATCGTGATGACCCGTCTGTCTCTGCCTCCCATGGTGGCGGTCTTGGCGGCCGTTTTGGTCTGTACGCTGCTCGGTATGCTGATTGAGAAAGCGGCTTATTCTCCGCTGCGAAAATCGCCCCGCCTCTCGCTTCTCATCACCGCGATCGGGGTATCGTTCCTCCTTGAAAACTTAGCTCAGATCATCATGGGCGCGGGCTCCAAGCAAATGCCCGACCTGATTGGCGGAGAGGGGATCCACTATCAAGGTATCTATTTAAGCTCAACCGCGATGATCACCATTGTAGTCTCGCTTATTTCCATGGCGGTGCTGACTTATCTCGTACAGAAGACGAAGATGGGCAAGGCGATGCGCGCGGTGTCGGAGGACATG
>DCTG01000072.1:0-3377 GCA_002329245.1 Clostridiales bacterium UBA1446
TCGATGCCTTCAGCCTTCATCTCGTCGTAGGTGCGCCAGCCGCCGTCCGGTTTTTTCATATTTTCCAGCAGCTTTTCGCAGGCAAGGCGGGTGGCGTTTCCGGTCATGACGGCGGAACGACTGCCGCCCGACGGGCCGGAGTTGGGCGTATGCTTGGTGTCGCAAAGGTCGAGCTTGATCATGTCGGGGGTAAAGCCGNNNNGGCCGTGGTCCTCCCAGGAGTTGCGCACCGTCACGGTGCCGTCTGGATTCAGATCGACCCAGCTCTCCGAGCTGTCCACACCGTCAAGTCCGCAGCCGTATACGCCGAGTGCCACACCGACGCCATATTTGATTTTGCCGTCAGAGGCGGCGTTCTTCTCGGCCACCCGTTTCTTGGCCTCCTCATACTTTGGCCTAGCCAGCTTGAAGAGATCCTCTTCACAGTAGACATCCGGCTTAAAGCCGGTCGGGGTTGTCGACTTTTCTGAGGCCTTATAGCAGTTCATCTCGCGGATGTCAAACGGGTCTATTCCCATCTTTGCAGCCAGCACATCGATTGCGATCTCGCTGCCCATATAGGACTGCGGCGAGCCGAAGGAACGAAACGCGGAGCCCCAGGCATGGTTCGTGAATACCGTGGTGTTTTTGTTGCGGATGCTCGGGATATGGTAACCCGCGCCGACAAACTGGGACAGGCGGTGCGTCAGCAGGTCGCCGAACTCGGAGTAGGGGCCGTGATCAATATAGTTGTTTCCCCGGAGGCCGAGCAGCTTGCCCTTCTCGTCGGCGGCGAGTTTGACGTGCATGAAGCCGGGGCTGCGTTTCCCGGTATAGGTAATGGACTGGTACATGTTGAAGAGCAGCGAGACCGGTTTCTGGCAGACAAGAGCCGCCACGCCGAGGATTGCTTCGTTTGTGGGGGAGAACTTGTAACCGAAGGTGCCGCCCGCGTGATTTTGTACAATCCGCAGCTTTTCCATGGGAACGCCGATGCCCTCCGAAATCATGGGCATATGCAGATGGATGCCTATGCTCTTGGAATGGATCGTCAGCATTCCGTCCTCGTCTATGCAGGCAAAACCGTTGTCCGGCTCAAGGAAGAGGTGCGGCTGGCGTGAACAGTAACTTTCCACTTCCACAACGTTGGGGGCGGAGTCGAGATCGAAATCCGGTCCCTTGATACAGTTGGTTTCAAAGTAGGCGTTTGGCACGCCCGGATGAATTTCGATGGCATCCGGGGCGAGCGCCTCGGGAACGCTCATGTAGGCGGGTAACAGTTCAAGATCCAGCTTGACGGCCTTGGCCGCTTCGCGGGCATGGGCTTCCGTGTCCGCCGCGACGATCGCAATCGCGTCGCCGTATTGGAAAACCTTCTCGTCGCAGAGAATCGGCCGGTCCCAGCCGTCGCACTTGTTGTTGAGCGGAAGCATGACAAGTCCGTTAATCCTGTTTTTCCCCGGCACATCCTTCGCGGTGATAATCTTATAGACTCCGGGCATCTTTTCGGCTTCGGAGGTATCCACCCCCTTGATGAGGGCATGCGAGACCTCCGCCTGAACAAGAGCCAGGCGCAAGGTTCCCTCGGGCATGTGCAGGGCGCTGTCCGCACCGAAGTCCCAGGTTCCGGTAACTTTCATCTCCGCGGAGGGGCGGATAAAGCTGGTTCCGAGGATTCTGTTATCCATGGGCTGAAAAACAAGATCCTCCTTCGTCATCTCTCCCCGCAAAACCTTGGCTGCCGCCATGGTAGCGTCGACCAAGGGCTTATACCCTGTGCAGCGGCACAGATTCCTGTTTTTATGGAACCAGTCCCGGACCTCCTGACGGGTCGGGTTCTGATTCTGCTCCAGCAGCGCTTTAGCGCTGACGATGAATCCGGGGCTGCAAAAGCCGCACTGCGCGCAGCCGTATACCATCCACGCCACCTGGACCGGATGCAGATTGCCGATTGCGCCGACCCCTTCGATCGTCGTGATCTCCGAGTAGTCTGCGACCGCTCCCACCTTGGTAATGCAGGACCTCGTAACCTTGCCGTTCAGGATGACGTTGCAGCAGCCGCAGTGGCCTTCGCCGCAGCCGATTTTGCATCCGGTTAGCAGCAGACGTTCGCGGAGTATGGCAGCAAGGCTTTCGCTGCCCTCGACGAGCAGCGTACGTTCCGCTCCGTTGATGATGAATACCTTTTTAATCATGTTGTCATCTCCTCCTTTTTCATGTTTCGGCTTCTTGCGCCGCCTGCCTGGCTCTGTTTAAATATGTAAGTACTTCCCGCCATTTCCTTTAAAATATCTTACCAACAAATAAATTAACCGTCAAATTGTTTCTATTTACAAGTCGCTCGGCATCTGTTATTGTATAATTGTTACAATATTTATGAAAAAATACGATCGGGAGAAGGGTTATGACAACAGGCGCTGTCATTGCGGCGGCTGGAATGCCGTCCCAACCGGGTNNCGGCGTGTCTAAGATTGTGATGGTTACGGGCTATAACGCGCATGCCCTGGAGCATCATCTGGCGAAGTACAGGGTTATTTTCATCCGCAATGAAAACTACAGGGAGACGCAGATGATTGCTTCCGCGAAAATTGGCTTGGGCTATCTTGCCGGTAAATGCGACCGCGTGCTGTTTACGCCGGTGGATATTCCGCTCTTTACGAGGAAAACCGTCGAGCGGTTGCTTTCCTCCCGTGCGGAGCTTGCTTGTCCGGTCTACCGGGGGCGGCCCGGGCATCCGGTTCTTCTCTCCGCGGCCGTCATTGAAAAGGTGCTCGCGGATACCGGCGAAGGGGGACTTCGGGAGGCCCTATCCCGCAGCGGGTTCCGGAGCGAACGGATTGAAGTGGACGACGCGGGCATACTTCATGACGCCGAGTCGCAGGAGGATCGCCATGCCTTGCTTGAATATCACAATTATCAGAGCATCCGCCCCGTCGCGGAGGTTTCCCTCGCAAAGGAAAGGCCGTTTTTTGACGCGAAGACGGCCATGCTTCTCGCTCTAATAGGCGAGACGGCATCCGTTATGGAAGCCTGCCGGCGGATGAAACTGTCTTATAGTTCGGGATGGAACATCATAAACTCCCTCGAAGCCCAGCTTGGATTTCCTATCGTGCGAAGGCGCCAGGGCGGGCTGAAGGGAGGGAAAAGCGAGCTGACCCCGGAGGGCCATCTTCTGCTGCAGCGCTACGAGCATTTTTTGGCGGACGTCGGGACGGAAGTGGAAAAACTGTTCGGAAAGCACTTTTCCGGAATATTGACTTTCGGCGCGGAGTAAATCCGCTCCGCGCGCGCTGCAGGCGGCGGGCAACAGATTGCCCGGACGAATTGGTAAAAAAACAAAGAAGCACTGACTTCATGCAAAGTCAGTGCTTCTTTGGCACGCCTGGAGGGATTCGAAC
>DCTG01000072.1:3397-4048 GCA_002329245.1 Clostridiales bacterium UBA1446
ATCCAACTGAGCTACAGGCGCATACAAGTTGAATGCCGTTCTCAAACAGCTTAACTATACTAACACAACTTGTACGAAAAAGCAAGAGCGGATTTGCTTCATATTATAAATTAATATATGACTTTCCCTCCATAGAAAATGTGAAACTTTCCAAGGGGGTAAAACGCCTTGCGGAGGCAAAAACGGTATGCTAATATGACAAACAGGAACAAAATAAGACAGGAGGCTGTTTGAATTGAGCGCATTGTATCCGCATCTGTACGAGCCAATTAAAATCGGTCCGCTTGTGCTTCGGAACCGCATCGTCTCCTCTCCGACTTCCCAGGCCGACGTCAGCAAGGACGGAGCCTTGCAGAAGCATAACATAGCCTACTATGAACGCAAGGCAAAGGGCGGAGCCGCCCTCGTCACCGTGGGCGACGGCATCGNNCACCCCATCCAGCAGTATTTGGACAGCGACGACTGCATTCCGTCCATGGTGCTCTGCGCCGAGGCAATCCATAAGTACGGCGCTCTCGCCTCCATTGAATTATCCCATGGCGGGATTTGCTGCGACCCGAAATTTATCGGGGGACAAAGGCCGATCGGCCCGTCGGAAGTGCCGGTTTCCATCGGCTTTCAGACGGAGCATTCTGTCGAGACCCGTTCGGT
>DCTG01000222.1 GCA_002329245.1 Clostridiales bacterium UBA1446
CCCTACTCCGATCCATTTGACCGGTATCTTCAGCGTATCGCAGACCGAAACCACGATGCCGCCCTTCGCGGTGCCGTCCAATTTGGTCAGGACGATGCCGGAAACGGCGGCCGCCTCGCTGAATTTACCCGCCTGCGCAAGGCCGTTTTGTCCGGTGGCCGCGTCCAACACAAGAAGGGTCTCCCGCGCCGCCTCAGGCAGTTCCCTCGAAATGATCCTGTCGATTTTGGACAGCTCGTTCATGAGATTCTGCTTGTTGTGAAGCCTTCCCGCCGTGTCGCAGATGATGACGTCGGTGCCCCGCGCGCAGGCCGCGCTGATGGCGTCGTATACCACGGAGGCGGGATCCGCCCCCTCGTGCTGCCGCACCAGGTCGGCCCCCGTTCGCTTGGCCCAGATTTCCAGCTGATCGGCTGCGGCCGCGCGGAAGGTGTCTCCGGCGCACAGGAGCACCTTTTTCCCTTCCGCGATCAGTTTTGCGGAAAGCTTCCCGATTGTGGTCGTCTTCCCCGTTCCGTTGACGCCGATGACAAGCACCACGGAGGGCCGGGTGGATAAATTCATCTCCAAGCTTCCCGTTCGTAAAATCCCGATGAGTATTTCCGCCAGCGCGGCCCGGAGCGCTTCCTCTCCGGAAATCCGTTCGGACTTGACTTTCTCACGCAGCTTCTCCACAATCCGGGCCGAGGTGGATGCGCCTAAATCGGCTAGAATCAGCGTCTCTTCCAGTTCCTCAAAAAAATCTTCGTCCGCCTTGTGAAACCCGGAAAAAAGTCCGTTCAGCGAGCTGCCGAAAGACGCCCTCGTCTTGCTCAGCCCGGCTTTGATTTTATCGAAAAACGCCATAGTTCCTCCTAAGGGGAAAGCATCCGCAAAAGGATCAGCGGATATTCAGCTCCCGCTCCAATTCATTTAAATTTACCGTCAGCAGGCGGGAAACGCCCTGCTCCTGCATCGTGACCCCGTAGAGCACGTCCGCTTCCTCCATTGTGCCGCGCCGGTGCGTAATGACCAAAAACTGCGTCTTATCCGACATCTCCCGGAGATAACGGGCGAATCGCACCACGTTTACCTCGTCCAGCGCCGCTTCGATTTCGTCCAAGACGCAAAACGGGGTTGGCCTTACCTTCAAAATCGCAAAGTAGAGCGCAATCGCGACGAAGGCCTTTTCTCCGCCGGAGAGGAGCGACAATACCTTGAGCGTCTTGCCGGGCGGCTGCACCTTGATCTCAATTCCACAGTTTAAAATATCCGACTCGTCCTCTAATTCCAGCGCCGCCCTTCCCCCGCCGAACAGCTCGGTAAAGGTTTCCCCGAAGCACTGGTTGATGAGTTTAAATTCCCGGGCAAAGATTGCCTTCATCTCCTCGGAAATATCGCGGATAATCTGTTCCAGTTCCACCTTGGCGCGCAGCACGTCGTCGCGCTGGCCCGTGAGGTATTCATACCGTCCGTTGACCCGCTCGAACTCCTCGATGGCCCCGATGTTGGGCGTTCCGAGCGCGTTGATTTCCCGGCGCAGTTCCGCGGCGCGCCGGCCCGCTTTGGCCGTGCTTTCGAGCTCCATGCGGATGTTTAACGCCGCCGCGTGCGACAATCCGTATGTATCCCACAGGCGGTCGAGGATCTGTTTTTCCTCTAAGGCGGCGGTCGCCTTCTTCTGCTCTAAACGGGCGCATTCCCGTTCCATCTGCAAAAGCTCCCGGTTCTTCTCCTGACACTCCCGGTCGCACTGGGTCCGTTTCGCCTCGAGTTCCAGTTTTTCTTCGGATATCTGACGGATTCGCTCTTTCAGCGTGTCGAGATGGCCAAGCAGCCGGGCCTTTTCTTTCTCATGCTCCAAAATCTCCGCTTCCATCGCTTCGTTGCGTTCCCGGTATTCCGAAATATACCGCTCTCTTTGCTCACGGTCGCCCCCGAATTCCCGATGGAGCCCCTCGAGCTCCCGCAGCGCGTTTTGCGCCGCATTCTGCTCGGCTTCCAGCGCGGCTTCCGCGGCCCGAAGCGCGGCAATCTGTTCGGAGATGCGCCCGGCGTCCTCCTGCAGCTCTTCCTGCCCCGCGCTGCGTGCCGCCGCGTCCGCCCGGAGGGCGGCGGCGGCTTTCTCACGCCGCTCTATTTCGGCGCGGGTTTCCTGCATCTCCGTTTCCGTCTTTCCGCTTCTTTCCCCCAAGCGTCTGAGCTCTTCTTCCAGCGCCGCCCGGTTCTGCTCCAGTCCCTCCAAAAGCAGGCGATAGTGTTCCTCTTCCGCGGTGAGACGGAGCACCTTGTCCTCAAGCTGGCGCTGCTCGCCGCGGGCGACGTCCAGCTCATAGGACGCGGCCTCCAGTTCACGCCTCCAGTGCTCCAAATCGGCCGCCGCTTCTTTCAGCTGCTCCTGAAGCGCGGCATTCTGTTCCCGTATGCGCTCCAGCTCGTTGGCCCGGGATAATATGCCGGCGTTCTGACTGACGCTGCCTCCGGTCATGGAACCGCCCGGATTGAGAACCTGTCCGTCCAATGTCACAATCCGGAACCGATGCCCGTATTTTTTTGCGATTGCTATGGCGTCGTCCAGCCGCTCCGCTATGACGGTACGACCCAAAAGATTGCCGACGATCTCCCCGTATCTTTTCTCATATTGCAGAAGCTGCGAGGCAACGCCCACAAATCCTCTTTCCCGCTCCACGCCTTCTTCCCGCAGGTCGCGGCCGCGAATCGCAGACAAGGGAAGGAAGGTCGCCCGTCCCGCGTCGCGCCGCTTGAGGCTTTCAATGGCCGCTTTCGCGTCCTCTTCCCGCTCGGTTACGATATGCTGCAACGCCGGCCCCAAGGCGGTTTCCACCGCGACGGCATACGGGTCCGGGACTTTTATCAGGCTTGCAAGAGGGCCGTGAATTCCGCGCAGGCTTCCCCGCTCGGCTTCCCCCATAACGACCTTTACCGCTTTGGAAAACCCCTCGTACACTTTTTCCATCTCTTCGAGCATGGAAATGCGGGACCTTAAGGCGTTGTCCTCCATGCGCAGCTTCATAAGGCGCTCCTGCGCGGCGGAGGCTTTGCTTTCACGCCCTTCTTTCCGCTTGAGATAACCTTGAATCACGTTCTGGAGCGCAGCGGACTCTTCCCGCGCTTTTTTCAGTTCTTCGCTCAGAGAGAAGGCCGCGCGGCGGGTCTCCTCCGCCCGCTCGTTCTGTCCCGCAAGTTCGGCGCGCACCGAGCTGTCCCGGNNGTCCCGGTCATAGAGTTCCTGCGCGGAAGCGGCAAGCCCCGAAAGTTTTGCCTGCGCGGCGGAAAGAGCCGCGTTTTCCAGCGCCTCTTTTGCCCGGAGTGCCTCCACTTCCGCCGTCAGGCTTCCCGCTTGCTCGGCGGTCCGGAGCGCTTCCTGCAGCAGCCGCTCCATTCGATCCTGATTACCGGCCCGGGCCGCTTCAAGCTCGCGGATTCTTGCGCGGCGCTCTTCCATTTGATCCAATATCCCCTTCGCGCGGGCGGACTGTTCCGAAAGCTCCCGCGTAAGCCGGTCGATCTGCTCTAAATTATTTTGCACATTATTTTTCAGCACTGTGATTGCGCTGTCAATCTGGCTGCACTTTGCCTCCAGCCCCGACACTTCAAAACGAACGGCATCCGCCTCCACGTCCTTTTCCCGCATCCGGACGGCATCCGACTCCGACTGGGCGTAGAGCTTTTCGACCGCAGCCTGCAATTCGTCCCTCTGGCGAACCGCGTTTTCGAAGTCGTCGAGCGTCTTGCGCGAGGAGAGCTTGAGCTTGTCAAGGCCGTCCAGCCAAAGAGACACCTCCAGCCCCCGCAGCTCATCCCGCAGCAGCAGATACTGCTTGGCCTTTTCCGCCTGCTCGCGCAGAGGGCCAACCTGCAGTTCAAGCTCGCCGATCCGGTCGCCGATGCGCTGCAGGTTATCTTCCGTACGCTCCAACTTCCGCTGCGCCTCTTCCTTCCGGTAGCGGAAGCGGGAAATGCCGGCCGCCTCCTCAAAGATG
>DCTG01000044.1 GCA_002329245.1 Clostridiales bacterium UBA1446
GCAGGCGATTATCTCATAAACTATGGAGTCAGTATTACAGCCGGCGTTGTTGGCTCTGCAATTGCACTCGCTGTAAATGGCGTCGTGGACGAGTCTACCAATGTTCCGGTACTAGCCCATGGAGTAACAACGGGTAGTTGCGTATTAACCCTTTCGGCGGGCGATACCATCGCGCTGCGGAACAACTCTCTGGAAATTTTAACCTTAGCTTATTTACCATCGGTGGGTGCTCAAATGAGCATAACGAAGATAGAAGGAAAAAGTAATGCCTATGGCTATGCTTATCATTCAGCAATGTCACCAATCGACGGAACCATACCAGGTGGCAGTAGCGTGCCATTTAACAACAACGGCCCGCTCAGCAACGTAACGCATACGGCTGGCGGTACTGTATTCACTGTTTTGGAAGCAGGCGATTATCTCATAAACTATGGAGCTAATATTACAGCCGGCGTTGGCTCTGCAATTGCAATCGCTGTCAATGGTACCGTGGACCCGTCTACCGATGTTCCGGTACTAGCCACCGGAGAAATAACGGGTACTTGCGTATTAACCCTTGCGGCGGGCGATGTCATCGCGCTGAAGAACAACTCTCTGTTTGCTATAACCTTAGCTACTCAACCATCGGTTGGTGCTCAACTGAGCATTACAAGGCTGGACAACTATGATGCCTATGGCTATGTATATCATTCAGCAATGTCACCAATCGACGGAACCATACCAGGTGGCAGTAGCGTGCCATTCAGCTACAACGGCCCGCTCAGCAACGTAACGCATACGGCTGGCGGTACTGAATTCACTGTTTTGGAAGCAGGCGATTATCTCATAAACTATCGAGCTAATATTACAGCCGGCAGTGGTTCTATAATTGCAATTGCTGTAAATGGCACCGTGAACCCGTCCACCAATGTTTCTGTACTTGGCTATGGAGAAACAATGGGTAGCTGTATCGTAACCCTTGCGGCGGGCGATACCATCTCGCTTCGGAACGAGTCTCTGGTAGCTTTAACCTTAGATACTCAACCATCGGTTGGTGCTCAANNTGCAGATACGGCAGGCAGCTCAAGCTGCCTGCCGTATCTGCATGTTTAAAATTTATATCTTTGGGCCATCGGAAAAATCAAATTTAATCAGGAAGGGATACAGTTTTCGGAAGAGCAGGCGATCCGCGCAATTGTACACATTTATCCTGGCAAAAGGATTGATTTTCAAGGGTTTTTGCGTCATAGTAGTAGAAACTGTATCAAAAATGCGAACAATGAACTGTATTCTATACAAACGCGGTTTACCGGATTTTTCTCCGAAAGAGAGCGAGAAAGGGAAGATCTATGAAAACAATCGGAATGATCGGCGGGATGAGCTGGGAGAGTACGGCAAGCTATTATCGAATCATCAACGAAGCCGTAAAGGAGCGTTTAGGCGGTTTCCACTCCGCGAAAATACTCCTTTACAGTTTGGATTTTCAGGAAATTGAATCCTGCCAGGGAAGCGGCGATTGGGAGAAGAGCGTAAAGATACTATCGGACGCCGCGCTGCGGCTCGAAAAAGCGGGCGCCGAATTTGCACCAATACAATGCACAAGGTAGCGCCGCAGGTTGAAAAAACGGTCGGGATACCGCTGCTTCATATTGCGGACGCGACGGTGGAAGAATTAAAGAGCANNTCACCATGCAGATGAATTTTTACAAAGAAAAGCTGAAAGCCGCGGGCATTGAAATGCTGCTTCCCGATGAGAACGACAGGGAACTTGTCAACGATGTGATTTATCGGGAACTATGTCTTGGCGTCGTCTCGCAGCATTCGAAAAAGGAGTTTCAGCGCATGATCGCTTTGCTCGGGGACCGGGGCGCGGAGGGTGTGATCCTCGGATGCACGGAGATTGGACTGTTGATCCGGCAGGAGGACAGCCCGCTGCCGGTTTTTGATACGGCGGAGATTCACGCGCTCAAAGCCGCGCTCCATGCAATAGAAGATTAGCGCTTACAGGAACAAGAGGTTTTTGCCGACAGCCTCGGAAAAGACGTGAAACGGATTGGCGAACATTTCGCGTGCTCGGAGAGAATCTTATATAATTCGGATACGGAGCAGATTCTCCGGAAAGAAATAACGGAAAGGGGGAGAGCGGGTGAACGGTTTTCACGGGAATGGGAAACGGCGCTCCTATTTCGAGGGCTGGTATTTAAAGCAGCAGAATAGGGATGCGTCTTTCGCTTTGATTGTGTCCTTCCAGGCAGATGAAAGAGGAAGAAGATGCGCGTCCATTCAGACCGTATTATCCGACGGCGCTTATCAATATTCCTTTCCGGCAGAAGCCTTTTCGGCAGAGCGCGAACGCTTTCATATCAGGATCGGGGAAAACCTATTTCGTGAGGACGGAATACTTTTGAACCTTCGTTCCCCCGACATCAGCGGCAGGCTCTGTTACGGGCCCTTTTCCGCACCGGATACCGATATCATGGGGCCGTTTCGTTTTGTCCCGGCGATGCAGTGCCGCCACGGTGTGCTCAGCTTTGCGCACCGGATTTCCGGCTCTTTGCAGATTGACGGCCGAACGTTCGATTTCAACGGCGGCCTTGGTTATTGCGAGACTGACCGGGGCAGTTCTTTTCCGCGACGGTACCTTTGGACGCAATGTATGTGGGAGGAAGAAACTCCTTGCAGCGTCATGATCTCCGCCGCTCATGTCCCTTTCCTTGGGAGGAGTTTTACGGGATGCATCGGTACGGTGTTCTACAATGGCAAGGAATATCGCTTTGCAACCTATAACGGTGTTAAACTGATCAAGTGGAATGAAACGGGAATCGTTTTGCAGCAAAAAGAATATCATCTGCAGGCGGAGGTGCTGGAAAAGAAGGAGGGAAGCGGACTGGTTGCGCCGGTTTCCGGAAAAATGTGCCGGCCTGTTCGCGAAAACCTCGCCTGCCGGATGCGTTACCGTTTTTCGGAAGGCGGGCGGCAGATTTTTGATGTCGTTAGCAGCCTTGCCAGCTTCGAATATGCGGATCTGGAGAGGGCTGTTCCCGGCTGAGCCGATAAGCAGGGAACCTTATTTGCCGGTTAAAAAGAATATTAAAAAACGGATATTGAAAGGTGATCCAAAATGGACAAGGAAAGACAAAAGCTGCTCAAGGAGCAATACAAGGAAATGAAAACCTGGATGGGCGTTTACCAGGTCAGGAATACACAAAACGGGAAAATCATGATTGGCGCAAGTCCGAATCTGAAAAACCGCTGGCTCACGCTCCGGCAGCAGCTGGATATGGGCAACTGCTTTAACACAGAGCTGCAGAAGGAATGGAAGCAGTTCGGCTCCGAAGCTTTTACGTATGAAGTGCTGGAAGAGAAGGTAACGGAAGGGGTCAATGACGTTCCCTGGGAAATGGAACAGATGAAAAAAGCGTGGGTAGAGAAGCTTCAGCCGTTTGGGGAGAGAGGATATCATAAACAGCCGGTCCGATAAGAACCGGCTCGGCGAAAGAGCAGCGTTTATACTGCTATTACGCGATTTTCTGTCCGCAGAATGACAGGGGAATCACAGCTTCAGCTCCAAATAGCGCGCCCCTTCAAAGGGATTGTAAACATAAGGAGGAATCTCATAAAAGCCGAGCCTTTCGTACAGACAAATTGCCTCTTTCATTGAGGGAAGCGTGTCGAGTCGGACGGCAGGGTAATTTCTAAGCTTTGCCTCGTCTATCATATGCAAAATCAGCTTCTTACCTATGCCGAGTCCCCGGAAAGCATCCCGAACAAAGAGGCGCTTCAGTTCTCCAACGCCGTCCGGCAGGGCGTGCAGCGCAATGCAGCCGGCAGGTATGCCATCCACAAATGCCAGGAGGATTTCCCCTTCCGGGGGAGCGTATTTATCGGGAAGCGTACGCAGTTCCTCTTCGAAATTCTGAAAACTGAGCTCGAAACCGAGCGACGCCGCGTATTCCTGAAACAGTTCACGCACCAGATCAAGCTGTTTCTGTTCCCTGACGGGTACGATCAGGGGCTTTTTTTTCCGGTCTTCTATTCTCTTGCGCAATGCAATTGCCTCCCACTGAGGATAAATTCGCGGCAATTCTCGTGAAATCCCACAATTACATCATATATCGGATGCGGGAGAAAAACAAGCTGAGGTACAGAGAACCAAAGCAAAAAGGATACAGACCTAGTATCCTTTTTGCTTTTTGGGTACAATAAGGTTATCCTGAGAGGAAAAAGGTGAAGCAATGATATCCGCTGGAAAAAAATTTGAAAACCGGCTTATAATCGAAAAATCGCCTTATCTTTTACAGCACGCGCATAACCCGGTGGACTGGTACCCCTGGGGTGAGGAAGCATTCCGCCGCGCTAAGGCGCAGGATAAACCGGTCTTTCTGAGCGTTGGCTATTCCGCCTGCCATTGGTGTCATGTGATGGAAAAGGAGTCCTTCGAGGACGATGAAGTGGCAAAGCTTCTTAACGAGTTTTATATTCCGGTCAAGGTGGACCGGGAAGAGCGGCCCGACGTGGACGCGGTCTATATGAAGGCCTGCCAGGCTATGACGGGATCCGGCGGATGGCCGATGACGATTATAATGACGCCGGACCAGATGCCGTTTTTTGCCGCAACCTACCTCCCCAAATCGGGGCGGAACGGATTGTATGGAATGATGGACGTGCTGCCGGAGATTGCGCGGCAATGGAAAACATCCCGTGAGAAGCTGCTTGCCTCCGGGGAGGAGATCGGCAGATTCCTCAGCCGGGAGGCAGCGGACGCTCCGAAGCCGGACGAACCGTCTCGCGAACTTCTGAAGATTGCCTCGGCAAAGCTGAAAGCTCTCTTTGATGAGACCTACGGATTATTCGGCGGGGCGCCGAAGTTTCCTACCGCGCATAATCTTCTCTTTCTCTTACGGTTTTCCGAGGTGGAAGGAGATCAGAAAGCCCGTCAGATGGCGGAGTTCACATTGACACAGATGTATCGCGGCGGTATTTTCGACCACATCGGAGGCGGTTTTGCCCGTTATTCCACAGACCGTAAATGGCTGGTTCCTCATTTCGAAAAAATGCTCTACGACAACGC
>DCTG01000050.1 GCA_002329245.1 Clostridiales bacterium UBA1446
CTTTTTCCGCGTGGCCTGCGTCCGTTTTTTGTGCGGCGTATGCTCCTTTTCTCCGGCGAGGACGGCGCGCAGCTCGTCCTCCGAATAGCCGTTGATGGAGGAAAGACGGACAAAGCCCTTTTTGCCGGGGTGGCGCAGGGACAGCGTATTGCCGCGCCGTCTGACCTCGCAGCCTGCCTCCGCCAGCAGCTTCAAAAGCGCGTCAAAGCTGTCGGGCTTCTGCAAAAGCGCCGCGTCGATAAGGCCGCAGAGCAGCTCCCGGTGGGAGGGCTTTGCCTTGTTTCCCAGCCACCTGCCGTAGTGATTAACGTCGCGCTTCGGGTCAGCAATCACGG
This sequence comes from Clostridiales bacterium UBA1446, assembly GCA_002329245.1. Taxonomy (GTDB): domain Bacteria; phylum Bacillota; class Clostridia; order Oscillospirales; family Oscillospiraceae; genus UBA1446. Next base: position 336 of record DCTG01000050.1, read on the forward strand.
AGAGCCGATGCTCGGTGCAGATGACGTCGCTGAGCCGTGCGACGGCCCTGCCGGAGCCGAGAAAATCGCGGAACTTGTGCTTGCAGTCCAATGTGGTGGAGTTCCAGATGATGTGATTGTGAATATGCCGCTTGTCGGTATGGGTAGCCACAAAAAAGGCGTGTCGTCCTTTCAGAAACCGCTCGGCAAACTCATAGCCTACGCGGTTCGCGTCCTCCGGCGTGATCTCACCGGGCTTAAAGGACTGGCGCACCTGATAGGCGATCACGTCATGCCGCTGCTCCCGCCCTGTGACGGTCTGGTACTGGCGCTTGGAGTAAAGAAACTCCGCATCAGCGGTTTTGGGGTCGCACTGATAGGCGGAGACCAGCTCGCCGCCCTGCGTCTTATCTGGATTCTTGGAATAGTCGATGCGGTCAGTCAGGCAGTCGGCAATCGTCTTGCCCTGATTAACGTGCATGGAAATGATGCGTGTGGTCGCCATGGGGCGCGGCCTCCTTTCGGTGGGATGGATTTGTAATTTCTTATTTGAAGTCCTCCGTATTTTTCTTGTATGTTTGCGCTGCCATGTGCTATACTATGATATAAGGAGCGTGATACGAAATGACCTTTGGCGAAGCCATCATCAAGCTGCGCAGTGAGCGTAGGATCTCCCAACGTCAGCTTGCGGAGGAATTGAACGTGAGCTTCACCTCCGTCAATCGCTGGGAGAACGGAAGGACGATGCCCAATAAAATGACGGTGTTCGTCATTCGCAAATACTGCGAGGAGCACGGTCTGGATTTTTCTTATGACGAGGGGGTCGGCACATGAATCACAGAATGACGATAGCGCAAATCTGCGGTGCGGTGGAATCGCCGCTCTTTGACCGAAAGAGCGCCCGCATCGATGCAAAAACGCTGGCGATTCATCTGATCGCCTTTGCCAACGCGGACGGCGGCATGATCGCTGTCGGCGTGGAGGATGACGGTACGATCACCGGCATCGACGGCCATGCGGAGCATATCAACGAGCTGCTTCGTGCGCCGTTTGACTTCTGCAAGCCCTCCGTGCGGGTGGAAACGGAACGGCTCTCCTGCGTGAACAGGGACGGAACGCCCGACCACATCCTGCTGATCGAGGTGTTGCAGAGCAATGACCTCCACGCCAATCAGGCGGACGAGGTTTTCTTCCGCGTCGGGGATAAGTCCAAGAAGCTCAATTTTGAGGAACGCTTGCAGCTCATGTACGCAAAGGGAACGCGCTATTTTGAGGATACGCCTGTCCCGGACGCGGCGATGGAGGACATCGACCTCGGCTTTGTCAAGGCGTACACGGAAAAGCTGGGCTACCGAAAAAGCCCGGAGGAATACCTGCGGGAGAACAAGGAGTTCGTTTCGGAAAAGGGCGGCAAGGAGGCAGTCAGCGCCGCCGCCATGCTGCTGTTTGGCAGGAATCCGAAGCGTTTCTTTCCCCGCGCCCGCATCCGCTTTGTCCGATATGAGGGTACGGAGGCGAAGGTCGGCGCGGAGATGAACGTCATCAAGGACGTGGTATTCGAGGGCCGCATTTTGCAGGTGACGGAAAAGGCGCTGGAGTTTGTGCGCGGGCAGATCAAGGAGCGCACCTATCTCGGCGCGGATACCCGGTTCGTCACAGAGCCGGAATACCCGGAGTTTGCGTGGAAGGAGCTGATCGTCAACGCCGTCGCGCACCGGGATTACAGCATCAAGGGTACGGACATTCAAATCAAGATGTTCGATGACCGGCTGACGGTGGAAAGCCCCGGTACGCTGCCCGGTATCGTGCGGCTGAACAATATGCGGCACGTCCACTTTTCCCGCAATCCGAAGATCGCGCAGTTTTTGCATGAATACGAATATGTGCAGGAGTTTGGCGAGGGCGTAGACCGTCTACGAGGTCATGGAGACGGCGGGGCTGCCGCAGCCGGAGTATCGCGTGGAGGCGTTCATGCTATACGCCACCATTCGGAATACGAAGCTGGCGGATAACTTAGGGGGAGCCCCACAAGTCACCCCACAAGATACCCCGCAAGATAAAATCATCGCATACTGTATGGAACCGCGCAGTAAGGCAGAAATTGCCAAGTTCTGTGGCTTCAAAGACATTAAGCACTTTACGGCGCATTATTTGAAGCCCCTGCTGGAAAGCGGGCAGCTCCGCATGACCATTCCCGACAAGCCCAACAGCCGCAATCAAAAGTATATTACGGTCAAAACGGAGGACTGATATGTTCACCTATATTTCCGTTGAAGAATTTGCGGACGGCGTGGTAAAAAACAACAAGGATACCAACCGTAAGGAGCTGATCGCCTCGCTGCGGAAGGCTCTTGCTGCCAAAAGAAACGGCGCAAGGTGCATGATCTGCGGCGCGCCCATCTGGGCGGCAGGCAGCGGCGTCACAGGGACGTACCTGTGCTTCACCTGCACCACCGGCGAGGCCGACGACAGCGAGGATTACGAGATCGAATAAAACGAAAAGCGCGGGGCGATATGCTCCGCGCTTTTGCTTGATGCGGCATTTCTGAAAACAGCCTTATCCATATATCCAGTCCCGAAGCATATAGCGCAGGACGTGGAGCTTTGCT
>DCTG01000057.1:0-8033 GCA_002329245.1 Clostridiales bacterium UBA1446
AAAGCCGGCAGGAAAATCCTGTCGATTGTTGTGTTGATTCCCAATATTTGGGGTGATATAATGAGATTGCCAGTCTGTTGGGAGGCGATACAGGATGTCCTTCGGGGATTTCGGCAATTTTGAAAACTGGACTCCGGAAGAGCATGCGCTCAATAAAATGGCATACGACGAGGCGCATAAAAAAGGCGGCGGAGGTTCCGGCGGAGGCGGCGACAACAACTCCGGATGTTCCGTTTACCTACTGATTCCTTTTCTCGTAATTCTGATTCTTCTGTTGCTCTGCTGCAACTTTGACTGACGGGCTGTATGTGTTATAGGGAAGGCGCGCCGAGACCGGCGCGCCTTATCTTTACGGAAAGCGGCAGAAGGGNNCGCTTCGCGCCGGCTCCCCTCAAGGGGAGCCTTGAGGGGAAGGAAGCGGCGGACCGCTGAGAGCAGCGGCCCCTACAAAGCTTTGCGCTCCGATGGGACGGGAACAAGGAAAAAAAACGGCGCGGGATACGCAAGAATCACCCCACCTTGTTTCTCACAACCTTAACGACCTTCGCCGGGTCGTTGAGATCCTTCCCGCAGAAGTTGTCGCATTTCGGGTTCACGCATACGAGCCTCATTTCGTGGAAGACCTCCGTTGTTCCTTCCTCACTGAAGAACCTGCTCCCCGCCACCATCAGCGGCATTTTGCACGCCGGGCACTCCATCCGGCATCCCTCCTATCAATTTTTTCACCGCGGTTTCGTACTGCTCCGGATTCCTTTGCCGCAGCGTATCAAGCCGCAGTTGAATCTCCGGCGGAAGCGATTCCACAAACCGCGCCATCAGCTTGTAAAGAATCTGCCGGTCCTCGTCCTGCCGGTCGATCTCGTCGATCAGCTCCTGCTTCTTCGGGATAAATCCCTCCGGCGCGCGTTCCAGATACTGCCGGAACGTGATATGGTTCGCGCCCAAGAGGTTTTCCAGCGTAATCGCGCTCGCTTCCTCGGAAAACTGCGTCGAGGCCCCCACGTCAATCCGCAGGCGGAACGCCGCGTCCCGGTACCTTGTCCCGTCATATGGAACGAGGACCGTTTCGCCCTCCCGGTTCTTAACAGGCAAAATCCGCTCCGCGCCGTATTCCCCCTGCCAGAAGTCCAGCCAAATAAGCCCGATGTCCTCCACCCACTGCCGGAACCTTCTCCGCACCGTCGCAAGCGGCATTGTGGAAGCCTTCTGCAGCGCGAGGATGCCGCTCGCCGTCTTCGTCACCGACGTGTCGCCCAGCGCCGTCTCGTTCGCTCCCGCCATGTCCTTCGTCGTCTGAATCAGCGTTTCGAAAAGCTGGACCGCGCTGGACGGTATCCCGTTCTCCGAGGGCTTCAGATACGCCGCTGCGTTCGTGATCTCTCCGTCTACCGCAATCGCCTGCGTGATGTCGTTCGACCATTCGTCGATCCGGCTCTGGTCGTAAATCGGCTTCGGGTAGGCGTTGAGCATCGTCCAGAGGACGGCCGTCGCGAGCTGCTTGTTGATCGCGATGTTGTTCGGTATCAGCGAAGTCGCCTCCGCCTCCCCGTGACAGCTGTTCTTTCTCAGCTTCCAGTTCATCACCGCAACCGGGTACCGCTTCCGCCCGGTGTTCCAGTCCGGCCGGACTACGGCGCTGCGGACCGACTTTCGCGCCATGATGATGGTTTTCTGTTTCATAAGCGGCTGCCCCATGGGATCGAGCACCGGCTGCCCCATGGCGTCCGTTTCCGGCTCCTCGACATACTCCCGCCACATCCGCAGAAGAACGGTGCACTTTCCGCCCTCCTTGGTTCCGGAGCAGTGTTCGTCTCTGGCGCGGTCCCCCGCCTGGTATTCCGTTTCCTCGTCCGCCGTGATGTTCTGCAGGTCGGATTCCGAAGCGCCGTACCGCATGGCCTCGCGCTTGATGTCCTCCACCTGCTTGCGGAAGGCGAGAATAATATACGGCTGGATCGGCCCGTTCTCGTCGTTCGGGCGCGGGTCCGTCGTATCGCCGGGGAAGTAGTTGACGTTGTCGATCAGTTCCTCGGATATGTCCCCCTTCGCGCTGTTCCCCGCGTCAATCATGTCGTTCCAGTAAAAATACGCAATTGCGTCTCCGGAAAGGGCGGCGTCCAAAAGCGCCCGCTCGTTGAGCGAATCCTGCTTCAGACGCTCCCAGGTCGTCTTGGCATAATCCGTAAAGAGCTGCGCAATCTTCTTCATCTCCTCCGGTTCCCGGTTCCCGTTCGCCGCAGTCTCGGCGGAGAAGATCATGGAAAGCGGTTCGCTCATCACCTGGACGACCTTCCAGTTCACCACCCGCTCGACCAAGGGGAGCATCACCTGCGGCAGGCCGGCGGTGTCCACGCCCTCCCAGTGACGCCCCGCGTAAAACCGCTCGTTCCGGTTTACCGTGTGAAAGAGGTTGATTCTCGTTTTATAGGCGATTCCCTCGAGGTAATCGTCCCAGTCCCGTCTGAACTCATCCATGCTTTACGCCCTCCGCCCTTGCCTTCTCGTCCGGCAGCCATCCGTCGTACGCCATCATGTTCTCGTGCGCCTTCANNCGTTTCGCTCTGCTCTTGAAATCTTCGCCCTCCGGATCGCTCCCACCGGATCCAGCTTCGCGGGCGGCTGCCCTTTCGCCGCCTGCATCCCCAGCCGCAGCCCCGTGCGAAAGCCGATATACAGGCATAAAAAAAGCAGGATCCCGATTCCCGCCGCAATGAATATCACTTCCATGTTTTTTCTCCTTCCCCTCGGTTTCTTTTCCCCATCCTATCGGGGGTCATAGGGGGCCTCAGCCCCCTATACCTCTGCTAAGGGCGGGGGGAATAGATATCAGTCCCAGCCGCCTTTGAAAAAGTCCTCCGTCACGCCGCCGAATATGCCCGGCTTCGGCTTCTCGGACGGGAAATTGTACTTCCTGACCGGCTTTTTCTTCTCCTCGCGCCATTTCCGGCACTCGTGCTCCAAGGCGTAGCGCACCGCGTCGATTGTGTGGTTGTTCCGGTCCGGAAACTCCGGAATGAGATTCCCGTCCGCGTCGAAGTCCAGCTCGTAGCCGTAAAACTCCCGCCAGGCGTTCGGACAGCGGTCCGGGTCGATGATAATTTCCTCCATGTCCTGCAGGAACTTGATTCCGTATTCCACGCTGTCCGCGCCCTTCTTCACGGCAACAATCCGCATGCCGTGCTGCCGCATCTCCCCGATAAACCTTGCCGCCGCGCTGTCCGCGTATACGGTTTCGTTGTTCGGGTTGAGCTCCCGAATCTTCTCGAAGGCCTTCCGGTTCGAGATCCCGGCACCGTAAACCTCGCCGAAGAGATATACCCTCCTGTGCTTGCGGTCGTAGGCGACGTCGATATACGCCAAAGGATCGCTGGCGTAGCCCTCGTCGAGGCCGTGCCGGACCGTCCGGAACTCCGCGATTTCCGCATTTGTAATCTTCCGGGCGGTGAGGTTCGTGAACACCTCCGCGCCGGTCCCCGTCACCTTTCCAAGGTACTCGTGCTCGTAGGCCTCCGGCTTCGTCGCCTTGAGATACTCCGCATCGACGATGAACTGCTCCCCCACCCATTCCGGCGGCATGTCTAAGTAGGTGCTGTGGTGACTTACCGTGTCCGGCCGGTTCCACTGCACCGGGTCGTTCACCCAGTTGCGCTGCGACTTCGGCGGGTTGTAGGAATAAAAAACGACGAACTTCCGTCCGCCGCGCACTACGCTCTGCTGGATGCTCCGGATCTTCTCCGGCCCCTCAAATTCGTCCAGTTCCTCAAACCAAAGGTATTTGATATACCCCTTCGAGACTTTGATGGACTTTACCTTCTTGACCTTGTCCGCGCCGCGGAACAAAATAACCTGACCGGTCGGCTTGTATTGGATGCGCATCGGGTTTCTCGTCATCTTCCACAGGTGCGAAACCTGCAGCGCCTCAATCGCCCAGACCAATTGCTCGTAGACGGACTCGTACAGGTTGATCGCGTGCCGGCGGAATACCGCCGCGTTCGTGTGCTCTCCCCGCTGCGCGTCTTCCATCATGCCTATAATTATCTCACTCGCCGCGAAGGTCGATTTCCCGGAGCCGCGTCCGCCGTCGAGCTTATAGTACGTGTGATCTCCCTCGATAACGTCCCAGTGCAGGCCGTAAAACGCCGGGGGAATCACATCCGTCAGGTTACTTCGCGTCTTTGGGGATATCATTGACTATCAGCACCCCTGCGTTTCCGGGCAGACCGCCCTTATCCGAAAACATGCCAAGGTGCTTTCCAAGCAGCTCCAGCGCCTTCAGCTTGTCCGCCAGCCGGATCTCCCATTCCGTAATCTCTCCCTCCGCCGTCGGGATCGTTCTGACCTTGGTGAAAACGATCGCCGCGGTGTCGTCCCGCAGCGCTCCGGGATTGATTGAAGCCGTTTTCATGTCGATCAGGTCCGCGGCATTGGCAAAGGCGATACGCGCCAGCTCCCGGATAACGCGATCCCGGTCGATGACCGTCCGCTTGCAGCGCTCGTCCATCAGTTCTTTGATACGCGCTTGTATCAGGGGGTTTTTCATGTTTTTATGCGCGGCGTTATAGGCATATTTCGGATTGTAGCCCACCCGGATTGCCGCCTGCGCGGCGTTTAAGTCCACGAAGTATTCCTGGACAAAGAGTTCCTGCCTGTTTGTCAGCCCGCTCATGCTGCACCGCCTTTCTTCCTAAATAACGTGTTTTCTTCTTTTTCTCCTTCCCAGATGAACTTGCCCCTCGGCCCGCCGGTTGGCGGGGCCCGGGGCGGGGCGGAAAATCTGCCACAGAGAGCGGCCGGCCGGAGGGATTTTCCGCTTTTCGCCGCCCGCCGCAAACACAAGAAGAGCGCCCGGCTTCTCCCGCCGACGCTCTTCTCAGACACTTATTGATGATATCAGTATAACGCCTTTTTTTGAAAAATCAATGACACAAAACTGACATGTTTCAGATCCCGAATTATGGCGATTAATGTCGTATAAGGTTGAATCAAGGCGACTGCGAATGCGCCTTCGGTCACCGGTAAGAGTGCAGGTTCATCCTCGCGCGGGGATAAGCGGATTCGTATTTCTCGATTTCCACGCACTTTTTCCCCTCCTCGGAAAGGCGCGTTTTCATGCGCAGATTTTCTTCCCGCAAACTATGCAATTCACTTTGAAGCGCACGGAACTTCGCGGATATTTGCCGCAGCTTTTCAAACAATTCGTCGTCGCCGGCCTCCGCGGCGTTTTTCATCAGCTCTTTTATCGTTTCCAATCCATAGCCTCCTCCCAATCGCTTTTTTTCCATTATACCATAGATTACCATATATTTCCATATGCTTTCCGATGTTTTTATAAAAGAAGAGAGCGCCCGGCCTGGCCGCAGCGCTCTTATGGGGAAGATGTGCAAAAACACGGGCGTCGGCTTTTTCGAAGGACTCAGCCGCGGGGGATTTCAGTGTTCGGGCGCTTTCCTGTAGTTTTTCACGGCGTTTACAAACCAGATGAGGACGCAGGCGCCGAAGATGGAGACAAAGAGACTCCAGATATTGAAGCCGGTTATGCCGTAGCCGGTCAGCAGGTTCATGACCGCGCCGCCGGCCACGCCACCGATGACACCGTATACAATATTCTTGCCGAAGCCCATCTCTTTGTTGCGGCCGGTAATGATGCTCGCAATCCAGCCGGCTATCGCCCCGATAATCAGCCAACTTAAGATTCCCATACAAGACCTCCTTTGGAGATTAGTATGTGGAATATTCCAAAGTTTTAAACAATACGCCCGTAATCCGCTTCTCAGTCGACAACGGCGCCGTAAAAGGCCCGAGCAAAACGGATGATGGCCTCGTCCCGCCAGCGAAACGCCGTCCGGATTTCGCAGTGTTCCCGCCTGGCCAGACGCTCGGCGCAATTGTTTCCGCCCGCTATGTACCACTCGTCTAAGGCCGCCCTGTCCCGGTCGTCCAGCACCGCCCAGGCGGCGTCGAACTGTTTGAGCCGGCGGCTTAGCTGCTTCAGCCTGCGCTCCTCGTCCATCTTTGCGGCAATAACGGTCAGCCAGCGCTCTTCCGTTTTGGTCCCGCCGCCCCGAACCGGATCCTTCTGCAGGCCCGGAATCCGCACATTGTTCAACTGTTCGGTCAGTTCGGCCAATCGTTCCCGGCAGATCCGCTCGGCCGTCCGCAGCTGCCCGACCTGCTGCAGTTCTTCCTCCGCAAGTTTCCGATAATCCATGTTTCTTCCCTCCCGGTTAAAATCAGCGGTTTGCAGTTTTCTGAAATTATATCCCGAGATTCTCGGGATATGCCGTATGATATCACGAGTTTTCGTGTTGTCAACCCCTTTTTCCCAAGATTCTCAAAATAATGTTGACGAATAAAAAATAGGGTGATACCATACGAAATTGAAGGAGTTGGATGAGAATGACGTTTGGGGAAGCCTTGAAGCAGTGCAGAAAGGAAGCCAAAAAATCGGTTAAGGAAGTATCCGCGCATCTGATCGGCAAGGGATTCAAAGCTGCCGAAAACACGATTTACAGTTGGGAAAACGACAAGAGCCAGCCTACTCCCGACGCGTTTTTGGAACTGTGCAGGTTCTACGGCGTGCAGGACATTTATTCCGTTTTCGGATATGAGGGCGAAAATAAAAAGCCCGCCACAAACGATGACGAGCTTTTGGACCGGAACGTNNTATTCCTTACTCAAACGGATTCCGAAGGAGAAGCTGGACGAGGCGGTTCGGTATCTTCTTTTTTTAGCATCTGACTCAGGAAATACCAAAACTTAACTTTACTCTCGCGATCGAGAGTCAAATAAACGATATAAGCGTCATCGGCCTCCATACGTACCCTCCAATCCGGGCTGCCACAAAATCGCACGAATGTTCGATTTATGATCAGAATACCACATCTTCCTCCGACACGCAACAACTTGTCCGCTTTTTTTCCAGAACGCACCAATCATGCAATGAGAAAGCGGCTGCAAGAGTACAGCCGCCAAGCGAGGAACAAAAGATCGCCCCCCAAATCGCAACTGGCTGCCTCCCTTAACGGTTCAGGCCCTATAGCTTTGCGTCGCCGCCTTTCGACGGGTTTGCCAAATATGATATTGTTAAATCGCTCACAATCTGTTGGCAATCACAATGATAATACGAATTGGTATAAATTGCAAGTCGAATTTGAATATCGTAACAATATTTACATATTTGTAACATGAATACAACCTGCGGATTTAACCCCGTTTTTTGCCGGCCGCGGCCGGCTATGAAACGGGGGTTTGTTTCGCGCCGTGCGGTGTTTGGTAGCATTAAGAAAGGACGCCACCCCTCNNGCTCCCCTCAAGGGGAGCCTTGAGACAAAGAACGACGGAGAGGGACAAAGGAAACGGCTGGGCGATGGGGGCGGCGGAGCTTACTTGCCGCGAAAAAAGGCCGAGGGCCGGCGCGCCGAAGCGCGGCAGCCCTCGTTTTCATTTGTTTTCCTTCATACGTTTCTTTTTATTCGCGCTCTTTCCTCGGAAGGGCAGCCGGCCAGGTTAGCAAACACGATCTTCCTTCCCGAAAACCGGAACGGGAAGGTTTTATTTCAGATCAGCTCTTCCATAAACGTGGAGAGCCTGAACGGATGCCTGTGACCGTCGTCTAGCGTAGTGACGGACTTGAGAAAATGAACGTGCCTGTCGCCGACCGGGATTGCTCCGCCGGTTTCTCCCGAAAACTCGTGATAATGATTATCGACGAAATCGGTCCGGAATTTTATTTTGTGAACGTGGCCGGAGCCATACGGTATGGCTTCTCCCGNNCGGCAAAGCGATGGGTGTGCGGTTTATGACCCGCCGTTTCAACACTCCCCTGCGTCTCATGCACATGGCGCTGCCTTTCGAAGCATGGTTCATGAAAAAACGCTTTCTCATACCATCGATCCTGATTGTACGCAAAACCGGAACAGACCTGATGATGTCGTTTCATGACGATATACTCCATCAATATTTTGTAAGGGCATAAAAACCCTCTCTATTCTATGAAGCAGTTTTTTCGTTGTGCCCGCGCGGCATGGCATTGT
>DCTG01000057.1:8052-16055 GCA_002329245.1 Clostridiales bacterium UBA1446
CTCCCCGCCGAAAAAGCTCCCGGGGTTTCCTCCGCAGACCGGAAATAAAGGAGAAAAAAGCAGTGCGGCGGCCCGCCGCGCGATTAAACAGCCTCGTTGCCCCAAAACTCTTTATACTGTACTTCCGCCTCCCGCTGGGTCTGTCTTCTGAGCTGATTCAGAAGCTCATAATGATCGAACAAGACGGATATGACCTTTGCGTCAAGCGCTCCGCCGACGGCCATATCCCACAGCACCTTTTTCGCCGCGTCGTCGTCCATGCCTTTCCGGTACGGCCGGTCTTCCTTTAGCGCTGTAAACACATCGGCTACCGCCACGATTCGAGAACCGAGCGGAAGCCCCTCCCCTTTCAAATGGAAGGGATAGCCGGAGCCGTCCAATCTTTCATGGTGGTAGGACGCCCAGGCGTTAATTTCCTGAAATTGCGGGATGAGACTCAGCAATTGAAAGGTATTATATGTATGCGACTTCATTTCGCAATATTCTTCGGGAGCAAGTTTACCGGGCTTTTCCAATATTTCATCCCTGATGACCAGTTTCCCCAAATCATGCAGGTAGCCCGCTACCCTCATTTTTTTGCACTCGTTCGGGGAAAAGCCCATAATCTCCGCAATTTTTTCGGCTGTTTTCGCAACGCCCGCAGAATGGCGGGAGGTCGACTTGCTTCTGAAGTCAATAATACGGGAAAAAATCTGCGCAATGCTTACGATATCGTCTATTCCCAAATCGGCCGAATGCAGGACGTCGCCCATCATATTCCGCACCGGATGCTCCGCCGCCAGATCGAGCCAGATATACTCTATTTCTTTCAGGTCCATCATGGCCTGTACAAGTTCGGGCGAGAAAAGAAAACCGGATTGCAGCCGGATGTCGTCCAATACCTCGGGCACTTGTGATAAAACATTTTTTTTGAAATTGAGCTTCAGACAGGTGCGGTCAGCCAAATGTATGATGTGGCTGCCGATGGGAACATCCTCGTCCCGGTATTTCTGTCCCTCGCCGTAATTCCATGGCACATGATGGTATCGGATGATCTTGGAAGCGGGTTTTAAAAAGGAAAAATCTTCGAAGAGTCTCGCGCTTCTGAACGCGTGACGGTTTACATGAATGGGTTCCGACTCTATAATTTCAAATTTTTCCCTGATAGACAGCGCTCCGGCGTCATGTACCAAAGCGGCGAGATAAATATCCTGTCTTTCCCGAAAGGATACGTTGAGCTGCTCGCAAATACGATAGGAGAGATAGGCCACTTGCTGATGATGCCTTGATACAACCGGCGATATGGCATACTGCGCACCGGAGAGGCACAAAAGCAGATCGCTGATTTTGATCCTCATTTTATCCACTTGTTACTCAAACCTCATACGATTTACTACTGACTTATAAAACAGCGGACGTTATTATATATTTTTCGCGGCTTGTTTTCAAGCATTTTTTTATAAGTAAATAGTGACGAACCGGACGCCTTCCTTTTGGAACGTCCGGTTCGTCACTTTTGGGAAGAATGAAAATGAAGAAGTCCTCTCCTGCAATTTCTATAGATAGCAGCGGATTGTTAACAATACCACCGCTTTTTTGTTAAGAATTCATTAAGTTTCACGTGCGGGCGAAAGAGCGCGCGCTATTCGGGGAAGGAAGATTTTATAATATTCGAAGTCCGCCGACATTTCTCCCCGCCTCCCACCCATTCGAATCTTCTATCATAAGCATATAAAACATTCATTTTTCATATTGTTGTTTTACTCCTATAATAGCAATAAACGGTTATATTGTAAACCAAAAACATTCATGGATTTCTTTGTCTTCTTGCAAACCAAAGGGGGCGGATCCTCTCATGGCTGTGCTCGGATTGGGAGTTTCACTTGCGGCCGCAAAAAGCGCGCGCATCATAACCGTCGCCGCGGAAGCAGGCTATCCTGCGGATTTGGCGGAGAACGCCCGGGCAGGCTTGTTCCCGGGCGCTCGTGAGGCGGTTTTTAGGAACATACATCTTTTAGCGGGAAAGGCCGCGGATTGCGCCCTGCCTTAAGGCGCATGGGAAAGCTGTTGCCGGAAGGCGACGGCTTTCTTCTTTATCGGGAGAACGAATGGGGAGGTGAAACTCTTTTTTGTACGCGAGAACCGGGAAAAACACGCGCCGACAAATTTGAGGAGGGAGTAAAACTATGGTTCCGATTATCATCGCCCTTGTGTATTTCGGTTTCTTCAGCATCTTTTTCGGACTGCGCGCCAAGAGAAGAGTGTCGACCAGCAAGGATTTCTTTACCGCGTCCGGTCAGCTCGGCTGGGTTGCCGTCATGTGCACCTTTGCCCTGACGCCTTTGGGCGGCGGACACACCAGTTCTCTGTGGCAGGCGCAGGCAGGGATGGGGATGGGCGCCGCCTGGTGGGGCATCACTTCCGGCGGTTTCATGATTCCCATTTTCCTGTTGTGGTTCGGCCCCATGTTCCGCAAGCTCAAGGTTCAGACATTCCCGCAGGCGCTTGGCAAGGTTTTCGGGCCGAAAGCCAAAATCTACAACTCCTGCGTGGCGCCCGCCGGATGGCTCGGCATCACAATGTCGGAGCTGCTCGGCACGGCGACTGCCATTTACTGTCTGAGNNTGAGCGGCGGCAGACTGGCGTTTACCCCCTGCGTTTTCATCGCGGCCCTTCTGTTTATCATCTACATCTGGTTTGCCGGCATGCTGCAGGCCTCGTACATGAATATCGTCAACGCCGTTATGCTGATCCTCGGCGGCTTTGTGGCCGTTCTGTTTTTGGGATTTGAACTGCCCAACGGCTACCAGGGCGTTCAGGAAGCCTACGCCGCCATCGGCCAAGGATGGCGCACCAATCTCTTCAGCTTCACCCCCACCCTCATCTGGGGGCAGATTATTCCCTGCATCATTCTGTGTCTGTTCGCCGTATCGAGCGAGCACTGCGTCTATCAGCCCATGCTTGCCGCGCGCGACGACGACACGATTCGCAAGGGCGCGCTGTCCGGCGGCCTGATTAACGCCATGGCCTGCCTCCCCTTCGTCATCATGGGCGTCGTCGCCTGGTCCATGCCCGAAGTCGCGGGGGATAACGCCCTGCTGTGTCTGCCCAATTTGGCCTTGGCCTATCTGCCGCCCGTCATGATCGGCGTTCTGATGGTCGCGCTGCTCTGCGCTTTGCTCTCCACCGGCGCGGGGCTGGTTTTATCCATCTCGCACGTGATTTCCGAGGACCTGATTAAGCCCTGCTCCAAAAAGAAGCTCTCCCCGAAGGGGCAGGTCTGGCAGGGACGCATCGTCTGCCTGATTGTGACGCTTGCGGCAGCGCTGCCCGCCCTGAAGATTGAAATGATCATCCAGCTCTTCTTCTGGTGCTTCTCCCTCAGCCTTCCGATTTTTATCTGCTATCTGATCGGCATGCTGTGGAAGGTCAACCGTACGGCCGCCTGGATTAACCTGATCGCTTCCTTAGCCGTGAACTTCTGGTGGACCTTCGCGTGCCCGTCCTGGTGCCCGCCGAACTTCACCCTCAGCTTTTATCCCGTGTTTGTCGTTACCGTCGGCCTCGGCGTCATCCTCAACCTGATTCTGCCCGGCGAAAAAGGACTGCTGCGGCAGATCAAGGAGCAGGAGGGGCTTAAGGCGGCGGTGTGACGGAAACGAAACGACTCAATACAAGGAGGTTATTCTATGGATTGGGCAACAGCCTGCATTTTAGAAGCGCTTGCAGTCACCTTGGTTCTAGATCTGATCTGGATTGGCATATATAAGCTGACCGCGAAGGAAAAGAAAAGGAGGGCATAACGGATGACCATAATCGTCGCGGCATACCTGATCGGTGTGATCGTCATCCTTGGGATCTGGGGTATCGTCGCTTACCGAAGGCAAGTTGAAAGAGGAGAAATCAAGGACGAATAGGACGCGCTTGATACAAACCGCCGCGAAGAAGCCCCGACGGGGGTCTTCTTCGCGGCGGAAAACGGAGGATGGGGACAAAAGGGACGGCGGACCGCTGATGGCAGCGGGCCCTGCTTGTGCGCAGAACGACGTGCTTCTGCACCCCTCAGCCGCCGTGCGGCGACAGCTCCCCTGCGAGGGGAGCCTTGAGACGAAGGACGACCGAAGGATAGGGGAAGGAAAACGGCGCNNCGGAAGCCTTTTTCAGCTCATGACGGAGCCGCCGCAGACGTTCCAGGACTGGCCGGTGACCTCGTCCGTATACCGGGAGCACAAAAACAGCACGGTATAGGCGATGTCGTCTCCGGTCTGCGCCCGGCCGAGCGGCGTGCGGGCGAGCAGCACGTCGTTGAAGAGCTTATCGTAATCGGCGTTCGGATCCCCGCCGGTCATTCCTTTCAGGATGGTATCCCACATGGGAGTGCGGATGATGCCGGGACAGACCGCGTTCACGTTGATGCGGTGCGGCGCGCCGCAATAGGCGGCCGACTGCGTGAGGTTGATGATGCCGGCTTTGCCCAACGCGTAATACGGGAACTCCGGGTCGCCCTGTCTGCCGCCGACGGAGGAGATATTGACGATTTTTCCGCCGCCGCCCTGCTCGATCATTTCCCGCAGCGCGATCTGGCAGCCGTAAATTACACCCATGAGGTTAATGTCCAAATAGCGCTTGATGTCTTCCGCCCCGGCTTCGATGAAGTGCACCGGCGCGAACACGCCCGCGGCGTTGACGACGATATCGATTTTCCCGAAGCGCTCCTTGGCGTCCCGGAACATGGCTTCGACGTCCTCTTTTTTGGAGACGTCGGTTTTTGTGTACCCATAGGACTTCTGATACTTCTTCATTTCATCGATGGTGGCCTGCGCGTTTTTCTCCACGATTTCCCCGATCCAGACATTCGCGCCGGCTTCGGCAAGCTGCAGCGCGATCGCTTTCGCGATGCCGGAGCCTCCGCCGGTCACAATCGCGTTCTTTCCCGTAAAATCCAACGTAATCATATGTAATACCTCCCGATTTCAGCAATATTTACAGGACGGTGAAGCCGCCGTCGATCGCGATGGCGACTCCGCTGATATAGGCGGAATCCTCCGAAGCGAGGAACAGAACAAGGTCGGCGATTTCTTCGGGCTTCCCGTAACGCCCCATCGGGGTGGCGTTCGAATTGTCTTCGATCATTTTCTTGACGTCTTCGGGAGCCCCGCCGGTCAGTCCCTTCAGGACGCGGGCGTGCAGGTCGGTCATGACGAAGCCGGGGCAGACCGCGTTTACACGGATGCCGTCCTTGCCGTATTCCGCCGCGCCGTTTTTCGTCAGCCCCAAGATGGCGTGCTTGGTCGCCACGTATCCGCAGCTTCCGGGCAGGGCGACAAGGCCGCCGATGGACGCGGTATTGACAATGACGCCGCCCCCGTGATCCTTCATATATCCGATTGCATATTTCATGCCGAGAAAGACGCTGTGCAGGTTGACGGCAAGATCCCGCTTGAACATATCAAACGGCATGTCCGCAATTTTTGCCGCGTGTCCTTCGATTCCGGCGTTGTTGAAGATGATGTCCAAACTGTGGAAGGTTTCCACGGTGCGCTCCACAAAGCCTTTGACGGCCGCCTCGTCGGAAACGTCCGCTTTCACGATGATCGTTTTGCAGGAGGGATACTTCTGCGCGATCTCCTTCTGCGTTTCGAGCAGGCCGTTTTCGTTCAGGTCGACCAAGGTCATGTTCGCGACGTTTTCCGAGGCAAACTTGAACGCCGTCGCCTTGCCGAATCCCGCGGCCGCTCCCGTGATTACCGCTGTTTTTCCGCTGAGCTTATTCATGTCGCATATCTCCTTTTATTCATAGTAAGGCCCGGGGAAGTGCCCCGCCGCCTTAAGGATTGCCTGACACCGAATCGCCGTTTTGCCTTTGTCTTTTCTTCCCATACAATTTTACCGCAATTCCCCGTAATGTCAAAATAATTATTCCAAAAAGCCGCCGGTTTTGTGAATAAAGACGGACGGCTGCATATGAAAACCCGCGAGACCCTGCAGGAGCGGGGTTTCGCGGGAAAGATACGAGGGAAACGGCGGTCCGCTGAGGGAAGCGAACTCTACAAGCCGGATGTAATATTGCGAACATTGCGGAAGGACGACACCCCTCGGTCGGCTGCGCCGACAGCTCCCCTCCAGGGGAGCCTTGAGCCGAAAAAAGGGAAGGCGCGCCGAGGCGCGCCTTCACGGGTTTCTTGGAATGGGTTCTCGAAAAGGCCCGTCGAAGCGGGTTTTTCCGAGGGGTTCAGTCTATCTGCAGCTTATTCATCAGATCGTCCATGTCGGGGCGGACGGAAAGGGGCGCGCCGCCGGCGCGGATTGCGTTCGCGGTGTCCTTGAGGCCGTTTCCGGTCACGATGGAGACGACCGAGGCGTCCGGGGGAATCAGTCCCTGCCGGGCAGCCTTGATCAGGCCGGCCGTTCCTGCCGCGCCGGCGGGTTCGGCAAAGACGCCGCAGGTCCGTCCCAAAACGCGCATCGCGTCCAAAATCTCCTCGTCGGAGACGTTGACGGGGATTCCGTTCGAGGCTTCGATCGCGCGGATGGCCTTATCCGGGTTGCGGGGAACGCCCACGGCAATGCTGTCGGCCAAGGTGTTCTCCTCCATAGGCACCCAGGGACGGCGCTCCGAAACCGCGCGGTTGATGGGACGGCAGCCCTCCGCCTGCACGCTGATGATGCGCGGCAGCCGGTCAATGAAGCCTAAGGCGTAGAGGTCCGTGAAACCTTTCCAGACCCCGGCGACGGTGCAGCCGTCGCCCACGGAAACGGCGACGAAGTCCGGCACCTGGAATCCAAGCTGTTCCGCAATTTCCAGGGAAACCGTCTTTTTCCCTTCCGCAAGGTAGGGGTTGACGGCGGCGTTCCGGTTGTACCAGCCCCAGCGGGCAATCGCCTCGGCCGAGAGGCGGAAGGTGTCCTCGTAGGTGCCCTGTACGGACAGGACCGTCGCGCCGAAAACGAGAAGCTGCGCGACCTTGCCCTCCGGCGCGCGGGAAGGAACGAAAATAAAGCTGCGCAGTCCCGCCGCCGCGGCGTTTCCCGCCAGAGAGGAAGCGGCGTTCCCGGTGGAGGAGCAGGCGACGACGGAGGCTCCGGCTTCCCGCGCCTTAACCACCGCGAGGGAGGAGGGACGGTCCTTCAGGCTCCCCGTGGGGTTGAGCCCGTCGTCCTTCAGATGCAGCGAGCGGATGCCGATTTGCTCCGCGAGGCGCGGCGCGGGATAGAGGGGGGTCCAGCCGACGCGCAGGGGNNGGGGCGGGGCTTTCCTCCTCCACAGGAAGCAGGGCGCGATAGCGCCACATCGAGTAGTCCCCGCAGGCGGCAAGCGACTCCCGCCCCCACCGGGTTTTGATGTACGCGTAATCATATTCAATATCCAAAATTCCGCCGCACCGGGCGCATGTCGTGAGCGCGGGGACGGCTTCATGCTCCGCGCCGCAGGATACGCACCGCGCGGTTTTTACATGTTTCATTGAGGAGGCCTCCCCTTACAGCGTCTTTAAAAGCCCCGTGGCCTCGTTGAACTCCCGGATCAGTTCGTCCAACGCGTCCGCCTGCCTGTGGACGGCGCCCCAGGTCCCTTCGGTATCGTACCAGAGGGCGTCGAGTTCCTCCGCGGTGCGGCCCTGCTGCTCCACCCAGGTGTAGTATTTAAGGTTGTGAATCCGCTTGCGGTCCCGGTAGGACAGTTCCAACATGTTGTCGGTACGAAGGCCGAGCAGGTGCAGATGGTGGTCGACGGCGGCGTCCTTCGCGGTATAGGGACCGTACTGCTCCTCGAGCTCTGTGATGCGCGAGCGGTACATGTCGATCGAGTCGGTGAGGATCGTGGCCACAATATCGTGCTCCGTCATCTCGTAATACTTCGCCAGCTTGACGGCGCAAAGAACGTTGGCGATGCCGGAGATGCCGAGAAGGCCTAATTGGGAAACCACTTCCGGGTCTACGCCGGCTTCGCGGATCAGGTAGTCCCTTCCGGCCGGGTCGTTGAACAGGCGGATGAGGCGCTGGCTGTCCTCGTCGTCGATGGCGAT
>DCTG01000135.1:0-290 GCA_002329245.1 Clostridiales bacterium UBA1446
AGGCAGGCGGTTTCCGTGGTCATGACGTCGATGCCGCACCGGTAGTCCATAGAAAGGTTCCGGATGCCGGGGCCGATAAACTCCATGACCGCGTTTTTCACCGCTCCGTTCGGGAAGGTGGCGGCCACAAGAGCCAACGCCACGTCCTGCGGGCCGACACCCGGGCGGGGCGTTCCTTCCAGCCAGATTGCCACAACCTTCGGATAGGCGATGTCGTAGGTTTTGTTAAGCAGCTGCTTGACAAGTTCAGGCCCGCCCTCTCCGATGGCCAGCGTGCCGAACGCGCCGTA
>DCTG01000135.1:349-3830 GCA_002329245.1 Clostridiales bacterium UBA1446
GTGGCAGTTGGTCAGCACGTAGGGAAGGGGGAATTTTTCAAGGCCGCTTGCGCGCGCAGTCTGAATGATGCCAACGTACGTGATGTCGTGCGACGCCATCGCGTCGACGCGAAGTTTCAGCTCGGACATGCTGCCGGTCGTGTTGTGAGATTGTAAAATGCCGTAGGTCATGGTGCCCCGGCGTCCCGCGGCGGGATCGGAAAAACCTGCTGCTTCCGCTTGGGGAACAAGGCGGCCTTCCTGATAATAAAAACCGCCGGTTAAGACTGAGACCATAGGGAATACCTCCAGAATGTTGGGCTGCCGGCTGCGTTTGCATGCCTGCTTCAATCTTCCTTCATAACCAGATCATTTTATCAGACAAATCCCAAATATGCAAGCCGCGGGGGGAATGCCTGCGTTCTTCGTTTTTTTGCAGTTCCGGCTTGCTGAAAACTTTCCCCGCCCTTCAGGCGAAGGGCGGGGAGTATTTGTCTTAGATAGCCTGAAATGCTCAGTTTGTTGTCTGCGCCTCCACCAGAGGCTGACTGCAGAACTGTGCGCGCAGTTTCGGCTTCTCGATTTTTCCGGTCGGATTGCGCGGGACCTTTTCAAAGATGATCCTGCGGGGGCGTTTGTAACGGGGCAGCGTGATGCAGAACTGTTCAATTTCCTCCGCCGTGCAGGAGAAGCCGGGTTTCAGTTCGATGATTGCCGCGGCGATTTCTCCCAGTCGCTTATCCGGCAGGCCGATGACGGCGACATCCTTAATGGCGGGGTGAGCGCGCAGGAAATCCTCAATCTGAACGGGGTAGATGTTTTCTCCGCCGCTGATAATGACGTCCTTCTTCCGATCGACTAAATAGATAAAACCATCCTCATCCAAACGCGCCATATCCCCGGTGAAAAGCCAGCCGTCCCGCAGGACTGCGGCGGTGGCTTCGGGATCCTTGTAGTAGCATTTCATGATGCCGGGCCCCCGGACGGCCAATTCGCCCACCTGTCCCCGCGGTACTTCCGAGCCGGTCTCGTCAACAACCTTCGCTTCCCAGCCGAATCCGGGAATCCCAATCGCGCCGACCTTGTTGAGGTTTTCAACGCCCAAATGGATGCATCCCGGGCCGATGGATTCACTGAGCCCATAGTTTGTGTCGTACTGGTGGTGGGGGAAATACCGGAGCCAGCGGTGGATCAGGCTGGGCGGAACCGGCTGGGCGCCGATGTGCATCAGCCGCCACTGGGAGAGGCGGTAATCCTCCAAATGAACGCTTTCGCGCTCAATGGCGTCTAAAATATCCTGAGCCCAAGGCACCAGCAGCCAAACGATGGTGCACCGCTCCTTCGAAACGGTTTCCAAAATCCATTCGGGTTTCACGCCGCGCAGCAGGACGGCGCGGCTTCCGGAGAGCAGGCTCCCGAACCAGTGCATTTTTGCGCCGGTGTGATAGAGGGGAGGAATGCATAAAAATACGTCGTCCCGGGTCTGTCCGTGGTGCTTCTGCTCCGTTACACAGGAAGAAAGCAGGCTGGCGTGCGTATGCAGAATCGCCTTCGGAAAGCCTGTGGTGCCGGAGGAGAAGTAAATAGCGGCGTCGTCGGAATCCTGCAGATGAAGCTTTGGCGTTTCCGCCGTGAAATAGGGCACAAGGCGGTCATAACTCTCCGCGAACGTGGGACAGTTTTCACCAACATAAAAAAGCATTTTGACCCGGGGGATCTGGTCAAAGATCCCTTCCATACGGCCGATAAACTCCGGGCCGAACACGAGCGTACAGGATTCGGAAAGGTCCAGGCAGTATTTGATCTCTTCCGCGGTATAGCGGAAATTCAGCGGTACCGCGACGGCGCCGGTTTTCAGGATTCCGAAGTAAACGGGAAGCCACTCTAAACAGTTCATAAGTAGAATGGCCACCTTGTCTCCCTTTTGAATGCCGCGGCTGAGCAGGAGGTTTGCAAAACGGTTTGCCCGGTCGTCAAATTCACGCCAGGTGATTTCCCGCCGGTACTGGGCGGTGGGGCTGGCCTCGATCAATTCATATTCGCGCCAGGTGACGTGCCGGGTATCCGGCAGCTCCGGGTTGATTTCCACCAAACTGACATCCTGTCCGTACATAGCGGCGTTTCGGCTTAATATTTCTGTAATCGGCATAGGGCAGCCTCCTATGGTATCGGTCTGCGCCGTAAAATGGAGCGAATGCGAGAAAATTAGACGTACCTACACATTATAACAGCTTTTTCTGATTGCACAATAGATTTTTTATCTGCGACGGACCCGCTTCCATATAACAGTTTTCCCGCCGGAGGCATGTTCTCCGGCGGGAAAAGATTCTTAGCACAGAGTGGTAAGCGAAGAGAGGAGAGCCGGATCAAGCGAAGGGGATATGCTCGTATGGTATTCCTATTACGTCTGCGGCGTGGGATCTTTCGGTTCGGAGGGGCCGCTCTCCGGTCGGTTGCTATCCTTCATGGAGCGCGGCATCTGGATGACACGCGGCAGGGCCGGCTTTTCCGCGTGACTGTCCACAAGCGACGGGTCGCGTCCTTCGAGGATGGCCATCATCTCCTGACCTGTGATGGTTTCCTTGACAAGCAGGTAATCGGCCACCTTGTCTAGCAGATCGCGGTTCTCTTCCAGTATTTTAAGGGAATCCGAGAAGCAGGCGCTGATGATTGCCATGACTTCGCGGTCCACGGCCGCAGCGGTTTCCTGAGCGCAGTTCATGCCGGCCGCGCCATCGAGATACTGGCTTTGAACCGTGGCAAGGGCGACCATCCCGAACTTCTCGCTCATGCCATACATGGTAACCAATTTTCGAGCTATGTCCGTTGCGCGCTCGATGTCGTTTGCAGCCCCCGAGGTTTCCGTACCGAACACGATCCGTTCCGCCGCGCGCCCCGCGACAAGGGTCCGGATTTCCGTTAAAATATCCTCTTTGGACATTAAAAATTTTTCCTCTTCCGGCAGCTGCATGGTATAGCCCAAGGCGCCCTGCGTATGCGGTACGATCGTAATTTTTTGCACCGGCTGCGCATTTTTCTGCTTCGCGGCGACTAAGGCATGCCCCACCTCGTGGTAGGCAATAATCCGCTTTTCCATCTCGGTGAGGACGGTGCCCTTCTTCTCCGTGCCGGCAATCACGACCTCAAAGGATACCAAAAGGTCTTCCTGATTCACGGCCTGCCGTCCGAGGCGAACAGCCCGGAGAGCGGCTTCGTTTACAAGGTTGGCTAAATCCGCGCCGACGGCGCCTGCCGTTGCCTGCGCGATCCGATTCAAGTCCACGTCGTCCGCCAAACGGATATTTCGGGTATGAACCTGCAGAGTCGCAAGGCGCCCGGCCAGGTTGGGGCGATCCACCGTGATGCGGCGGTCAAAGCGGCCCGGACGTAAAAGCGCCTTATCCAGCACCTCCGGACGGTTGGTCGCGCCAAGAACGATGACGCCCCGGGTTGGGTCAAATCCGTCGAGTTCGGCTAAAAGCTGGTTCAGGGTCTGCTCCCG
>DCTG01000087.1 GCA_002329245.1 Clostridiales bacterium UBA1446
ATGAACCAGCTCTTTGCCGCTTACGCGACGGGCAAAGAAATGAAGGAACTGATGTCCATTTTAGGCGAAGCCGCCCTTTCGCCCACCGATTTGCTCTATGCCAAGTTTGCGGACGAGTTTGAACGCCGCTACGTTGCGCAGGGAAAGGACGAGAACCGTTCCATTGAGGATACGCTGAAATTGGGCTGGGAGCTTCTGAGCCTGCTTCCCAAGGCGGAGCTGAAGCGGATTAAGCCGGAGCTCATCGAAAAATACCTTCCCAAAACGGATTCTTGACAGGGGGGCTATAACAGATGGCTACCTCAGCAACCATAAACCCGACCCGCATGGAACTGACGCGCCTGAAAAACCGGCTGAAAACAGCGCGTCGGGGCCACAAGCTCCTGAAGGACAAACGGGACGAACTCATGAAGCAGTTTTTGGACATCGTTCGTCTGAACAAAGAGCTTCGGACCAACGTGGAACGGGCGCTCATGCAGGCGCACGCGTCGTTTACCGTGGCGTCCGCGCTCATGTCCCCCAACATGCTCGAGCAGTCGCTTCTGTATCCGAAGCAAAGCGTGGAGCTGGAAGTCAGCTATCAGAATATCATGAGCGTCAACGTCCCGGTTTACGCCTTCCGGACACGCAGCAGCGATCCCGGAGAAATTTTCCCCTATGGCTTTGCCATGACGTCCGGCGAATTGGACACCGCCGTGGACGCTCTGTCACGCGTGTTTCAGGATATGCTCAAGCTGGCGGAAGTGGAGAAAACGACGCAGCTGCTGGCCGAAGAGATTGAGAAGACGCGCCGCCGCGTGAACGCGCTGGAATACGTCATGATTCCCGGGATGCTGGAAAAAATACGGTATATTTCCATGAAGCTCGACGAGAACGAACGTGGAAACATTACCCGGCTCATGAAGGTTAAGGATATGATCCTGAAGCAGGCCCACGGGTACGAAGACTGAATACCGCATGGGTACTAAAAGCGGCAGCCGCCCTCAAAAGGCGGCCGCTGCTTTTTTCCGGAGGGAAAACGGGCCAAACGGTGCGCGGGGGTTGAAAAGAAGAAGATTTTCTGCTACTCTGACAGGGCGAAATGACAGCGCAGAAAGGAAGCGTGCAAATTGGTAGAAGTATTTGAGGCGGCAATGATCATCTGTTTCGGCTGCTCCTGGCCGATGTCCGTCTATAAATCCATCAAGTCCAGAACAACCAAGGGGAAGAGCCTGCAGTTTGAGTGTCTGGTCTGGATCGGTTATGTTTTCGGGATAGTCGGGAAGATAATCACGGACAATATCACATACGTATTCGTGTTTTACGTGATCAATATTATCATGGTGAGTATTGATCTCGGCTTTTACTATAGAAACTACAAGCTTGACAAGCTGGCGGATGAGGCGGCGAAGGGCATTACCGCCGGCTGAGCGATGTGCTCATTTAGACAAAAAAACAGGGCTGCCGCAATTTGCGGCAGCCCTGCTGCAATAGAAATGCAGGTTCCGCCTCTTTTTGAGTCGGGAGAGGAGGAAGATGGGGTGAAGCCAAAGGTTATTCCGCCGGAGCCTGCCGTACCCCGCCGATATGCGCGGGAAGCGAATCATCGTCCCAGATCCAGTCGCGCACGCTAATGGTCTGATATTCCTTCGGCCCGGTGCGGATGACCACGCGCTCCAGTCCCGCGTTGATGATCATCCTCCGGCACATGGAGCAGGAGGTGGCGTCGGTCAGAAGCGCGCCGGTTTTAGCGTCCCGTCCGGCCAGGTACAGGGTGCCTCCCGTGGCCGCGCTGCGCGAAGCGGAGATAATGGCGTTGGCCTCCGCATGGACGGAGCGGCACAGCTCGTAGCGTTCTCCGCTGGGAATATTCAGCTGTTCGCGGGTGCAATACCCAAGGTCCACGCAGTTTCTGCGCCCTCTGGGCGCCCCGTTGTAGCCTGTCGCGATGATTTCGTCGTTGCGGACAATAATCGCCCCATAGTGCCTCCGAAGGCAGGTGGAACGTTCCGATACGGTTTCGGCGATATCCAAATAGTAATTTTCCTTGTCGATGCGCTCCATATGTAACGACCCTCCGCTTCAGCAGATTTCTTCATATAGTCTTTCTAAGAGAGCTGCAATGATCAGCCCGCGCCCATAACGCGGGCGCATGCGCGGCTGAACAACCGTACAGTCGTTATTATACCTGCTGCCGCCGCGCCGCGCAATAGATAACCGCAATGGAATCCGGTTTTACCAAAGGGATTCTTGTTTACGAATCTCCGAGGCAGAAAGAAAAAGCGTCAGTTTACGGCGCCCAAGCGGGAGAGTGGGAAGATTACAAACAGGGCGCGTCCGATGATATAGCGCTCGTCCACAACCCCCAATCGCGGGTCCCGGCTGTCGGAGCTGTGATTGCGGTTGTCGCCCATCACGAAAACACAGTGTTCCGGGACCGTTATGCTTTGGATGTTCTCCCAATAAGGCTGCATCATGGGTTCGCGGATATAGGGTTCGGACAGCGGCTTTCCGTCCACTTTGACGGCGCCGCTTACATAGTCAATTTCCACCTTCTGCCCCCCGATGGCAATGACCCGTTTCACAATCGGCTCGGGGAGGAAAGAGGATTTGGTCAGCACGACGATATCCCCCTGCCGGGGATGGTACCCGACGCTCTGCAGGAGCAGACGGTCGTTGTGATGCAGCGTATATTGCATGGAGTTTCCGTCCACCGCGATGATACGGCCCAAAAAGGTAAACGTCAGCACCAACGCCACCAGTGCCGTGACAAGCGCTTGCAGCCAGGAGTAAAGTTCCATGCGGGCGGACGAAGTCTGTTCTGCGCCGGTTTTGTTCGAGTGCCCGGAGTCAGGCAGGGACATAAGCGAATACCTCCTAATGATGAACCGTCAAGATGCTCTGGCAGCGCATTTTCAAGCCTTTTCTTATTCCGCGCGGGCGATATGTACCGCGGGGTTCCCGCTGCAATAGGTCCGTTCTCTTTCGTGACAGGTAAAAAGCAGAATCTGCCTGTGCTTCGCCGCCTGGATGAGATAATCCAAAGCCGCTCTCATGCGGCGGTCGTCAAAATTCGTCAGGGCATCGTCCAAAACAAGTGGAACGGCTTTCTCCGCAGGCAAAGCAAGCTCGCAGATAGCGAGGCGGACGGCAAGATAGAGCTGATCGGCGGTTCCCTGGCTCAGGTTCAATACGCTGCGGGAAACGGCGGCACGTTCCTCCCGGACCGAGGTCTGGAAACTTCGGTCGATGGAGACGCCCGAATAACGCCCGCAGGTCAGGCCCATAAGGATTTCACCCGCGCGCTCGTTCAGCGCCGGAGAGAATCGGGCCTGCAGTTCGAGGTGGGCCTCTTTCAGCGCTTCCTGCGCGAGGGAAATCGCCGCATATTCCTGTTCAAAGGCTTCGCAGCGGGAGGCAATTGCTTCCCGCCGGGATTCCAGAATGGCCGGGTCGCCGATGGAGGCCTGTTCCCCTTCGTTCCGGGCAAGGACGGACGAGAGCTCCGAAATTTGCCGGGCGCATTCCGCGAGCTCCGCCTCCGCCTCCGCTTGCGGGAGCTTCGGCGCGGGCAGAAGTTCTTCGGGCGGCAGGGGAATGGATCCTTCGGCTTGCAGGTCGGAGCGTCTCCCGCGCAGCTCCTCAAGGCGGACTCTGACGGTCTCAAGCTTTTCCCAGAGTTCCAGCGCGCGCGAAAGGGCGGCGGATATGCCGAACAGATCCGAGACGGAAGGCGCGAAGGCGTTGACTTTTTCCAGCAGGGAAGCCTGCGCTTCTTTTAACTCCGCCTCCATCGCGTGCACGGTTTCTTTCAGGGCTTCGGCCTGGCTGCAACGCTGGTCCGCCGCGGCAACGGCGGCCCGATACGCGGCCGCCTGCTCCAAGATCCCGTTTGACGCGGTAACACCGTAACGTGCAAGAAGGGCGTCGGATATTTCAATCGCCCGGACGCGCCGCCGGTTCCACCAAAGGAGCAGAGCGCCCGACAAAAGGGACAGAGCGACGGAGAAGGCAAGCGTCAGCCAAAACGGCATGGGAATCTCGAGAAAGTAAATTGCCGCGGTTCCGGCATACGCCAGCAGGGCCAGGAGTCCTAACAAAATCAGGGGAACGGGGCGTTTTTTCAGCTGCCGTTCGGCGGCGGCGCATTGCTCCTGATCCGCCTTCGCCTGCTCCCAGGCCTCCTCCGGCCCTAAGTTTTCAAAGAAGCCCCATCCGTCAAGTCCGGTTCTCGCCTGCCGCGCGGCATCCTCCGCGCCGCTTTTCTGTTCTTCCGCCTGCCGGATGCTGAGGCGCAGAGCCTGAAGGCGGGATAATTCGCCTTGCAGAGCGCGCAGGGTATCGCGTCCGGGAGCGGGTCCATAGCGGTTGAGTTCGCCCTGCAGCTCCGCCTGAAGGGCTTCGGTCGCTTCCAATTCTTTTTGGACGGCAAGCAGACGGGCATTTTTTTCGCTCTGCGACCGCTGCCGGTGCAAATTCAGTTCCCGTTCCAGTTCGGTCCGCCGGAGAGAAAGCCTCTCCAATTCCGCGCGGGCGTCCGCTATCCTGCGGTTGGCGCCGCGGATGCGCTCTAGCATCTCCTCAAGGCTGCGGCGTTCCGTCTCCAGTTGGGGAAGAAGCCCCGATTTGTTGTGTCTTCTGCGGTTCTGCCAGGCGCGCAGACGGGATTCCGCCTCGGAATAGGAGGTCTCCTCCTCTCCGGAGGAGACAAGGGCGGCAATCCTGCGCTCCAAAGCCGGGCTTTGATCGACGGTCAGTCCCGCCTGCCGGATAAAGGCGCTGCGAACGAAAACCTCCTCCTCCACCCCGGTCAGGAGATAGCCGGCCGTTTCGCCGGTCAGCTCGGGGAGGACTTCCCCGGTTTGGGCGTCCTTAGCCGAAAAGCGGGCCATCGGCGCGTTGGCTCGGGCCGTGCTGCGCTCTATAATAAGCGTTTTGCCTCCAGCCTCCAAAACCATCGTCCCTTCCATCGGCGCCCCGCTCCAGGGGGAATAGCGGTTCTTGTCCGCAAGATAGCCCCGCTTGTCCCGGTCGGAACTGTCGATCCCGTACAGCATGACGCGCAGAAAGGCGGCCCAGGTGGATTTTCCGGATTCATTGGGGGCTTCTATGATGTTGAGTCCCGGCGCAAGGACAAGGCTCTTGTTCTGAAGCATCCCGAACGAGGCGGTCAATTTTTGAATGATCATGCCGGGATTCCTCCTGTGAGATAATACAGTATCATTTAAGAAAAGCCGGATCCTCCCTGTTTTCCAGGGCGGCGAGCCCGAAGCGGACCGCGAGCTCGACGGCGGCGCGCGCGTCCTCTCCGGAGGCGGCGTCGTACCGGATTCGCATTTTTTTCAGGAACAGGCCCGTCAGGGTATCTTCCCCGGCGCGGGCCCAAATGTCTTTGCGAACCGTGGTGGAGTCGCGCAGCTGCGCATGATAGACCCGTCCCTTGAGGAGGGGAAGAAGCGGCTCCAAGTCCACACCCTCCGCTCCGGACTCTCCCGTTAACACGATCCTGTAGATGTCGCGGTCGCAGAGGTCCGGCAAAACCTTTTCCAATGCCTCCGAGGGGGTCTGGGAATCGGAGACGTCGACGGTGCGGATTTCATACCGGCGTCGGCAGAGAGGAAGAAACTCAAACTGTACGCCGTCTGCGCCGACGGTTCCCGCAAGGACGCCCCTCGTTCCCGTTTCGTCAAAGCCGCGGCCTTCCGGACAGCCGGGCCAGGCCCAGAAAGTCGTTCCGGACTGTCGAATCCCGCTGAACCCATGCACATGGCCGAGCGCCAGATAATGAAGCCCGCTTTCCGAGATTTCTTCCTCGGTCAGGGAATTATACGGCCCTCCGGCGGATCCGACTTCCCCGTGAAGGAGCATGAGCCGGAGAACTCCTTCTTCGTCCTCCGCGCGGAAGTCTTTTAACAGCGAGCGTTCGCAGGACGGGGCTGTAAACGC
>DCTG01000132.1 GCA_002329245.1 Clostridiales bacterium UBA1446
GCCTGTATTATCTCGGCCGCAGCCGTTTTCCGAAGGAAGTTCTCCTGCCGTTCCGGATGGAAGACGCCGGACTGATTGAGCGGATGCTTCAGGATAAGGCGGGGCGAAAGGTGAACCTTCTCGTCCCGGAACGGGGAAGAAAGCGCGCGCTCGTACTCCTGGCGCAGCAAAACGCTTCGGAGGAGGCGGAGCGCGCCACTACCGGCGAGGAGAGGACAAGCCGCCTTCTGCTTACCTTGCAGAAGATGTTGGATTTGGAGCGGCCCCCGATGCGGATTGAGGCCTTCGATATTTCCCATACCGCGGGGGAAGAGATGGTCGCTTCCATGGCGGTCTTCCGGGACGCAAAGCCGCTGCGGCGCGATTACAGGCGTTTTCGGATCAAAACGCTTGCGGGACAGGATGATTATGGGGCGATGGAAGAGGTCCTGACGCGGCGTGTCCGCCGGATGCAAAACGGCGGGGACTCGNNGATCCTGATCGACGGGGGCGCGGCTCACGCGGGCGTGGCTGGGAAAGTATTGGAACAGGCGGCGGTTCATATCCCCGTCTTTGGAATGGTAAAGGACGACAGGCACCGGACTCGTGCTCTTGTGACGCGCGAGGGGCGGGAAATCGGAATCCAGGGGAACCCGGCCATTTTCGCCCTGATCGGACGAATTCAGGAAGAAACGCATCGCTTTGCCGTGGAGTATCACCGCCAACGCCGCGGGAAGAGCACGACGCGTTCGGAGTTGGACGCGATTCCCGGCGTGGGAGAAAAAAGGAAAGCGGCGCTCCTGAAGCGGTTTAAAAGCATCAAGGCCATCCGCGGGGCGGATTTGCAGGAGCTTCAATCGGTTTTGCCCCGGGATATCGCGCTTGCGGTCTATTTGCATTTTCATCCGGAAGACCGGGAAAACTGAACGGACGGATTTCAATCGGGAAAGGCAGTGTGATTCCTATGAGAGTCATCACGGGAACGGCGCGCGGGCGGCGGCTCAAGGAACTGCAGGGTACGGAAACGCGCCCTACGACGGACAGGGTCAAGGAATCGATTTTCAATATTATCCAGTTTCACATTGAAGGCAGGCGCGTACTCGACCTGTTTGGGGGAACCGGCCAGCTTGGCATCGAAGCGCTGAGCCGGGGTGCGGCCTTCGCGGTCTTTGTCGACAACCGAACCGCCGCAGTGCGCCTCATCCGGGAGAATCTGGAACACTGCGGGCTTGCCGAAAAGGCGCGCGTTGTGCAGGGCGACGCACTCGCTTTTCTTGCCGGGGACTGCGGAAAATTCGACCTTGTTTTTTTGGATCCGCCCTACGGAAGCGGGCTGCTTGGCAAGGCGGTTTCCAAAGCGACAGCATTTGACATCTTATCAGAAAATGGTATAATGATATGCGAAAGCAGGGTGGAGGAAGTTCTTCCGGAGTTTGAGGCTCCTTACACGAAGCTGAAGGAATACCGTTACGGCGCAATCAAGCTGACGCTGTACCGGCGCGAAGCGAACAATAGTGCCGGCGGTGGAATTGCTTTTCGGAGGACAGAATGAATATTGCGATTTATCCGGGCAGTTTTGACCCTATTACTTTAGGGCATCTCAACATCATTCGGAGGGCGTCCCGTATTTTCGACCGCGTCATTGTCTGCGTAATGAACAACTCCGGCAAAAACTGTCTCTTTACGCCTCAGGAGCGGAAGGACATGGTTGTAAAGGTCACGGCCCGGTTTTCCAACGTGGAAGCGGATTTATCCAATGAGCTTCTGGCGGAATACGCGAAGCGTCGCGGTGCCTGTACGCTGGTCAAAGGACTGCGCGCCGCTTCGGATTTTGAAAAAGAGTTTCAGATGGCGCTGATCAATCGGAGGCTGAACCCGAACTTAGAGACCCTGTTTTTGCCGGCAAGCGAGAAATATACGTATTTAAGCTCCAGTGCGGTGCGCGAACTGGGTAGATACGGTGTTGACCTTTCAGACTGGGTGCCCAGGGAGATAATCGAGGATGTCAAGATGAAATGGGAAGCGGGAGGTAGGTAGCTGTGGCAAACCGGGTGGAAGAACTGATTGAAATGCTCTACGAGATGGTTGAGGAAGCGCGAAGCCTGCCGCTGGGGGCCGACAAATGCATCCTTGACCGCGATAAAGTTCTTGACTTGATGGATGAAATCAAAGCACAGCTGCCAGTGGAACTGAGCGAAGCGAAAAAGCTGATTGCAGCCAAAGCGGAATATGTGGCCGGCGCCAAGCGGGAGGCCGAGCTTCTCCGGCAGCAGGCGGAAGAACAGGCCAAGAGAATGCTATCCGAGGACCATACGATGGCAATCGCAAAGCAGAAAAGCCAGGAAATCATTCGCAGCGCGGAAGAACGCGCTAAGGAATTGCGTCGTGTGGCCAGCGAATATTGCGAAGATATTCTGAAACGGACAGAGGAGGCAATTATACAGGCAGGCGAGGAAATCCGCGCCTCCCGGGTTAAATTCCGGTCGGCAGCGATTGCGTCCTCTTCCGCGGAGGGAAGAAGCGAGGACCGGGGAGCGGGTTTGTCCCCTAACGCATGAGCGGGAGCGAAATCAGGACATAAGGAAACGGCGCAGAGGGTATGGCCTCCGCGCCGTTTTATGATTCCTCTCTTGGGCTGTCATGCTGCTCCTCTTGCACCGGCCCCCTGGTCCGGGCTTCCGCCCGCTTTGCGGTTTGCTCCAAAGTATATATGATTTCCGGTAACGGTATGCCGGTTGCAAGCGCATCTTCAATCAGCGGCAGAAAGGTGATTCGGAACGCGTGAGAAAGCTGCTCTCCGTTCAACGCCAATACCCCTTTGCAATGGTTTTCCCCGGCTGCAGATCATCCAGCGCTCTGAGCCGGGGGATGATTCCATACTATAGCATGGAAGGAAAGGGAATTTTCGTCGAAAAAAGAGGATGTAATAAAATGTTTCAGGGCTCGAATAGTTCCGCAATCCGGGTCATCTGGTCGGAAATTTTGATCCGCTGCGGGCAGCGTGATTCACACGCGCCGCAGTGCAGGCAGTCGGACGCGCGGCTGTCCTTGCCGACGTAAAAGCGGTATGACCGCCGAAGCATCTGCGTCGTCCCGTATATGACATGGTCGTTGTACAGCCGCAGAAGGTCCGGGATGCTGATACTTTTCGGGCAGGCGCTCTTGCAATATTTGCAGTTGGTGCAGGGGATTACGTTTGCGCGGCTTAAAATCCGCGAGACCTGGGCAAGCGTCTTGCGTTCCGATTCCCCAAGCGGCTGAAACGATTTCATAAAGCCGACGTTGTCGCGCATCTGGTCCAGGGACGACATGCCGCTTAAGACCGTAATCAGGCCGGNNCCCAGGAAGCGGGGGACATGTTCGGCAGCGCCTCCTTCAGGATTTCCTCTGCCTGAGGCGGAAGAGAGGCAAGGATGCCGCCTTTGACCGGCTCCATAACGATTACGGGCTTTTTATGTTTCATGGCAGCTTCGTAGCAGCGTTTCGACTGAATAATCTTGTTTTCCCAGTCTCCGTAGTTAATCTGCAGCTGCACGAATTCCGTCTCGGGATGGCGAGAGAGGATCTTGTCCAAGTTCTGGGCGGTATCGTGCGAAGAAAACCCGATGTGCCGGACCAATCCCCGTTCTTTCAGGCCGCGCAGGAAGTCCCAGGCCCCGATCCGCTCGGCCAGCTCAATCCGGTCGTCGGATAAATTGTGAAGAAGGTAATAGTCGAAATACTCTACGCCGGCCCGTTTCCGCGAGGTCTCAAACAGTTCGGGAAGCTGATTGGCCGATTTGACGTCCCAGAGCGGGAGTTTGTCGGCCAGTTGAAAGCTTTCACGGGGATAGCGGCGGACGAGGGCTTCCCGCACGGCTATTTCAGAGGCGCCGTCCTGATAGACATATGCGGTGTCGAAATAGGTGAACCCTTGCGAAAGAAAAAGGTCCACCATCGCTTTCACCTGTTCAAGGTCGATTTCATTTCCGTTCATGGGAAGGCGCATGAGGCCGAAGCCGAGTTTTCCGATTCCTTTCCCAAGGTAATTTTCCATTGTGTTCGTATCCTTCCTTTGAATCGTTTTTCATGCGTATCTTATCAAATTACCGGAAAAAATACAAATACGATTTATGTCGTGAGCAGGAATCTCATGGGAAGGCATTGCGGTCCTGCGGTGAACGGCTCCAAAGGCGGCCTTCTGAAGCGTCCGGAGAAAAAATGCTTGCATCTTGGGGTAAATTGTGCTAAGATACTTTGGCATTCCACACACCCCGCGACTTGCCGCAGGTGCCCGAACGGGTTTGCGGCCGGGATGAACAGGGTGGCGGTAACAACTAAAATTCAGGAGGTCAATCTATGGCAGTCGTATCCATGAAGCAATTACTCGAAGCAGGCGTTCACTTCGGACATCAGACCCGGCGCTGGAATCCCAAAATGGCAACCTACATTTATACGGAGCGCAACGGCATTTATATCATTGACTTGCAGAAGACCGTCAAGAAGCTCGAAGAGGCCTATAACTTCATCCGCACCATCGCGGAGAACGGCCAAAGCCTTCTCTTTGTCGGAACCAAGAAGCAGGCGCAGGAAGCGATCCGCGAAGAGGCGGAACGCGTGGGCATGTTCTATGTCAACGCCCGCTGGCTCGGCGGCATGCTGACCAACTTCAAAACCATGCGCGGACGCGTCGATCGCCTGATGCAGCTGCGGAAGATGCAGGAAGACGGAACGTTTGACCTGCTTCCCAAAAAAGAAGTCATCAAGCTCAAAGCCATGCAGGAGAAGCTTGAAAAAAACCTAGGCGGCATAAAGGATATGAAGAAGCTGCCGGATATGCTCTTTATCGTTGATCCGCGCAAAGAGCACATTGCTGTGCTTGAAGCCAGGGCGCTGCATATACCGATCGTTGCTATCGTTGATACGAACTGCGATCCGGACGAAGCCGATTATCCGATTCCCGGCAACGATGACGCTATCCGTGCCATCCGTCTGATTTCCGCCACCATGGCTAACGCCGTGCTGGAGGGCCGTCAGGGTCA
>DCTG01000061.1:0-3423 GCA_002329245.1 Clostridiales bacterium UBA1446
TTCCGATTTAATAGCCGCGGCGTCCGGAGACCCCCTATACGCATGGCAAGGGAGCGCGATTCATGCTGACAAAAATGAAGGTAAGGGACGCGGAAAGCGTATCGCCGCAGATAACCGCGCGAAGCATTTTCAACCGGGTCGGGCTGACCTTTCTATTCGCCCTGTTGGCTTATCAGGTCGGCGTTTCTCTTCTCGATACATTCTTCGAACGTTTTGTCCCCTTCTTTTCCGCATCCCCCTGGTACAACTGGCTGCTGCAGTTTTTCGGCATGTATGCGCTGGCCGCGCCGCTTTGCTATCTGATGCTCCGGCGCCTGCCCGCGGCGCCCGCTCCTTCGCGCGCCCGTCTTGGCGGGAAACGGTTTCTTTTTTTTCTACTCATCGCCTTGGGTGCGCTCTATTCCACCAACATGCTCTCGCAGATTCTGATCGTGTTGGTCAGCCGTGTAAAGGGCGGCCCGATTGTGAATCCTGTGGAGTACCTGATCGGCGCGGATATGCTGCTGCCGGGCATCTTGTTCGGCGGCATCCTTGGCCCAATCGTTGAGGAATATCTGTTCCGATACCTCTTAATCCGGCCGCTTCGCTCATATGGCGAGGGGCTTTGCCTATTTGCCTCCGGCCTGATTTTCGCCCTTTTCCACGCCAACCTGTACCAAGTATTTTATGCCTTTGTGCTAGGGGCTTTGTTCGCCTTTATCAGACTCAGAACCGGAACGATCCTTTACTGCTCGCTCTACCATATCCTGATCAATCTGACTGGGCTGTTTCTTATCCCGGCGCTTACCCAACTTCCGGGCGGGCAGGGAGAATGGATTGCCAGCGCCTTCATCCTTGCCTCCATCTTCGGGGGATTTCTGCTGCTAGTCCTGCATATCCGGGAGATATCGCTCCTCCCCGGTGCGATTCCCCTTCCAACCGGCCTTCTCATCCGCGTTTTTCTTCTCTCCCCCGGTGTCGCGGGATATCTTCTGAGCTGCCTCATCATCACCGCCGTTGTAACGTTTTTCCTTTAGCTGAAAGCAGGGGAGGCTGGATCGTTTGGGAGCTGTTTTACTGATTGCCTTCAGCTTAGCTTTGGATGCGTTCGCGGTTTCGGTCTGCAGCGGCATCTCGGTCAAAGGATTCCGCGCAAAGCACGCCGTTACCATGGGGCTCTACTTCGGAGCCTATCAGTTTTTCATGCCTCTGATCGGATGGTATTTGGGCCGAAGCGTCAGCACTTATATCGAAGCCTATGGCCACTATATCGCTTTCGGTCTGCTCGCCCTGATCGGAGTGCGGATGATCCGGGAAGCCCTGCTGCCCGCCCCGCACCGGTCTGCGCAGATGTCGGCCCCGCTGACGCCTGTGCGGCTTTCCCTTCTTGCCGTGGCAACAAGCATAGACGCTCTTGCCGTCGGAATCAGTATGGCGTTTATGGAAGTCAACATCTGGTTCTCCGCTGCTGTCATCGGCATTGTCGCATTCAGTCTTTCCGTGATCGGCGGGCTGGCCGGCTGCCGTTTAGGCACTTTGTTCCGGACGCGCGCCGCCGTTTTGGGCGGGTTGGTTCTGATCGGGATTGGAGTAAAGATCCTGCTGGAGCATCTTCTTTAGCCTCCATACTAATCCATGGAAGGGGAGTATCCCTATGCGGACTGAAACAATAGCCGCCATTGCCACGGCTCCGGGGCGCAGCGCCATTGGCATCATTCGCGTAAGCGGTCCGGATGCCGTAACCGCCGTTTCCGCTGTTTTCCGCCCGGAAAACGGAAAACCCTTTTCCGAATCGGAAGACCGGAAGATGGTATACGGCACCTTGCTTGACCGGGACGGCTTACCGATTGACCGCATTCTTGCGGTGGCCGCACGCGCGCCGAACACCTATACGGGGGAAGACACCGCGGAGCTGCACTGTCATGGAAGTCCCGCCGTGCTCGCTGAAGGGCTGCTTGCACTGTTTCGCCAAAGAGTGCGGCAGGCATTACCCGGGGAATTTACCAAACGCGCGTTTTTAAATGGACGCATGGACCTGATCCAGGCGGAGGCGGTGGCGGACCTGATTGACGCCGAGTCCGCAGCCGCCGCGCGAAACGCTGCCGCCCAGCTTGGTGGGGCAGCCAGCCGTAAAATCACCGGGATTTACAGCCGGCTGTTGGACCTCATCGCGCACTTCCACGCCGTGGTAGACTATCCGGACGAAGAAATAGACCCCTTTCTCCCGGAGAGCTGCCTTCCCGCCTTGGAGGCGGATATCCAAGCCCTTCAAACATTGGAACAAAGCTTTGATCGCGGCAGACTTCTCACCGAGGGGATAAAAACCGCCATTGTGGGGCGCCCCAACGCGGGAAAATCTTCCCTGCTCAACGCCCTATTGGGATACGACCGCGCAATCACTTCGTCCATCCCCGGCACCACCCGGGATACCATCGAGGAAAAAGCCGTTTTAGACGGGGTGCTTTTGCGCCTCATCGACACCGCCGGACTGCGGGAAACCAAAGACACCATCGAGCAGCTTGGCGTGGAGCGCACCCGGGCCGCCCTGCGTGAGGCGGAGCTCGCCCTCGTCGTGTTGGACGGATCGGAGCCGCTCAGAACGGAAGATCACATTGTTATGGAGGAAGCGGTTGCGGTTCCCCGTTCGATTGCCGTCGTCAACAAATCGGACCTGCCGCTTGTTCTTGACCTCGATTTTGTTCGGGCACGCTTTTCCAACGTTTGCGTCGTAAGCGCGTTGGACAGCGCCGGCATCTCGACGCTATCCGCAGAAATTGCCCGAATATTGGACGGAAACACGCCGCCTCCCGCCGGTGAGATCCTCACAAATGTAAGGCAGGCGGAAGCGGTTGCACGCGCGCGGGAGAGTCTTCGCGCCGCGGCGGACGGCATACGCGACGGCATCACCCCGGACGCCGCCCTCTCCGATATCGAGGCGGCGCTTGCCGCCTTAGGTCAGCTGACAGGCAGGACGCTGCAGGAAGACGTCGTCGGGCGCATCTTCGAGCGCTTCTGCGTAGGGAAGTAATCTTCCCGCGCACCGCTTGAATCTATTTCGTATTCTTATGCGGAATCTATACGGAATGTATCCACGCCGTCTTTCGGATGAACCGTTTGCTTATCATGAAAAACCGGGGGTGCGATTCAGACATTTTGAATCGCACCCCCGGTTTTTGTGTCGCCTTAGCATCCCAGGCGGTATTTATCCCTTGCGATATAGTGAGTATGCAGCAATTCGTGTGCCTTATGCCCTCCAGGCTCTCCTAAATACGTTTCGTACACTTCCTGCACGACCGGGTTTTCATGGCTTTTGCGCAGTTTCATGCCTGCATCCTGGCTGTAAAGAGCCGCGGCGCGCAAGGATTTCAGATCGGTGAAGCTGCGCACGTCGGAGAACTGCAGAGGCTGACCGCCGCCGTTGATGCATCCGCCGGGGCAGGCCAT
>DCTG01000061.1:3506-3730 GCA_002329245.1 Clostridiales bacterium UBA1446
CAGGGCGGCCTCCATCACGCCGCCTGTTACGCCGAAGATCGCTGCGGCTCCGGTGGATACGCCAAGCAGCGGATCAAACTCCCCTTCCGGCAGACCCTGGAAGTGCATGCCCGACAGCGTGATCATCCGGCCCAGCTCGCGCGTGGTCAGCGCCACGTCCACGGGCGGTATGCCGTTTATTTTCTGCTCCGCCCGGGCCACTTCAAATTTTTTGGCCGTACAGG
>DCTG01000061.1:3804-4162 GCA_002329245.1 Clostridiales bacterium UBA1446
TTCGCAGAAACGAATCCATCCGGGAGAACAGGAGGTAATCAGGGGAAGCCGCCCTTGATGCTGCAGACGGTCCAAAAACTCCGTCCCCTCTTCCACAACGGTGAAATCCGCGGCGGTATCGACGTCGAATACCTTGTCGAAGCCCAGCCTGCGCAGCGCGGTTACCATCTTTCCCTCCACATTGGTGCCGATCGGCATGCCGAAGCACTCGCCGAGCGTCGCGCGCACCGAAGGCGCGGGTCCGACCACCACATGCTTGGAAGGGTCGCTCAGCGCCGCCCAAACCTTCGCGGTATCGTCCCGTTCGGAAAGGGCGCCCGTGGGGCAGGCAACAATGCACTGGCCGCAGGAAACACAG
>DCTG01000061.1:4172-12310 GCA_002329245.1 Clostridiales bacterium UBA1446
GCACTTGGAGTTGTCCCGCACAAGGTGAAGCGTGGAATCCTCGATCTCCTGCGACCGAAGCGCCTCGTTTCCATATCCGTAGCGCACGGTGTTGATGCCCAAATCGGCTGCAAGCTGCTGCAGCTCGCATTTCCCGTTCCGTATGCAGGTAAGACAATCCATCCGGTGGTTGGAAAGAATCAGCTCCAGCGTCATCCGTCTGGAGTTTAAGACGGCTTCCGTATTGGTCCGCACTTCCATTCCCTCGCTGACCGGATACACACAGGAGGCGACGAGGCTGCGCACGCCCTTTACTTCCACCACACAGATCCGGCAGGCGCCGATTTCGTTAATTCCCTTCAGATAACACAGAGAGGGAATGCGGATGCCCGCCATTCTGGCGGCTTCAAGAATCGTGGAGCCTTCCGGTGCTTCCACGGGTATACCGTTAATCATCAGTGAAATCATTTTCCGTCACCTCACTTTCTGGAAATCGCGCCGAACTTGCAGCTTTCCATACAGGCGCCGCATTTGATGCACTTTTTCGCGTCTATAACATGGGGGTTTTTTACCGTACCGGAAATCGCTCCGGCCGGGCATTTGCGCAAACAGGCGGTACAGCCCCTGCATTTGACCGGGTCGATCTCGTAGGAAAGCAGGTCTTTGCATACGCCGGCGGGGCAGCGTTTTTCTACCACATGCGCCTCATATTCGTCTCGGAAATACCGGAGCGTGGAAAGCACCGGGTTTGGCGCGGTCTGTCCCAACGCGCAAAGAGAGCTGTTTTTCACGTGCATGCAGAGTTCTTCCAGCGCATCCAAGTCTTTGAGCGTCGCGTTGCCTTTTGTGATCTTATCCAACATTTCATACATCCGGCGGGTTCCGATCCGGCAGGGGGAACATTTGCCGCAAGACTCGTCGATAATGAATTCCAAAAAGAACTTGGCGATATCGACCATACAGTTATCCTCATCCATAACGATGAGGCCGCCGGAACCCATCATGGAGCCGATAGCGGCTAAGCTGTCATAGTCTATCTGGGTATCGATCAGGGATGCCGGAATACAGCCGCCGGACGGACCGCCGGTCTGGGCCGCCTTGAAACGCTTCCCGTTCGGACAGCCGCCGCCGATTTCCTCCACGATTTCGCGCAGCGTCGTGCCCATCGGCACCTCCACAAGCCCCGTGTTGGAAATTTTTCCGCCTAAGGCAAATACCTTTGTCCCCTTGGACCGTTCCGTCCCAATTGCGGCGAATTTATCCGCGCCGTGATTTAAAATCCAGGGAATGTTGGCGTATGTCTCCACGTTGTTGAGAAGCGTGGGTTTTCCGAAAAGACCTTTTTCCGCGGGGAATGGAGGCCGCGAACGCGGTTCTCCGCGCTTGCCCTCGATTGATATCATCAGGGCAGTCTCCTCGCCGCACACAAAAGCGCCGGCACCAAGCCGGATTTCGAGGTCAAAATCAAAACCAGATCCAAAGATATTTTTCCCCAAAAATCCATATTCTCTTGCCTGGTTGATGGCAATTTGAAGGCGATTGACCGCGATTGGATATTCCGCGCGCACATAGATGTAGCCCTGATGGGCGCCCACGGCGTAGCCGGCTATGATCATCGCCTCGATGACGCTGTGCGGATCGCCTTCCAAAATACTGCGGTCCATAAATGCGCCCGGGTCGCCCTCATCCGCGTTGCAGCATACGTATTTGAGACCGTCTTCCGATTTGGCGCGCGCGGTAAACATCCACTTCATACCGGTGGGAAAACCGGCTCCGCCTCGTCCGCGGAGTCCCGAACTCTGGATAATCTGGATAATCTCCTCCGGTTTTTGTTCCTTCAGGGCTCGTCCTAACGCCAGATACCCGTCACAAGCGATATATTCCTCGATATTTTCCGGGTTGATGACTCCGCAGTTGCGAAGCGCAATGCGAAGCTGTTTTTTATAAAAGCGCGTGTCGGAAAGAGAACTTGCCATCTCCGTGCTGCCCCCTTCCCGGTGCAGCAGACGCTTTACAATCTTGCCCTTGACGATATGGGAAGATACAATCTCCTCCACGTCCGAAACCTTGACATGGGTATAGAAAGCGCCTTCCGGATAGACCAGAACGATCGGACCCATCGCACAGAGCCCGAAGCAGCCCGTTTTGACCACCCTCGCCTCTCGTTCCATCCCCTGCTTTATAAGCTCCTTTTCAAATGCGCTGATGATTTGTTCGCTGTTTGACGAGCTGCACCCGGTTCCGGCGCAGACTAAAATATGCGCGCGCACAAAATTTCCGCTCATACCATTCACTCCCTATTCCGCAGCGCCTATGGTATAGGCCTCCACCACACGGTGATTGACCAAGTGCTCGCTTACCATGAGAGGCACCTTTTCCGGCGACATTTTGACATAAGTAACTTTCTCTTCGCCGGGCGCTAAAACCTCCACAATGGGCTCCAAGCGGCAAACACCGATGCAGCCGGTCTGCGTCACGACCACATCTTTCAGGCCCCGGCGCGCAATTTCTTCTATAATCGCGGTCAGCACCGGGCGGGCTCCGGCTGCGATGCCGCACGTCGCCATCCCTACCACCACGCGGGTCTTGTTGCTCAAATCCTTACGCAGGCTCATCTCGGTTTGTACCCGATCCCGTATTTCCTTCAGTTCCTCCAGGCTTTTCATCGCCTTCGCCCTCCTTGATTGATGATGTAAGCGCCGCTTCCTGCTCTGAAACAAACGCCCGGATCCAGTCTACCACCTCCGGCGCATCTAAGGGTACCTCCCCCAACTCAGCCCGAAGCGCTCCCGTGTCTAATGTATAACCCTTATCGTCTTTTCTGTGCGTCCAAATGATTTCCAGTCCGGGAGCCCCCTGGATCAATACCGCCACCGAAGCTGCCAGATCCCCTAACGGCAGGGCATCGATATGATTCATATTATATTGTGCGGTCACCGTTGTCCCCTTTCCCGGGGCGCTTTCTATCCCAAAGCTTCCTCCCGTCAGTTCCGCGGAAAGACGCAGAAAAGGAAGCCCCAGCCCCACCGGCCGGGTTTTACGGGTGGTGGTAAACGGATCGGATGCCCGCGCCAATAAATCGGGTTCCATTCCCGGTCCGTCATCCTCGACCGTCAGCGTCAGAGAATTCCCCCGCTCGAGACAGGATATTCGTATTGTCCCAGCGCCCGCAGCTATGGAGTTCTGCGCAATATCCAGAATATGAAGCGACAGTTCTTTCAAGAAACGTTTCTTCCTCCTGCGGGTATTTCGGCATAAGAAGCCCGAATCTTATATTAACCATATCTGTCTATTATCTCTCCGACAAGATCCGGTGTCAGGCGGCCGTATACGTCCCCGTTTATCATCATAACCGGAGCCAGTCCGCATGCGCCGACACAGCGCGTAGCGTCAAGCGAGAATTTGCCGTCCGGCGTAATGGAACCCGTCTGGCAGCCCAACTTCTCTTTAATCGCATCCAATACGTCGGCGGCGCCTTTGACATAGCAGGCTGTTCCAAGGCAGACGCTGACCTGATATTTCCCTTTCGGATTGAGGGAAAACTGCGCGTAAAAGGTAGCCACGCCATATACTTCGGAGAGTGGAATATCCAGTCCTTCCGCAATCATAATCTGCACTTCCTCGGGCAGGTACCCGAAGATCTCCTGTGCCTGCTGGAGAACCGGCATGGTTGCCCCGGGTTTCCCCTTATAAAAAGCGATAACCTCCCTGAGCTTTTCTTCCTGTTCCCTCGTGCCTCGATATGGCACTTTTGTCATGCAGTTCGGCATACTTGTATCCTCTTTTCCCTAGTTTTGCAGTCTCTTTTCCAAAATTTCAACAAAATCGGAATTCGTCCGGCTTGCCGGTACAAGGGGATCCCATCAGGTCCCGAACAGTTTTTGAAGCGCAGCAAAAACCGCTTCCGACGACCGCTCTTCCGCTTCAATAAAACACTCCCGTCCCTGAATGCTTCCCAAATCATGCGCGTCTGAATTTACAAGGCAGGGAAGCGACAGGATTTCCGGTTTTCCCGCGGCCAGACCCGGCATGCTGTCCCGGGTCATTTCCACTCCTTTGAATCCCATTTCATCGTCCCAGAACCCGAGATTGGACAGCAGAGAGAAAGAATACCGACCGATATGAGCGGGAAGCGCAATTCCTCCCGCTTTGCGCATGAGTTCCGCAACATCGTATAGTTCAATTCCAGTCGCGTTCGCAAGCAGCTTCGCTTCTTCCCCTAATTCCCGGTCACCGTCATCCATGTAAACCTGCCGCCCGAAAGCGGCGGAATTATTCCTGACCGGTGGAAGCTTCTTCTTCACCTTCTCACCGAATTCCTCCGCGGAGCGAAGATTCGGGAACAGGCAAAGGACATGGACCTCTTCCTGCGTGCACAGCTCCAGCGCGGGCAGCGCGAGAATACCGGCCCTTTTTGCGGCGGAGAGCACCGCCCCGCAGTTTCCGGTACTGTTATGATCAGCTACCGCAATTACGTCCAATCCCATGAGCGCCGCCATATTTGCAATGTTGGCCGGCGTCATATCCGCCGCTCCGCAAGGCGACAAGCAGGAATGAATATGAAAATCATAGAATAGCTTCATTTCTGCTCCTTCCTTGGGCCGTTTCCATCCCTGTAATGTAAAAATGCAGTTTCCATGCCAGTTCGTAGATACTTAAGCCGGAACAAAGCAGGTTAATATTCCGCTCTCGTGCCGCCGCAAGCAGTTCGTCGGAGGGGCGGACCCCCTCGCCGAAAATGACGCAGCTAAGCTCCGCCAGAACGGCCACTGCGGCTACGTTTTGATTTGACATAATGGTCAGCCAGGCATCTCCGGCTTTTGCGCGTCCCATGACCCAGCTGAGGAGATCTCCGATATAGACGCCTTTCACCACGGCGTCTGGCTCGGGGCAGCACACCTGTTCCAGGCCGAGGCGATCGGCTATTTCACGGACCGTTGTCTCAAGCGCCTTTTTCATAGCCGGATCGCCTCACTGCTCTTTTCTAAAGGGAGGAGGGAGGTAATCGTCGGCATCTCCCGTCCCCGACATATATAACATGCGTTCCCGCACCTTGAAAATACAATCCTCTTCCGTTGCGATTCCCCGCACGATATCCTCCGCCAAGGCGTGACAGGAGGGCGCACCGCAGGAGCCGCAGTCCAAACCCGGCAGGTCCGCCGCCATCTTTTCAATTTGCATCATTTTCTCCATCGCGAGACCCCGGTCGCTGTCCAATTCCAGTACGGGGATGTACTCCGGCGTCTTATCCCAGCGGAGAAGACTCTCGTCCTCCGGGGCAAGACGGCATTCTCCCCGCGAAACCGGCAGGGCTTTCATCAGCTGCTTCATCCGCATTCTCGCCACAAAGGGATTTTCCACAACAAGGCAGCCTCCGACGCAGCCCTCCGTACAGGCGGTCAGCTCCACAAATTCCACGTCCGAAAGCCTTCCGTCCTCAATGGCCTCCAGCATGGTAATGACATTGTCAATCCCGTCGGCCGCCACATAATTTCCCGTCAGCCGGGCGGCGCTCTCTCCGCCCGCAATCGCCCAGCCCGCGCCCATAATGCTTACCGTGCTTTGCGTCCTCTTCTCCCGGGGCTTCTCCATGGCGGAGAGCAGTCTGCGATAAATATCGTTCATGGAGAACGCCCCGTCAATCACCCGGCAGCTCAGTCCCTCCGGCTCGTAGACGACAGTCCTTCTGGCCGGGCAGGGGGAAACCACAAAGATGCCGATCTCTTCCGGCTGATACCCCGTTTTTTCGACAGCCTCGCGCCGGGCAAGGATTGCCGCGAGCTCCTCCGGCGCCACATGCGGAATGATATGGGGAATCAGTTTTGGGAAGCGCATGCGAATGAGCCGCACCACAGCCGGACAAAACGAGGAAATCTGCGGTAGGGGAGAGGATGCTCGCTCCGACGCCCCGTGCTTTCTGTCATACGCGGAAATCATCTCAGAAGCCCGCGCAACTTCAAACACGTCGTCAAATCCGATATTCAACAGTCCGTCAAGAACCTGGCCGATATCTTTCATATTCTGAAACTGCGTATAGAGGGACGAGGGAACAAGCGCAACCGTGTAACGAAACCGTTCCAGTGCGTCAAGTTCGTCGCAGATGGCGCGCTTGGCCTTATGAGGGCATACGCGAATGCACTGCCCGCAGTCGATGCACCGGTTGGGCAGAATAATCGCTTTCCCGCGGCGCACCCGGATTGCCCCTGTGGGACACTGTTTAATACAGGTGGTGCACCCCAAACATTTTTCTTTGTCCAATATGACCGAATGTCGCATGTCTCTCTCCCCGCCTGGATGTTATGTCTGAAAAAGGGACTCAATTCCTCAGCCGCGCAAAATATCCGATCCCTCAGATATTGATCCGTACCGTTACCGTAGTTCCTTCTCCAAGCACGGTATCGATGTGCATTTCATCGGAATATCGCTTCATATTGGGAAGGCCCATTCCGGCTCCGAACCCAAGGTTACGCACCGTTTCATCTGCAGTGGAATAGCCCTCCTGCATTGCCTTTTCAATATCCGCTACGCCTGGCCCCTTGTCCTCCATGCGTATTACAATCTCATTCATACTGATCTCAGCGGTAAGTATGCCACCCCGGGCGTGAATGACCATATTCATTTCGCCTTCATAGGCACAGATCGCAGCTCTGCGAATTACCTCCGGCGGAAGGCCAAGTTTCTTCAAGGCCATCTTCAGACTGGAAGAGGCTTCGCCGGCCGTGCTGAAGGAAGAGCCATCCACATGATACGTAAGAGTAAGTTTTTCCAAGCTTTATTGCTCTCCAATCAAGCCGTTCCGGTAAAGCTTGCCGCAGGAAGTATACATGCGCTCCGGTGTTGTCATAATCACGATCTCCCGCTCACGCGCCAGGCGGAGAATGCTTTCTCCCGGCACCTTTCCCCGCACGAAAACGACGCACTTCATGTCCGTCATATCCGCGGTCCGGACCACCTGCGGGTTTACCAGTCCGGTCAGCAGCAGCCCCCCGCCTGTGTGGGTGTACGCCAAAACGTCGCTCATAAAATCGCTGCCGCATGCCGTGCTGATCTCCCGGTCCAGCCATTCCTCTCCGCAAAGAACTTGTGCCTGAAGGATTTGTTTTACTTCGGAAAGCAGCATAGTCCGTACTCCTTTATTTCAATTTCGCCCAACAGATGGGCTATTCCGCCTTTTCGGATGTCTTTTTATTGTATCATAACAATGTTAAAAAGTTAACAAATTTTTTTATTTTCTTTTGGAAATCTTTATCGCTTTTTTTCGATTTTTCATGAAGGATTTGATTTGTCGGGACTACGATTGACAGCGGGAAGTTTCTCAACTATAATTTTCTATTATCCTGTCGGCGGCCGGNNAAGCCTGCCGCAGGCCAGAAAAGAGGTTTCTTTCCATGGACGACAATCGTGTATTCAACTTTGCAGCCGGACCTGCCGTACTCCCTCTCGA
The DNA here is from genome assembly GCA_002329245.1 of Clostridiales bacterium UBA1446. Taxonomy (GTDB): domain Bacteria; phylum Bacillota; class Clostridia; order Oscillospirales; family Oscillospiraceae; genus UBA1446. The sequence continues at coordinate 11,596 of DCTG01000061.1, forward strand.
GGTCTTGAAACAGGCCGGGGCGGAAATCACCAATTACCGCGGGACCGGCATGTCCGTCATGGAGATGAGCCACCGAAGTAAAATGTTTCTGCAGATTTTCGAGGACACGCAAATACGCTTTCGCAAGTTAGCCTCCATCCCGGATCACTATCGGATTCTTTTCCTGCAGGGCGGCGCCACCACGCAGTTTTCCATGGTTCCGCTGAACCTGATGTCCGATACCGGGCGGGCGGATTACATCGTAACCGGCCAGTTTTCCCAAAAAGCCGCCGAGGAAGCGAAAAAATTCGGAACCGTTTCGATTGCCGGAAGTTCGGCCGACCGGAATCACACCTACATTCTCTCCCAGGAACAGCTGAAGTTAGATCCTGACGCCGCGTACGTCCACTATTGCGCCAACAACACCGTTTACGGCACCGAGTGGAACTATATCCCGGAAACCGGAAAGGTTCCGCTGGTTTGCGACATGTCTTCCAACATCTTTTCCAGGACCATAGACGTATCGAAATACGGTCTGATTTATGCGGGAGCCCAGAAGAACTTAGCGCCTGCGGGCCTCACCGTCGTCATCATCCGGGAGGACCTTGCCGGAGCCGCCCTTCCCGGCACCCCGACCATGCTGGACTACGCCGTCCAGATCAAGGGAGACTCCATGCACAATACGCCTCCCTGCTATAATATTTATATTCTAGGACTCGTGCTGCAATGGCTGGAA
>DCTG01000030.1 GCA_002329245.1 Clostridiales bacterium UBA1446
CGCCAACGCCGTGGAGGACAATCCCTTTATGGCCGGAGCTTTCCACGGTCCGGGCGAACCGGAATGCGCAATCAACGTCGGCGTCTCCGGTCCGGGGGCCGTACACAGCGCCCTGAAGTCCATGAAGGGGGCTCCGTTTGACGAGGCGGCCGAAACCATCAAGAAAACCGCCTTCCGGATTACCCGGATGGGTCAGCTTGTGGGGCGGGAAGCCAGCCGCCGCCTGCAGGTTCCCTTTGGCATCGTGGACCTTTCCCTTGCCCCGACGCCGGCCGTCGGCGACAGCGTGGCAAGAATTTTGGAAGAATTGGGGCTCGAGGTCTGCGGAACGCACGGAACAACCGCCGCGCTTGCCCTTCTCAACGACGNNCGACGCGGTGAAAAAGGGGGGCGTCATGGCGTCCGGCAATGTCGGAGGGCTTTCCGGCGCCTTTATTCCCGTATCCGAAGACGAGGGCATGATCGCCGCGGCCTCCGGCGGCGTTCTGACCATCGACAAATTGGAAGCGATGACCTGCGTGTGTTCGGTCGGCCTTGACATGATCGCCGTTCCGGGCGACACCTCCGCCGAAACAATCGCGGCCATCATAGCCGACGAGGCGGCCATCGGCGTAATCAACGCAAAGACGACGGCGGTTCGTCTCATCCCCGCGCCCGGCAAAACGGTGGGCGACGTGGTGGAGTTGGGCGGCCTTTTGGGAAGCGCCCCGGTCATGCCCGTTCACAGGGAATCCAGCGAGGCTTTTATCCACCGCGGCGGCCGGATTCCGGCGCCGCTGAACAGCCTGCGAAATTAAACCCTTCGTTTCCTCCCGGGCCTCTTTTTCCACCGCGGAACAAAACACGGCGCCTTCCCGTCAAAGAGGTACTTTAACAAGGAGGGATGTTCATGAAACATACCGGAAGCAAAAGGGTAATCTGCCTTGCAAGCGCTCTTTTGCTGCTGCTTGGCCTTCTTACCGCCTGCGGCGCGGCGCCAAAAAACACGGCCGTACGCGAAGATACCGCCGCGGGGGCGGCCCAGGCTCCTTCCGCGGCGCCTCAGGCGCAGGCGGACGGCGGGACCGGTTTCGGCTATTCCTACAAGACTGCGGATATGGCCGCGGCGGAATCCGGCGTCGTATCGCGGCCGACGGCAAACGCGCCTTCCGACGGCACCAAGCTCATTCACACCGCAAATCTCTCGCTTGAAACCACCGAGTTCGACCGGGCTGCCGCGGGCCTCAAAACGCTGACCGAGCAGCTTGGCGGCTACTTTGAACGCAGCGAGATCTCCAATTACAGCGGCGATTACCGCAACGCCTATTATTCCATCCGGATTCCGGCCAAGGAGTTTGAAACCTTCTGCGAGAAAGCGGGCGAAATCAGCCACCTGATCTACATCAACAAGTCCGCGCAAGACGTTTCGGAACAGTATTACGACACGCAAATCCGTCTTGAGACGCAAAAAACCAAATACGACCGCCTGCTTGCGCTGTTGGAAAAGGCCGACAAGATGGAGGACATCATTTCTCTGGAAAACGCCATCAGCGAAACCGCCTACCAGATCGACCAGCTGACCGGCACCCTGCGCAGCTTCGATTCCCGCGTGGAATATTCCAGCATCTCCCTCCAGCTGACCGAAGTCTACCGGCTTTCCGATGAGGAAACGGCTCCCATCACCTTCGGCGAGAGGCTGTCAAAGGCCTTTACCAACGGACTCAAGCGCACGCAGGCCGGTTTTGAAAACCTGCTCCTCTTCCTCGTGCGCAATCTCGTGGGACTTCTCCTCTTTGCCGCCGTCGTGATCGTTGCGGCCGTCGTGATCAACAGAAAAATCCGCCGTCTGCGCCTGCCCAAAAATCCCCCGCCCGAAACGCCGCAAAAATAGCCATGGCTTTTGAAGCGTCGGGAATCCTTACGTCTGAAATCCTCCTTCCGCGCGCCGCCGGGTCTTCCCGCGGCGCGCCTTTTCTTTTGTTTTCTGTTGCAGCTTTCCCGGCGCAATGGTATGATAATTGCGGTTTTACTGCCGCCCCATAAAAATTTGGAGGATTTTCTTTTTATGCTGTGGTGTTTCTTGTTTTCCCTTCTGCTTGTCGCCGCGGACCAAGCGGTTAAATATCTGACCGTACTTTACATTTCTCCGCTGGAACAAGTCCCTTTTCTGCCCGATTTTATGGCGCTTACACACGTGCAGAATACCGGCGCGGCCTGGTCGATTCTTCAGGAGCACACCTGGGTTTTGGCCGCAATTTCCGCACTCTCCTGCGCGGCCATCCTCGTCGCCCTTCTTCGGCCCTTTGTCACGCATCCGTTGGGCCGGTGGTCCCTCTGCATTATTTTAGGCGGTTCGCTCGGCAACCTGATCGACCGGGTCCGGCTGGGATATGTGGTCGACATGCTGCAGACCACCTTCATCAATTTTCCCGTATTCAATATCGCCGATATGAGCATCGTAATCGGCGGGATTCTTTTTTGCATCTATATCATCCGGTATTACGACAAGTACGAGGGCGGGAGGAACGACCGCTATGGAAACCGTTATCTTGGAAGCAGGCGCAGACGGAGTTCGCATTGACAGTTTTTTAGCCTCCGCCGGCATCGGCCTTTCCCGAAACGCCGCCCAGCGCCTGCTGGAGGCGNNAATTTGCTGCGGGGAAAGCCCGTCCGGAAAAATTACCGGGTATCCGCGGGCGAAGCCTTCACCGTTACCCTGCCGGATATCGCTCCCGCAGAGGCGGTTGCGCAGGAGATTCCGCTTGACGTCGTCTATGAGGATGAAGACGTGATTGTGGTAAACAAGCCGGCGGGATTGGTGGTGCATCCCGCGCCCGGCCATCCGGACGGCACATTGGTCAACGCACTGCTTGCGCATTGCGGGGACAGCCTTTCGGGAATCGGCGGCAAACTCCGCCCGGGCATTGTGCACCGGATCGACCGGGATACCAGCGGCCTGATCTTGGCCGCAAAAAACGACGAAGCCCACCGCAGCCTGGCGTCCCAGCTGAAAAAGCACACCTTGGGCCGGATATACGAAGCGCTGGTCCGGGGAACCTTCCGGGAAGATACCGGCACAATCGATCTGCCCATTGGCCGGCATCCGACGGAGAGAAAGAAAATGGCGGCCGGCTTAAAAAACGGCCGTCCGGCGGTGACCCACTGGACGGTTCTTGAGCGGTATCCCGGCTGCTCCCTTGTTCAGTGCAGGCTTGAAACCGGGCGCACGCATCAGATTCGCGTTCATATGGCAAAAACCGGGCACCCGCTCATCGGCGATACCGTTTACGGAGACCCCAAACCCGTGCCCGGTCTCACCGGGCAATGTCTTCACGCAGCCGCGCTTCATTTTATCCATCCGCGCACCGGGCAGCCGATTTCCCTCGCCTGTCCGCGTCCGCCCGATTTTGAGGCGCTCTTGGAAAAGCTGCGCCGGAAAAGCGAGGGCGGCCGGTAAACGCGCGGCGTTCCGGCACAATTTGACTTTTCCCGGCGGATCGATTATACTACGCACGGACCATGCGGCTTAGCCTTGGAAGCCATGCTTTCTTTTTATTGCCGCAGGACAAAACGCCGTTTTTAACGGCCATATATCGGTATCGGGGGTGCTGGATGCAATTCCGGCTGAGAACGAAGCCTAGGCGCGGCTTCTAAACCCTTTCACCTGATCCGGATAATGCCGGCGTAGGGAGAGTAGAATATATTCGTATTCCTCCTTGCCGCATTGCCGCCAGACCCCGCGGAGGATGGAAACGCGCAGACTGCTGCGCACCCATCAAAAAAGGAGGAAGAAAAATGTCCCGAATTTCCGTGCGCGTCCTGACCGAGGGAGCCGTCCTGATTGCCCTCTCCCTGATGCTCAGCTATGCCGAGCTCCGGCTTTGGTATCAGGGCGGTTCCGTAGACCTTGTCATGGTTCCGCTTCTGATTTATGCCCTGCGCTGGGGCGCGGGCTGGGGCGTCTGCGCCGGCTTTCTGTTCGGGTTTCTCGAATATATACTCGGAAACGGCTTCGCCCTCACCTGGACGTCCATCCTGCTCGACTACTCCGTGGCCTATGCCGCCGTCGGTTTGGCCGGGCTCTTCCGCGGCCGGACTTCCGGGGTAATTTGGGGCGCCGTTGCCGCCTGCCTTTCCCGGTTTATCGTCCATTTTATCAGCGGAATCACGATTTACCGTATTATCGCCCCGACGGAGTTTTTCCGGATGACCTTTACTTCTCCGTGGCTCTATTCCCTCGTGTACAACGGCACCTATATGCTGCCGAATACCATTTTGGCGGTATTCGTTTGCGCCCTGCTGGCAAAGCCGCTGGGCCGCTATCTGCGACGGGAGGATCTGAACTGATCCCCTCGCCTTCTGTTTTTCTTGAAGGGCGGTGTTTTTCTTGGGAAAATTCAAGGGCGTGCTGCTGGTTTCGGATTACGACGACACCCTGTGCGGCAGCGACCTGCGGGTTTCGGAGGAAAACCGCTTAGCCATCGAGCACCTGATCCGAAACGGAGGATATTTCACCGTTGCCACAGGCCGCTCCTGGCGCACCTTCGAATCCAAGGTAACGATGTTCCCGATCAACGCGCCCGTTGTTTTGTCCAACGGCGCAGCCATCTTCGATTTCGCGGCAAACCGCGTCCTTGAGGAAAGCTTTCTTCCCGACCGGGTCGTGACGGACTGCGAAACGCTCGCCTCTCTTTTTCCTTCGCTCGCCTTCGAAACCTATTTTGGGGAGGACGCCTATGTATTCCGCCCCAATATCATCACGGAAAACCACATGCGGAAGGTGAACTGCCAGTATATCGAGCGGCCGCTTTCCGAAATCCCGCAGCCCTGGATCAAGCTGATTTTCGAGGCGGACTACCCCGTTTTGCAGCGGGTGCAGGAATATGTGCGCTCTCACTGGAACGAGCATTACGAAGCGATATTTTCCAACCGCTATCTGCTGGAGCTGACCGCGAAGGGAAACACCAAGGGCGGCGCCGTTTTGCGGCTGGCCCGGCATATCGGCGTCCGGCCGGAGCATCTTTACTGCATCGGGGATAATCAAAACGACATTCCCATGTTGGAAGCCGCCCGCATCGGATTTTGCCCCTCCAACGCGGTCACCGAGGTAAAGCAGACCGGCGCGCGCGTTGTGGGCTCCTGCGACGAGCATTGCGTGCGCGATGTGATTGCCATCATCGACTCCCTCTATTGACCCGCGATTGCCAAAAAGCGCTTTATCGGGACTTTAGTCCATCCGGTCCCCGCCATCCGGCCCCCCTTCTCCGGCCCGGACCACAGGCGCCGTCTCCGTCTTTCTCAATCTCCTTTTCATCTCCCACATCAGGCGCAGCTTTTCCACCGCCTCGCGGTTAATTCCCCTTTGCAGACACGGAAAGGCGCAAAGCAGGCGCCGGTGTCCCGGTTTGCACGCGCAGAGCAGGTTTTGATAGCGGGTTTTCAGTTCCAGATATTTTTCCTTTGCCGCTTCCGCGCGCTTTTTTTCCTCCTCCGCGAATTCCATTGCGCTCAGCACCCCTTCGGAAAGCTTTTCCCCAAACTCATCCGAAAACGATTTCAGCTCCCGGCTGATCTCCCGCAGCAGGCGCAGGTTCCGCTTCAGCTTCAGCATGGAGGAGACGGTAATCGCCGCGTCGGCCAAAAAAACGGCAAGAAACGCAAAAGGAAGCATCTTTCCAAGCACCGAAGGAAACCGGGAAACAAGCGCATCCAAAACCGGGTGAATCAGGCGGACAACCAAGACGCAGGCCGCGCCCCACAGGAGTGAAAACTCCAGACAGACATACCCCAAAATCTGAAACCGGCGATGGGAGTAGTCCCACCATTTATCGTTAAACACCTTTTCCAGAACAAAGCCCGTTAAAAATTCGAGGGCGGAGGTCAGCAAAACGGATCCGAGAAACAAAAGGAGTATATGATGGCTGAGCGGTTTGAGCAGAAGGAGCACAAACAGCACGCCGAACCCGTAGATCGGACAGACCGGGCCGCTTAGAAAACCGCGGTTGACAAACTTCCTTTCCAGGATGGTGGCATAGACTACCTCGGCGCACCAGCCCAAAAACGCATAGAGAAAAAAGAAGGAAAGCAGCTTGTAATACGTATCCATGGATTCCCCCCTATGGTTTCATTCTCCCTCTCTGTTTTGATCATCTAAAAGCTCCCGCCGGCAGGAATGCCGGCGGGAGCTTGTCGCAGAAAGCATCGAGGCGGGCGAACGGGATTTCCCTTGCATACCGCCCGCCAAAAAACCGGTCAGATGCTTACATCGCGCGGACAACCGCCGCGCAGCGGGAACAAAGCGCAGGATGTTCCTCATCTTTTCCCACATCCGGCGAATGCGTCCAGCAGCGCACGCATTTTTCATGCCGCGAGGGCTCGACCAAAACGGAAACGCCCGGGAAGTTTTCTCCCGCAAACCCCTCTCCCGCGCCGGATACGACCTTTACGCCGGACACAAGGAAGAGCTCCGCAAGATTCAGGTCCCGCAGGGCGGCAAACGAGGCTTCCGCCTGCGGAGAAACATAGAGCGTCACTTCGGCGTCCAAGGCTTTTCCGATTCCTTTTTCGGCGCGGGCCAGCTCCAGCGCCTTATTCACATCCAGCCGGAGGGCAAGCAGCCTGTCCCATTTGAGTGAGGTTTCCTTGTCGAGCGTCCACGCCGCGTGCGGCGCGGGCATATCGTTGAACATCACGTTTTCCGTATTCTCACCGGTTCTGTGCGCCATGCATTGCCAGATTTCATCCGCCGTAAAGGCAAGAATCGGCGCCAGCATCCGCACTAAGGCGTCCAAGATCAGGTGCATCGCGGTCTGCGCGCTGCGGCGCAGGAGGCTGTCTTTTCCTTCGCAGTAAAGGCGGTCCTTGATGATATCGAGATAAAACTGCGACATATCGCTGACGCAGAAATTGTGGATCGCATGGGTGATCGTATGAAATTCGTAGGCTTCGTATGAGGCAAGCACCCGCTCGATCAGCTGGCGCAGGCGGGATAGCGCCCACCGGTCCAGTTCCGGCATGTCGGCAAATTCAACCGGAGCATTCGGGTCATAGCCCTCCAAATTCCCCAGCATGTAGCGCGCCGTGTTTCGGATTTTCAGGTAGATATCGGACAGCTGCTTGAAGATATTGTCGGAAACGCGCACGTCCGCGCGGTAATCCGACGAGGCGGCCCACAAGCGCAGCAGATCCGCTCCGTACTTGTTTACAATCTCCTCCGGGGCGATCGTGTTGCCCAAGGATTTGTGCATGGCTTTCCCTTCGCCGTCCACGGTCCATCCGTGCGTCAGAACGATTTGATAGGGGGCCGGNNGTGAGCAGGGAGGACTGGAACCATCCCCGGAACTGATCCGCGCCCTCCAAATACATGGTGGACGGCCAATCCTTGGGATTGTTCCGTTCCAATGAGGCGATATGCGTTGACCCCGAGTCAAACCAGCCGTCTAACGTATCCTTTTCCTTGGTAAAGGTCGTTCCGCCGCAATGCGGACAGGAAAAGTTCTCCGGCAGCAGCTTTTCAGCGTCCCAGTCATACCAGGCGTTCGATCCCTGTTTCTCAAACACCGCGGAAACCGACGCGATGGTCTCCGGCGTGCAGACGGGTTTTCCGCAGTCTCCGCAATAGAAGACGGGAATCGGAAGTCCCCAGTTGCGCTGCCGGGAAATGCACCAGTCGGAACGCTCCCGGATCATGGCGGTCATCCGTTCTTTTCCCCAGTCCGGAATCCAGCGCACGCCTTCGCTTGCCTTTACCGCCTGCTCCTTGATTGCGTCCACCGAGCAGAACCACTGGTCGGTGGCGCGGTAG
>DCTG01000154.1 GCA_002329245.1 Clostridiales bacterium UBA1446
GACCGAGTGGATTTCGAGTCAGGCCCGTTATGACCACTTCGATACGCTTCCGTATTTGCCGGACAATCACCTGGTTCGCTTAAAAAACCCGAACCGGATCAGAGTTTTCCGGGCGCGGCTTTGAAGCGCTGCGCAGAGATAAAGATACCGCATCCCGAGCGTTTTGTCAATTCCATTTCGTCACAATTAGATTCTTGTGATGTAGGTTCTTTTCCTCTATAATAGCCTATATACTGCGTTAGAACTCGTGATACGGTGAAGGCAGGAGGAGGAGCCGTCATGATGCCCCACGTCCTTGTATCACAGGCGCCCGGTGAGCACCCGAATTATGTCAGCGCCCTGCTCAATGCCGGGGCGCGTGTGAGCCAGGGGTACTGCCCCGCCTACGAAAGCAAATACGACGCCTTGGTTCTGTCGGGCGGAGGAGATGTGGATCCGGCTTTTTACGGAGAGCGCAACAAAGGCTCCCGTGACATCGACCGCAAGCGGGATTTAGCCGAGATGGAACTGATATCCGTATTCCTGTCGGCGGGGAAGCCGGTCTTCGGCATCTGCCGCGGCCATCAGGTGCTGAACGTATCGCTCGGCGGGTCTTTGATCCAGCATATCGGGACTGCTGACATGCATGCCCGGAAAAACGGAGAAGACCAGATCCATTCCGTTTCCAATGCCCCCGGCAGTCTCTTCGCGCGCCTGTACGGTTCAAGGTGCGCCGTGAACAGCGCGCACCATCAGGCAATTGACCGTTTGGGCGCCGGACTTATCGACCTGCAGTGGTCGGAGGACGGACTGATTGAGGGAATGATCCATTCGAAATATCCTGTTCTAGGGGTGCAGTGGCACCCGGAACGCATGTGCTTCTGGAAGCGAAGGCCCGACACGGTGGACGCCGCCCCCTTGTTTGCGTATTTTTTAAACCTATGCCGGGAGGTCTGATATGGACGCATTTCGTGAAATTAATCTGGAACTGGGGAAGCCCACTGCGGATGAAGCTATCCGGCGCCTGACCTTTGAATTGCATCACAGCAAATCGATGCAGGTCAAGGTGCTGAAGATCATACACGGGTACGGTTCCACCGGCGCGGGGGGAAGGATACGCATAGAGGTGAGGCGTTATCTGGAGGGTCTCAAACGCAGGGGGCAGATTCAGGGATTTATCACGGGAGAACAATTCTCCATCTTCGACGAATCCACGCGAAACGCGTTTTCCGTCTGCGGCGAACTGCGCCGGGACCGCGATCTCGAACGGCACAACAACGGCGTCACGTTTATCCTGCTGTAAATCGGGAAGCCGCCCCGGAAATCGGGGATCGTTCAAAATACACTCCGTATAGAAAAAGAAGCATAAGGAATAGATGCCATAATAAGGGAATTATAGTTCTCGTACAATTAAAAAATAATAAGGCATCCTTATTGATGAAGATGGAAAGTTAAAAGCAATCTGCTTAGGAATCCCGAAGCTGGCTCACCTTGCTTCCCGATACGGGGAGCGATACAGATTGACATAAATCTGCGGCAGAAATCATTTACAAATAGTTATCCACATTTTCCACCGAGTTTTACACATAGCCTTATGCCTTGCGCCCCAATAGATGGGGCGAAAAATAACAGAAAATACCATGCCCTGCGTTTGAGTTGCATTGCTCGAACACCTCAAAAAACATTTACATAAAATTTTTGCCGCTTGTTTCAAGCGGCAAAAAGCGGGTCAGTTTATTCGGAAGGGGCTTGCTACCGGAGACCGGAGAAGAACGCGCAGAGCCTCTATCCCAGGGAAACGTCCCGTACGGCAAGGGCGTTTAAGGACATGTCCCCCCTCCGTCCGGCTTTATACTCGAAGTAACCCTGCGCGCCGATCATTGCCGCGTTATCCCCGCAAAGGGACAGAGGCGGAAGATACAGCTTCGCGGACCTGCTGCGTGCCGCAGCCGTGAGGTCTGCGCGGATGCGCGAATTCGCGGCGACACCCCCGGCTGCTACCAAGGTGTCATAGCCGAGAAGGGAGAGAGCCTCCATGGCGCGGGGTACCAACATATCGCTCACGGCACCGGCAAAGGACGCGCAGAGCCCGGGCAGGTTTGGCGTTTCCCCTTTTTGCGCCATATTGTGGATGAGATTGATGACTGCGGTCTTCAGGCCGGAAAAGGACATGTCGAAGGGGGCGCCGTCCACCTTAGGGCGGGGCAGAGGATAGGAGGCGTCGTCGCCGCCTTGTGACAGCGTGTCCAACTGTTTGCCGCCGGGATACCCGAGACCGAGGACACGGGCTACCTTGTCGAAGCATTCGCCTGCCGCGTCGTCTCTTGTGCCGCCGAGCACCTCGATTTCGGTATAGTCCCGGACGTCTAACAGCAGCGTGTTGCCGCCGGAAACCATGAGACAGAGAAAGGGAGGTACAAGCTCCGGAAAGGCGATATAATTGGCGGCGACATGCCCGCGGATATGATGGACGGGTATGATGGGAACGCCCAATGAAAATGCTGCGGCTTTGGCGAAATTGACGCCGACTAGAAGCGCCCCGATTAGGCCCGGTGCGTAGGTTACGGCTACCGCGTCGATTTCCTTCCGGGACAGGTTTGCCCGGCGCAGGGCCTCCTCCGCAAGCGGGACGACGGCTTCCAAATGCTTGCGGGAGGCGATTTCCGGCACCAC
>DCTG01000198.1 GCA_002329245.1 Clostridiales bacterium UBA1446
GCCGGGAAGCCGGAAAGGAAGCCTGCGGAAACCAGCGGCCTAAAAGCACCGAAATAGACGGGATTCGACGGATATGCAATTTTTCGCTTGTCTTTCATACGACAAAATTGATATGATAGTAAAAGGATTATAACTCAGGCAGAAGAAGGCAAAGGGCAGGTGCATCGAATGGACATCAAGCAAATGCGATACTTTGTTGAAATCTGCAAATGCAGAAGTTTTTCCATGGCGGCCGACAAGCTCTTTATTTCCCAGCAGGGTCTCAGCATGGCGATCCTGCGCCTCGAATCGGAACTCAACTGCAAACTGTTCAAGCGGACGTCCAGAGGACTTACGCTCACGGAACACGGAGAGTACTTGCTGCCGAAGGCGACGGAAATTCTCCGGCTTTTCGATCTTTGCGAAGAACACTTCGAGCAAAACCTCACGAAGAGCGGAACCGTGAAAATCGGATGTGCGTTCGGCGCGATGCCCGAGATTGCGGGAGATTTGATTTTTTCTTTCCAGCAGGAATACCCGCAGTTCAAACCCGAAGTGTATGAATGCACCGACGTAATGTGCGATCAGGCGCTTGAAAATGAAACGGTTGAGATTGCCTTTGGCCTGTGGCCGCTCAATCAGAAAAAATTTGTGTCCCACCTGCTTTTTTCGCAGCCAATCTGTCTGCTCGTTCATAAGACCCATCCCTGGGCCAGGGAGGAATCGGCAACCGTCGGCATGCTCCGGTCGCAGCCGATCATGGTGATGNNAAGCCTGCAGACGGGAAGGGTTCGAGCCGTCGATATTCTATCTCGCGGCGGAAGTCATCGCAATTCACAGACTTGTCAATTCGAACAGGGGCGTCGGCGTTTCGGTGCTTTCCGTGGCCGAATCGCTGCAGCAGCCGGATGTCCGCGCGATTCCCTTCCGGGAGCAGGATCTGCGCTGGGAAGTTTACCTGATGAAAAAAAGAGGAGTGACGCTTTCGACGGGGGCGCAGGCGTTTGAAAGGTATGTGCTGCGAAAAACAAGGAAAAATCAGCAGGGAGGGACGGAATTGACCTCCGTCTGATGATAGGAAAGCTTCTCTGACAGGAGCAGCGGCCATTCGATGGAGAAACCCCCAATTGAAACGGCCGCTGTCTAGGGAACGATGGATGATGGATTTCAAGAAGCAAGGATGGATTTGAAAGAATTTAGGTTTTCCATATGACTTTTCCATGCTCTTCGTACAAAACAAGGCGCGCCGACTTCGGCGCGCCTTTCTGCATGGCTTTATTACCTGATATTAATCAGAAGCATAACCACAAAGATCACAAAGAGAAAGGTAACGAAGGAAATGATGACCTGAAAGACGAAAGACGACTTCTTTTGTCCGGTTTTTTGCGGAAACAGATCGAGAATATACTGCTTCACCTTTTGATTGGTCAGCAGAAACACGATTGCGGCCGCGAAAAGTATGACAAAAGCAACGGAAAAAACAACGAGCGGGCTGATTGCGAATTGTTCCAGGGCAAACACCGTCCTTTGCTTTTATTTATACCCTGTGCCGTCGTATTCGGGGGCGACGACGACGGAAAAGTGGAAAATAGGGCGGTCGACCCGAAGGATGCGCAGCGGCATGTGCTTCATCCCCGCGGGAACAAAAATCATGGAACTGCGTGTGAGCGTATGCGTTTCCCCGTTGATGTCGACTTTGATGAGGCCGCCCAAATCATAGGGATCGTCCGGGTTGCTGCCGAAAAAGCCGATGATCTCGTCCGTATCGTGGACGTGCTCGTCCATGTAGGGATCACGCTCGGGCGGCCGGTAATACCAGGAGGTATTCATTTGGAAAGCGCCGTCCACTACGTTGCTGTCCATCCAAATGATCCGTTTTGCAAATTTGTTGTACATCGCCTGGAATTCCGGGCTGCCTGCATTCGGGTCGTGCAGCTCGGAAACAATGTATTTGCCGTATTGACCTTCGCCTTTATTTAACACGCTGCGCCCTCCTCTATGAAATTTGATAGGGATAAACCCGTTTCGCCGTGTTGTTTCACATGGAAAATTATACTGCCTGCCCGTACGTCTGTCAATTTAAAAGCCCGTATCGCCTCGCGAAATCTTTGCCATTAAGATCCGGGGGAAGCAGAGGAGGGTCCGGTACGCCGGACAAAAAGTATTGCGCATTTAATAATTAAGTAATATATTATTAAATACTTAACTATTTTGTCTGTTGGAGGGAGCCGGTTATGGACTCAGCGCTGAAAGAACAGGTTGGAAACGCCATGCTTCGGTTTCGGAAGGCGGTTATGCGCTTTCATGCGGGAGCGGGCGTCCAGCCGGGCGAGATGTTCATCCTGCAGAGAATCGCCAAAAAGGCGTCCGATTGCACGCATTCCGTCTACGTGTCCGACCTGCACAACAACATTTTCACGAAACCCGCGATTTCACAGTTTCTCAACGCGCTGGAAAACAAGGGCTATGTCCGCCGAGAGATCGACAGGAGCGACCGGCGCAAAATCACGGTTTCGCTTACCGACGAGGGACGGGGGATACTGGATGAGTCGAGAGAAAAAACCGACCGTCTGCTGGAAAAAGTGATTCTGCGCTTTGGCGAGGAAAAGACGAGGGAATTTCTCGGGCTGCTTGCCCGGATGACCGACAGCATGGAAGAAGTCAGAGGCGAAGAGGAACGCAGGGCGCAAAGCGAAGGAGAAGATACGGTTGACTAAACTTGCAAAATTTCTGAAACCTTTTTTGGCGTGGATTCTTCTCACGCTTGCGCTGCTTTTCGGACAGGCGATGTGCGATCTGAATCTGCCGAACCTCATGTCTGAAATTGTAAACGTCGGAATCCAGCAAAGCGGGATTCCGCATGCCGCGCCGGACGCCATCAGTCAAAACGGAATGAAACTGATGAGAACGTTTATGACGGACGAGGGCCGCCGGCTCGTCGAAGAAAGCTACAAGTTGGCTGACACCGCCGATTCTGCCGGAGGGACGGGATACGCTAAGCTGTATCCCGCGGCCGGAACGCAGCTTTACGTAAAGCTGCGCGTGGACGAGGCGGTGTCCTTAGAGTTAGACGCGGTTTTTGAAACAGCCGCCTGGACCATGGCGCATGTGCTGCAGGAGATGGAGCAGCAGCCCGGGCAGTCCTTGAATATTGGCGGTTCCATGGATATCGGGGCTGCCGGCCTCGAATGGCTCTACGACCTGCTGCCCGTGTTCGTCGCTCTTCCCCCCTCGTGCATCGACGCGGCTTGGGAAGATGCGGTCCAAGTCGATGGGACGGTCTTGCAACAAAGCGGCATCGCGATGGCCAAGGCGTTTTACAGAGAATTGGGCGTCGATATCGGCGCTCGGCAAAGCGGGTACATCGTGCGCACCGGAGCCTGGATGCTCGCCGTCGCTCTGCTCGGCGGCATTGCGACCGTTCTTGTCTGCCTGCTTTCCTCCCGGATTGCGGCCGGGGTCGCACGAAATCTGCGCAGGGAAGTGTTTAAGAAGATCGAAAGCTTCTCCTTAGCCGAGTTAGACAGGTTTTCCGCCGCTTCTCTTATCACACGGTGCACAAACGACATTACCCAGATTCAGCAGGTGCTCATGTTCGGAGTCCGGATGGTCTGTTACGCGCCGATCATGGCAGCCGGCGGCATAGTTATGGCCGTCCGGAAATCTCCCTCCATGAGCTGGATCATCGCTCTATCCTGCCTTGCGCTGATCGGCCTGATCTGCGTTGTGCTGTCGGTCGCTGTGCCGAAATTCAAGGTCATGCAAAAGCTGGTCGACCGGCTGAACTTAGTTTCCAGAGAAGCGCTGAGCGGTATGATGGTCATCCGGGCGTTCGGTACGCAGGAGCATGAAAAAACGCGCTTCCAATCGGCAAACACCGATTTTACAAAGACCTCGCTCTTTATAACCCGCGTGATGTCCCTTATGATGCCCGCCATGACCCTGATCATGAACGGCGTAACCGTTCTCGTAGTCTGGGTAGGGGCGCGACAGATTGCAAGCTCCGCCATGCAGGTCGGCGACATGATGGCGTTTATGCAGTACGCGATGCAGATCATCACGTCGTTTCTGATGATTTCCATGATGTTCCTGTTTATCCCCCGTGCCGCGGTCGCGGGCGCGCGCGTGGCGGAGGTGCTGGAAACTGAAAACTCCATTGTGGATCCCAAAGAACCCGGCGGGTTTGACGAGGGAAAACGCGGAGTCGTGGAGTTTCGCAACGTCTGCTTCCGCTATCCCGGCGCCGAACGGGATACGCTCAAGGACATCACCTTTACCGCGAGGCCGGGGCAGACTACGGCCATCATCGGGCCGACCGGATCCGGAAAATCGACCATTGCCAATCTCGTGCTGCGGTTTTTTGACGCAAGCGAGGGTCAGGTTCTGGTCGGTGGCGCAGACGTGCGGGAGGTGGAGCAGAAGGCCCTGCGCGGCAGGATCGGCTACGCCCCGCAAAAGGGAATGCTTCTGTCCGGAACCATTGCCTCCAATCTCCGGTACGGCGGAAACGGCGCCTCCGACGAGGACATCGCCGAGGCGGCCGCAATTGCCCAGGCCATGGAGTTTATCAGGACAAAGCCGGAGGGATTTGATTCGGAGGTCGCGCAGGGCGGGGCAAATCTTTCCGGCGGTCAGAAGCAGCGGCTGTCCATTGCCCGCGCGCTGGCGAAAAATCCCGAAATCATAGTGCTCGACGATACATTTTCCGCGCTGGATTTCAAAACGGACGCTGCGCTCCGCCGCGCGCTGCGGGACCGCGCGAAAAACTGCACGATTCTTCTTGTGGCGCAGCGGGTCAGTACAATCATGAACGCGGAGCAGATCATCGTTTTGGACGAGGGCAGGATTGTCGGAATCGGCACGCACAGGCAGCTGCTCGCAGAATGCCCCCAGTATTTCGAAATTGCGTCCTCGCAGCTTTCACAGGAGGAACTGGCATGAGCCGCGAAACAAGAAAAACGGAAGAGACTATCCGGCAAGGCGTGCCGGGAAGAGGTCCGATGGGCGGCGGACGCGCCATGGCCATGCTGCCCGGGGCGAGAGCGAAGGATTTTAAGGGGAGCATCGGAAAGCTTCTTGCCTATGTGGGCAGGTATAAAGCGGCCATCTTGGCCGTGTGGCTGCTTGCCGTCGTTTCCACCGTGTTTACAATCTTGGGGCCAAAGCTTTTGGGCCGGGCCACCGACACGCTGCTCACCGGAATCCTGAGCCGCATCGCGGGGACCGGCGACGTGGATTTTAATAAAATCGGCGGGATTATCCTGATCCTGCTCGGGCTCTACGGAATCAGCGCGTTGTTTTCCTATCTTCAGGGATTTGTCATGTCGGGGATTACGGCGAAAATAACGTTTCGGATGCGAAATGAAATCAGTGAAAAGATGCACAGGCTGCCGCTGAAATACTATGACAAAACGACGCACGGCGAGGTCCTCAGCCGGATTACGAACGACGTGGACACCATCACCCAGACCATGAACCAGAGCATGACGCAGATTATCACCTCCGTTACTTCCATTGCCGGAATTACAATCATGATGTTCTCCATCAGCTGGCAGCTGACAATAGCGGCGCTGTGCATCATTCCGGTTTCCATGTCCGCCGTCATCGCAATCGTGCGCCGCTCACAGAAACATTTTAAAAACCAGCAGAAATTTATCGGAAAAGTCAACGGGCATGTGGAGGAAATGCTCGCAGGCCATATTGTGGTAAAGGCGTTCTGCGGCGAGGAGGAATCCGCAAAAACCTTTGAGGGGTATAACGAGGGACTTTACAAGTCCGCATGGAAAGCCAATTTTCTCTCCGGGCTCATGATGCCGGTCACGGGTTTCATCGGGAACCTTGCCTACGTCGCAATTTGCATATTGGGCGGCTACTACGCGGCAAACGGCGCCATGACGGTCGGCGGCATTCAGTCTTTTATCCAGTATATCCGCTCCTTCACGCACCCCATCTCTCAGGTTGCCAATATCTCCAACGTGCTGCAGCAGACGGCCGCCGCCGCAGAACGCGTGTTTGAGTTTTTGGAAGAAGAGGAAGAGGCCGGAGAAGGGGAAAACGCTCTTTCCGTCAGGGGACCCGATGCAAAGACGAACGAAGAAAACGCCGTCCCTGTCGCAGGCCATGTGGTTTTTAACCGGGTATCGTTCGGGTATGACCCGGAAAAGCCGGTGATACGCGACTTCAGCGCGAGTATCCGGCCGGGGCAGAAGATTGCTATCGTCGGTCCCACCGGGGCCGGGAAGACGACAATCGTAAAGCTGCTCATGCGCTTTTATGATGTGAGCGGCGGATCCATCACAATCGACGGGCACGACATCCGGACATTTCGGCGGCAGGACCTTCGCTCCCTTTTCGGCATGGTGCTGCAGGATACCTGGCTCTTCGGCGGCACGATCGCCGACAATATCCGATACGGAAGGTTGGACGCAACGGACGAGGAAGTTGAAAAAGCCGCGGCTGCGGCGCAGGTGGACCATTTTGTGCGTACGTTTCCAGACGGGTATCGCATGGTGCTTAACGAATCGTCGGATAACGTTTCGCAGGGGCAGAAGCAGCTTCTGACCATCGCCAGGGCAATTTTGGCGGACCCCCAGATTCTTATTTTGGATGAAGCGACCAGCAGCGTGGATACCCGCACCGAGATTCTGATCCAGAAGGCGATGGACAATCTGATGAAAGGGCGCACGAGCTTTGTGATTGCGCACCGTCTTTCGACCATCCGGAACGCCGACCTGATCCTTGTCATGAATAGCGGCGATATTGTGGAACAGGGAAGCCATGAGCAGCTTCTTGCCAAAGGCGGCTTTTACGCGCAGCTCTATGCTTCGCAGTTCGAAGCGCCGGAACCGGCTTTCTGACCGGCGAAGACAAAAAGAAAGAACAGGCTAAGCCTGTTCTCAGCTTGTCGAAAAAGTCCAG
>DCTG01000201.1 GCA_002329245.1 Clostridiales bacterium UBA1446
TATTAAAAGTAGTTGACAAAATTCTAAAAAGCGGCATAATTAGTAATGGAAACCATTTTCAATAAGGAGGCGGTTATGCCGCGAGGTCATTGCAGGGGACAGGGGTGGTGGCGGGGAAGATTCCACGGTTGCGGTTACCGGCTTACGTCCGGCAGGGAGGCTATCCTCAGCCTACTTTCCAGTTCCAAAGGACATATGAGCGCCGAGGATATCTATATGAAGATACATACCGCTTATCCAAACGTGGGCTTGACCACGGTTTACAGGACACTGGAGCTTCTTTCCGATCTCGGCATGATCTGTAAGCTGGATTTCGGGGACGGACGGGCCCGTTATGAGCTCGCCGAAGGGGCCCAGGGCGCGCGGCATCACCATCATCTGGTCTGCACGGGATGTAACAGGGTGGTGGAATATACCGACTTCATAGATAAAGAGGTCGAACTTCTCAAAGAGACGGAAAGAGGGCTGGAAGAGAAATATCATTTTAAGATCACGGGCCATGTTATTCAGTTTTACGGTTTATGCGATAGATGCAGCGGCAAATAAAACTATTTTGTGTTTTTAACAGCGGAAGGAGGCGCGTTATGCCGGGATTCGACGGAACAGGACCTGCCGCACAGGGACCGATGACGGGAGGCGGCAGGGGATATTGCGCGGTCAATGTGAAGGGCCCGGGAGAGGCTATGGCTGGATTCCGAGGAAGGGGCCGCGGACGCGGAGCCGGATACGGGAGGTTTTATTACGGCTGCGGGCGCCACTGCCGGATGCGGGCAGGCGGCTTCGGAGGGTTTGCGTACCCTCAAGAGAAAGCGGAATAAAACTTGTTCGTTCCTGTGGCTTTAACCCGGGGAGTTTTATTCGGCGCTTGGCGGCTTCAAGCAGCGGTCCGCTCGTCTTTTTGACGCCGTAGAGGTATAAAACAGGAAAGGAGTTTTTCATTATGAGAATTGGGATCGTTCTGGAGGAGGATAAAGGGGTGCACGGGGATGTCTGCCCTCATTTCGCCCAGGCCGGTTTTTTTCTTCTGGCGGATATAGACCCGGACAAGAAAAAGATCGTTCATCTGCGCACTGTTCCCAACACCGTATCCCACGGCGGCGGAGGTTGCGTAGCGGTTGACGAGATATTGAAACACGGCGTCACCCATGTAATCGCCGGCGGCATGGGGTTTGCCGCTCAGCAGAAACTGGCGCAGGCCGGGGTCAAGGTTTTCGGATATTCCGGGAATGTGCAGAAAGCCCTGGATGATCTTATGAACAACGCGTTGGGTGGACTCGACGCCTGCAAAGGGCACGACGAAACAGGCGGATGCCATCATTAAGGAAGAGGGTGTGAAATTATGAAGATATGCGTTACTTCTGAAGGAAAGACTATGGATTCTCCGGTCGATTCGCGGTTCGGCCGCTGCCGCCATTTCATATTTTTCGATACGGATACCGGCGGATTCGAAGCGCAGGAGAATTCCGGTCTTCAATTCCAGGGAGGCGCCGGCATACAAGCCGGACAGCTGGCAGTTTCCAAAGGCGTCACGGCAGTGCTCACCGGTAACGTCGGCCCCAACGCCTACCGGGTTTTATCGTCTGCCGGCATAAGCGTTTTCACCGGGATCTCCGGGACGGTCAAAGAGGCCATCGAAGGTTACAGGAACGGCGAATACAAAGCGGCGGAAGCGCCCGGCGCGGCTCTCAAGTCCGGCACGCAGGTTAAAAATGGATGAGGGAGCGTTATATAAGCGCAGAACAACCGGCATACGTATCGGAGAGTCTCCTGTGGATAGGGAAATTCCGGATAATTACGGTAGATACCTGGAACGTCAGGCCCTTTACAAAAGTTTCGGCTATGACGTGGAAAAGGAAAGGGGCTTTATACTCGCGGCAGCCGCTCCGGTCCGGGGAAGGATCATAGAGGCGGGCACGGGAAAGGGCCATTTCGCGCTCGCCCTGGCAAAGGCCGGTCATTCCTTCGTCAGCTTCGACATATCGGCGCAAGAGCAGCGTTTCGCCGGGCTGCTGCTGGAATATTTCGGGCTGCGGGAACAGGCCGACCTAAGAATAGAAAACGGTGAACGCACGTCTTTTCCGGGCGGCTCGTTCGATACCGTTTTTTCGGTCAACGTCCTGCATCATCTTTCCAATCCTTATCTGGTCATCGAAGAGCTTATCCGCCTGGTGTCGCCAGGAGGCAGGCTGATATTGGCCGATTTTACGTCTGAGGGGTTTAAGGTTATGGAGAAAATGCATAATCTGGAAGGCAACGTGCATGAGACCGGTAAAGCCGGAATGGCGGAGGCGGAAACTTATCTTGTAAATAAAGGATTTGCGCTCAGGAAGGTTTCCAGCGTTTATCAAACCGTGCTCATAGCCGAAAAAAACGGCCGCGCGTCATGATCATTTCGGTCGCCAGCGGTAAAGGCGGCACCGGTAAGACCACGATTGCGGTCAACCTAGCGCTTTCGCTCGGTGATGTGCAGTTCCTCGATTGCGACGTGGAAGAACCGAACGCCCATATATTTCTGAAACCGTGTTTCACGGACAAAAGCACAATATTCGTTCCTGTTCCGGAAATAGATGAATCGAAATGCACTTATTGCGGCAAGTGCCGCGAGGTCTGCGCGTATAACGCCGTAGCGGTATTGGGCGCAACCGGCGCGGGCGGGGGCAGCGTGCTCGTATTCCCGCATCTTTGCCACGGCTGCGGCGCCTGTAGTATTTTCTGTCCGGAAAAAGCCATAAAAGAGACCGGTCGGGAGATCGGGGTGGTCGAGAGCGGGATTAAAGACGGGATGGAGTTTGTCCACGGGCGGCTGAACGTGGGGGAAGCCATGTCTCCGCCTTTGATCAGAAAGGTCAAAGAGCGCGCGGATTCGGCAAGAACGGTAATCATTGACGCTCCCCCGGGCACATCCTGTCCGGTAATCACGGCGGTGGAAGGCAGCGATTTCTGCCTGCTGGTTACTGAACCCACGCCTTTCGGGCTTAACGATCTTGTCCTGGCGGCCGGGATGCTGCGCGAATTGAAGATACCTTTCGCGGTCGCCGTCAACCGCGACGGCATCGGTGATGGGAAAGTGGACGATTATTGCGCCGGGGAGAAAATCCCGGTCTTGATGCGCATACCTTTCAGTAAAGAGATAGCCGGGGCGTATTCCCGCGGGGAAACGGCAGTTTCGCTGTTCCCGGAGCTTGCCGGGCAGTTTCGGGATCTTTTCTCGCGTATCAAGTCTCTATCAGGCGGCAGTTGATCAAGCCGCTGAAATCCCGGGCTTTCAGAGGAGCTTCATTTATGATAGAGGAAGCAAGGAACAATTTTCTGGGGAAAAGCGGTACCCGTTATAACTGCGCCCAGGCGGTGATCAAGGCCTATGCCGAATTGTTCGGCCTGCCGGCCGGGACGGTGGAGGCGCATGCCGGTTTTGGGGGCGGTAATGCCCCTCATGGGTATTGCGGTGCGTTGTATGCCGCTTTATACATCCTTGCGCTTAGAGACAGTGGAAACTCGCAGAAATGTAAAGATTTTTTCCGCGGACATTCAGGAGCGTTGACCTGCCGGGAAATAAGATCCGGGCAAAAGATCACCTGTTTATCCTGCGTTGAGAAAGCCGCGGAATTCCTGAAAAAGGAGTTTTAAGAAGAGATATGAGGAAGATAGCCGTTGTCAGCGGCAAGGGAGGCACAGGCAAGACGGTGGTCGCCGCCTCTTTCGCCGCGCTGCCGGGAAGCAAGGTTATGGTAGATTGCGACGTTGATGCCGCCGATCTGCATCTTTTGCTGCATCCGGAGATCAAAGAGCGGCATNNGACCGCGGACTCTGCCGGCAGTGCGGTAAATGTTCTGCCGTCTGCAGGTTCAAAGCGGTGAAATCCGGCCCTCGTGTGGAACGTTTTTTTTGCGAGGGGTGCGGATTATGCGCCCGTCTTTGTCCTTATGGGGCGATACGCATGGAGGAGACCGTATCCGGAGAATGGTTCGTTTCCGGTACCCGCCGCGGGTCTTTCGTGCACGCCAGGCTTGGCGTTGCGCAGGGGAATTCCGGCAGGCTTGTTGCGCAGATACGCCGGGCCGCCGAGCGGATCGCCGAAGAAGAGAAACTGGAATATGTCGTGATCGACGGCCCCCCCGGCATAGGATGCCCGGTGATAGCTTCCCTCTCTGGAGTAGACTGCGCCCTTGTCGTCACGGAACCTTCGCTTTCCGGCCTGCATGACGCCCGGCGCGTCATTGAAACGGCAGCTCATTTCGCCATTCCGGTTAAACTGGCGGTAAACAAATATGACCTCAATCCGGAGATGAGCGTTGAGATAGAGGATTTCTGCCGTGGAAAAGGCATACAGTTCGTCGGCAGAATACCTTTCGACCCGGCTGTGGTCGAAGCGTTGTCCGCAGGTCGGAACGTAATCGACAGCGGGAACAGTCCCGCCGGCGATGAAATAAGGAAGATATGGGAACTCTTGATACGGTAGATAAACCGGCCGCCGTTTTTTACCAACCTCATCCCGGAAAACCTCCGGCGTCATAACCGCCTGCCGCGGGAAAATCTTCTTCTTTTTATTGAGCCTTGCCGGAACTTGATGTATAATTGCAGAGAAATCGGTTGTTCTCCATAAAATACCGGATTAACGTTTTTTCTGCGTTTATGGATCGCCATTCCCGCCGGTCCAAAAAGGGAGTCATAATGAAAAGCCTGATATTGTCTCTGTTCTTTCTCGCCTGTTTCTCTACCCATTCATCGGCCGCCGTGAATAATTCGGTGCGGATAAAAGGCTCTGATACTATGGTCAACCTGGCGCAGTCCTGGGCCGAAAAATACATGGAGATAAAACCGGAAGTGTTCCTGGCCGTGACAGGCGGCGGCTCGGGCACCGGGCTCTCCAGTCTGATTAGCGGCACCTGCGAGATCGCCATGAGTTCAAGGGAAATAAAGGGAAAAGAGATCGCTCTGGCGGAGAAAAGAGGCATCCATCCTTACGAGATAAAGGTCGCCCTGGACGGGCTGGCGGTGGTCGTCAATCCGCAGAACCCGGTCGGAAAGCTGACCATGGAACAGTTGGCCGGGATATTCACCGGCGCGATCTGCAACTGGAAAGAATTGGGAGGGAATGACGAAAAGATCGTGCTGCTCTCCCGCGAGGTGAATTCCGGGACCCACGTTTATTTCAAAGAGCACGTTCTCAGGCGGGGCAATCCGCAGGGGACGGAGGAATTCGCTCCTTCGGCGCTGTTATTGTCTTCTTCGCAGGCGATAGCGGACGAGATCGCCCAGAACCCGGGAGCCATCGGTTATTATGGAATGGGATACGTCTGCGTCAAACAAAAGGCGGTCCTGGTGGCCAGGGACGCGAAGTCTGCTTATGAAGCCCCGACGATCGACAACGTGATAAGCGGCCGCTATCCGATATCCAGGCCGCTCTTCTTTTACCTCAACGGCAGCCCGCAGGGGATGTTGAAGGATTTTATCGATTATTGCCTTTCCGGAGACGGGCAGGAGATAGTGGTAAAAACCGATTTCGTCCCTTACAAACGT
>DCTG01000175.1 GCA_002329245.1 Clostridiales bacterium UBA1446
TCATCGGTACATTCCGGGCTTCCTTTGATGCCAAACGGAAGCTTGTGGAGGAGTGCAATATTGAATCGGTCGGCGGATGGGAAATCAATACCTGCTGGGCCGGTCTGCTGATCGGTGTGGCAAACATCTTTGCGCCGGGAAACAAAGCCTCCTTTTCCGAAAAGAGGGAACAGCTGCGCAAGCTCTGCCGGGAACCCGAATTCTACGCCGCGCTGCAATACGGGCATCCGCGCAACGCCGGGAAGAACAAGCAAATCGTCATCGATCTTCTCTCGGCGCGCATGTTCTATCCGCTCGCCCTCTTATACCGCTGGAAAAACAGAGGACGGTAGCGATGGAACTGTTGAGGGAAAGCCTTGCGGGGAAGCTCTGGAGCCGCGTTTCGCCGGGCGTGAGGAGAGTCTGCGCCGGAAGCCGGGCAGTCCGGTGCTGGAACAAAGGCGCCGATTGGGTCTTTTCTATCATTACAGCCTCCCTTTTATGGCGTCTTCTGCTTTCGGATAACCGGGGCGGCGCATGGTGGAAGGACAGCCTGCTCTGCCGGACGCTGACGGAGCTTGCAAACCTCGTCCCGACCATACTTCGCATCTTCTATGAAATGGGGCGCAGGCTTTTTGACGGGAGCTGCTTTGTCCGCCTCGTTTTTACGTTGGGAGAGCAGGTTCCGGCCTGCATCTCCTGGCTGCTTTTCGCGATGCTGACGGCGCCCTATGAATACTGGAATAATCTTTACAGCTTCGGAGCCGTCATTGCCTTCTCCCTCCTCTGCCTGGCCGGAGACATCCGGCGCAGGACGCCGAGGCTTCGTATGGATATCGTCGGGCTATGGCCCGTGCTCTTTGCCCTTATGGCGGTGTTCGGTTTTGTCTTTTCCAACAGCGTGACGCTCAGTTTCCGCTATCTCTGCTTCCACCTGACCGGGTTCGGACTGGTTGTGCTCTGTGTCTGCGCGATGGAATATCCGGCGCAGCTTCTGCGGGTTGTGCGCTTTGCCGCCGCCGGGCTCTGCATCAGCTCGCTCTACGCGCTCTACCAGCGGGCCAGCGGCATAGAAGTGAGCGCCGTATTGGTCGATCTTACCGTCAACAAGGATATGCCGGGACGGGTTTTTTCCTTTTTTGAAAACCCGAATTCCTATGCCATGGTCTTGGTGATGCTGATTCCGTTGGCGCTGGCAATGGCGCTTTTCGGAAAAAGCGTCATGGAGCGGGTGCTGATGGCCGGCGTAACGCTTCTCTCCTGCGTGACGCTGGTGATGACATACGCAAGGGGAGGCTATCTGAGCTTGGCGGTTTCCCTGCTTGTGTTCGTCCTGANNGAGACTCGCGCCCTTGCTCGTTCCCATCGGACTTGCGGCGCTTCCGCTTCTTCCGACGCCGGTGTATAATAGGATTCTGACGATCTTCAACTTTTCAGATACTTCTATTTCCAGCCGGATTCCGGTATACGAGGCGACACTCGAGCTGATTGGCGATTATCCCATGACCGGCGTGGGACTCGGGAATCAGCTTCTCAAGCAGATGATTGAAAAAGGGGGATATTACCATAACGTAACTCCGTTTATCCATGCGCATGATATCTATCTGCAAATTGCCGCCGAGATGGGTCTGTTTGGACTGCTTGCCTTTCTCGGCGCCGTGATGAGCGCCGTGTGCAGAGGGCTGCGCGCGGTTGCGGGCCGAACGGGAGATCCGGCCCTGCGCGGGATTGCCGCCGCGGGGGTTGCCGGACTCGCCGGGATCCTGTTCTTCGGCCTGGTCGATTATCCGTGGAGTTATCCGCGGGTGATGACCATCTTCTGGATTTTGTTTGGCGTAACCATAACCGCCGCGCGTCTGGCCGGCAAAAACGAGGAGGACTTATAGCACAATGAGCACGTCAACGAAAAAAAAGTATTGGCACATGCGGGAGGCGGAAGAGATCCTAAAGGAATTGGACACTTCCGCCGAAGGCCTTAGCAACGAGGAGGCCGCGCGCCGTCTTGCGGAAAATGGGCCAAACAAACTCGAGGAAGGGAAGAAGAAAACCCTTTTTGGAATTTTCTTTGCTCAGTTCCAGGACTTCATGATTTGGATTTTGATTGCAGCCGCGCTCATCTCCGGTTTTTTGGGAGAGTGGGTGGACACCCTCATCATCGCTGCTGTCGTCATACTCAACGCAGTCATGGGTACGGTTCAGGAATCCCGCGCGGAAGCGGCGTTGGAAGCGCTTAAGGAGATGGCTGCTCCGTTTGCAAAGGTCAAGCGGGACGGTCTGATCCTGAAAATTCCCGCGGCCGAACTGGTGGTCGGCGATATCGTCGTATTGGAAGCCGGCGACAGCGTGCCCGCCGACCTGAGACTATTGGACTGCAACTCGCTGAAGGCGGAGGAATCCGCCCTGACCGGCGAATCCGTTCCGGTGGAAAAGAATGCCGCCCTTATCACGGACGCGGAAGTGGGAATCGGCGACCGTTTGAATATGGTGCACATGGGAACCGCCGTTACCTATGGCCGGGCAACCGGCGTCGTGGTGGAAACCGGCATGAATACGGAAATGGGAGCAATCGCCCATCAGCTTGCTTCGTCGGAAAAGGAAAGCACGCCCCTCCAGCAGAAGCTCAACAAGCTTTCCAATGTCCTGTCCATCGGCGTCATCGGAATCGCCGTTGTGATTTTCGCCGTTGGCATGCTCACCGGCCGCGAGGCTCTGGAGATGTTCCTTACCGCCGTTTCCCTCGCGGTTGCGGCCATCCCTGAGGGAATGGTAGCCGTTGTGACAATCGTGCTCGCCATGGGCATGCAGCGCATGGCAAAACAGGGCGCGATCATCCGCCGCCTCCCGGCGGTGGAAACCCTCGGCTCCACCCAGGTAATCTGCTCCGATAAAACCGGTACGCTGACGATGAACCGGATGACCGTTCAAAAGGTATGGACCGGCGGCGCGGACGAAGCGCGCCTGTATGAGAACATGCTGCACTGCAACGACGGCAACGTGGGAGACGGGGACACCTTCGTCGGGGACCCGACGGAAACCGCGCTTTTGGATTACCTCGTTTTAAACGGGATCATCAAGAATGAGGATGTGAAAAACCGTGTGCGCGCCGGCGAAATCCCGTTTGAGTCGGACCGCAAGCTTTCCACGGTGGTTCTTGCGCTGCCTTCCGGTGGATACCGCGTATTGGTCAAGGGGGCGCCCGACATCCTCATTTCGCGCTGTGTCAGCAGAATGCGCGGCGGCTCGGCGGAGCCCTTGGGAGATCCGTCCGACATTTTAACCGCGAACGAAGATATGGCGAAAGACGCGCTCCGCGTGCTTGCCTTTGCCTTTAAGGACGTTGAAAGCTTCGATACAAGCGACGTCACGGGGACCGAAAGCGGACTTACCTTCTGCGGCTTGGTCGGCATGATCGACCCGCCGNNCCGGTCATGATTACCGGCGACCATAAAATCACAGCAACCGCCATCGCGAAGGACCTTGGTATCTTGGGAGACGGCCGGCGGGCAATTACGGGCGCCGAGCTTGAGGCGATGAGCGACGAAGAGCTCTCTAACCAGATTGAGGATATCGCCGTATTTGCCCGCGTCGCGCCGGAACACAAGACCCGGATTGTCGATGCCTGGCAGCGTCACGACAAGGTGGTCTCCATGACCGGCGA
>DCTG01000028.1:0-14946 GCA_002329245.1 Clostridiales bacterium UBA1446
ATGAAGCGCCGGAAGCATTAAAAACACTTCTGGAACTTAAGGAGCATCTTTCAGTTCTTTTGAAAACGCCGGAAAATGAGAAACTGTTAAATGAAATTGCGCCCTTTTCCGCCGGATGTCCCATTCCGGAAAAAGAACCCGTATATTATCTCTGTCAAAACGGCGCCTGCTTGTCCCCGACGGACGACATCGCGCAGATACGGAGGCATTTGAATGGGAAAGCGAACGGATGAAAATGATTTTTCTTGACAATTTCCGTGCCCGAAACTATAATGTATCAAAACGTAAACAGGCTATGACGGGGAGCAGTACCCGGCAAAGCGGCGCGAAGAGAGAGGGCGGACGGTGAAAAGCCCTTGCGCCGTTCCGGGGAAGTCGCCTTTGAGCCTTGAACCGAACGGGCGATACCGCCCAAGTAGGCTTCAACGGGTTCTCCCGTTACAGGGAATCGGCGGAGGATTTTCCGCCGGCTGAGTGCGGGTTTTCCCGAATACAGGTGGTACCGCGGATTTCTTCCGCCCTGGATTTCTTCCGGGGCGGATTCATTTTTTCAGTAGGTTTTGATTGGAGTGGCTGTAACATGAAAAAAGAACTGCCGAAAGTGTACGATCCTCACGAGGTGGAGGACCGGATTTATCGCAACTGGATGGAGAGCGGCTGTTTCCGGGGCGTCATCGACCCGGAAAAGAAGCCCTTTACGATTGTAATCCCGCCGCCAAACGTCACCTCGCAGCTGCATATCGGCCATGCGTGCGACAATACGCTGCAAGATATTCTGATCCGCTTTAAGCGGATGCAGGGCTTCAGCGCCCTCTGGATGCCGGGCACGGACCACGCGGGCATCGCCACGCAAATTAAGGTTGAGGAAAAGCTGCGGGGCGAGGGAAAGACCCGTTACGATCTTGGGCGCGAGAAGTTTTTGGAGGAAGTCTGGGCGTGGAAGGAAAAATACGGGAGCCGCATCATCAGCCAGTTAAAGCGGCTCGGCGCCTCCTGCGACTGGGACCGCGAGCGTTTCACAATGGACGAGGGGTTAAGCCGCGCCGTGCGCGAGGTGTTTGTGTCCCTCTATGAAAAAGGACTGATTTACAAAGGCAGCCGCATTGTGAACTGGTGCCCGGACTGCACCACGGCGCTCTCGGACACGGAAGTTGAGCATGAGGAACGAAACGACAAGCTCTATCATATCCGCTATCCCGTGAAAGGCACCCAGGAATACCTCGTCGTCGCCACCACACGCCCGGAGACAATGTTGGGAGACAGCGGCGTGGCGGTGCACCCGGAGGACAAACGCTACAAGCATTTAGTCGGGAAAACCGCCATCCTGCCGCTCGTGGGACGTGAGATACCGATTATCGCGGACGAATACGTGGACAAAGAATTCGGCACGGGCTGCGTGAAAATGACGCCCGCGCACGATCCGAACGACTTCGAGGTCGGGCTGCGGCACGGGCTGGAACAGATTCTTGTGTTGGACGAAAAGGGCAGGGTGAATAAAAACGGCGGGAAATACGAAGGGCTAGACCGATATGAAGCCAGAAAAGTCATTTTGGATGACCTGAAGAAGCTTAGTCTGCTTGAGGAGATCGAGGATTTAAAGCACAACGTGGGTTCCTGTTACCGTTGCGGGAGCACCGTGGAGCCTATCATTTCCGCGCAATGGTTCGTGAAGATGAAGCCGCTTGCTCAGGAAGCCATTCGCGTGGTGGAGGACGGCGAAATCAAATTCGTACCCGACCGCTTCTCAAAAATCTATATCAACTGGATGGAAAACGTTCACGATTGGTGCATCTCACGCCAGCTCTGGTGGGGACACAGGATTCCCGCGTGGTACTGCGGGGATTGCGGACACATAACCGTTTCGCGCGAAGATCCGACGCAATGCTCCCACTGCGGCGGTAAAAATATTAAACAGGACGAAGATGTGTTGGACACCTGGTTTTCCTCCGCGCTATGGCCGTTTTCGACCTTGGGCTGGCCGGACGAAACACCGGAACTTAAGTATTTCTACCCCACGGACGTTCTCGTTACGGGGTACGACATCATCTTTTTCTGGGTCGCGCGGATGATTTTTTCCGGCATGGAGCATATGAAGAAGATACCGTTCCATACCGTCCTGATCCACGGGCTGATCCGCGACGCGGAAGGGCGTAAGATGTCCAAAAGCCTTGGAAACGGAATCGACCCGCTCGAAATGGTAGATCGTTTCGGCGCGGATGCCCTGCGGTTCAACTTAGTCACGGGCAACAGCCCCGGCAACGACATGCGCTTCTATGTGGAACGCTGCGAGGCAATGCGCAACTTTGCCAACAAGATATGGAATGCCTCCCGTTTCGTTCTGATGAACCTTACCATAAAGGAAAACCGGCTTCCGGAGAAGTTAGAGCTGGAAGACAAGTGGATTTTATCCCGCCTGAACCGTCTGATTTCCGAGGTGACCGAAAACCTTGACCGCTATGAGCTCGGTGTCGCGGCACAGAAGATCTACGATTTCATTTGGGATTCCTATTGCGACTGGTATATTGAGCTGACCAAGACGCGGATAACCGGAGGTAGCGAGGAGCAGAAAATTGCCGCGCAGCAGGTCTTGTGCTATGTATTGACCGATACGCTGAAGCTTCTGCACCCGTTTATGCCGTTCCTTACGGAAGAAATCTATCAGGCGCTGCCGCATGAGGGCGAATTCCTCATGACCTCCGCGTGGCCGGTTCGGCGGGAGGAACTGAACTTCCCGCAGGAGGAGAGCGCTATGGAAGCGCTCATGGACCTGATTCGCGGCGTGCGCGCGCGACGCGCCGAAATGAACGTACCTCCCTCCCGAAAGGCGAAACTGCTTATCGTGAGCAAGAGCGGAGATATTTTCCGGCAGGGAGAAGCATTTTTAAAGCGGCTTGCCTGGTCCGACGAGATTGAACTGGCCGCCGAACCGCCCGCGGATTTAAGGGGCATGGTTTCCGTCGCGACGCACGAGGCAAGGGCATATATACCGCTTTCTCAGCTCGTGGACCTGGAGCAGGAACGGCAGCGCATCGCGAAGGAGAAGAGCAAGGCGGAAGAGGAGTGCAAACGCGTCGAGCAGAAGCTGAGCAATCCCGGTTTCACCGCGAAAGCTCCCGCACAGGTGGTGGAAGCCGAGCGCGAACGGCTTGAAAAGCTTCGTTCGCTCTTAATCCAGCTTGAGGAGAGCGCCAGGCAGCTTTCCTGACGGTTCCAGTATTTTAGCTCTATTTGTGACAGGAATACGGACAGTTCCCGCAGAAAACTGCGGGAACTGTTTTTTTATGGCCGGATACGACGAAAGCGCGCGCCTGCCGACAGGGTTATGAAAAATGCGCGGATTCCTGCGCGAACTGACAAAAACCGCGAAGGTACGGGAATATAATCACACCAAATGGGAATAGTAATAAAGGTTAACTGTGTTTTCCCGGAAAACAACAGAAGGGAGGCAATGCTATGGAAATGGTTTGTACCGTCCGTGGCACCGTGCTTGAGGTTTCGCTTAAGGGGGAGCTTGATCATCATGCGACGAAAAACCTGATGTAAAAGCTTGAGAGCCAGATTGACGCGTATTGGCCGAAGGTCGTCGTTTTTGATTTTTCCGGCGTGACGTTTATGGACAGCTCCGGCATCGGCATGATTATGGGGAGATATAAAAACATGCGCTTTATGGGCGGCACCGTGATCGCGATTCATGTAAATGAGCGGATCCGGCGGATTCTGACCCTGTCCGGGATTTACAAGTACATCGATATTTATGAGGGGCTGCCTCAGCAGTCGAAGCTATTATAAGGGGGAAAGAGAAATGCAGGATTCCAATGAAATGCGGCTGGAATTTGACAGCCGCTCCTGTAATGAAGGGTTTGCCAGGGTAGCCGTGGCCGCCTTCCTGACGCAGTTAAATCCGACTTTAGAGGAGGTGGCGGACGTAAAGACCGCCCTCTCGGAGGCCGTTACCAACTGCATCGTACACGGCTATNNGATCGCCGCCGCCGGCCTTCACCGCATTATCAGAATTGTTTAGGGAGTGGTACATAATGAAGAACGTCGTCAATTACGTCAAATTTGAATTTCCAAGCTGCTCTTCAAACGAAAGTTTTTCCCGAACGGCCGTAGCCTGCTTCGCCGCCCAGTTGGACCCCACATTGGAGGAAATCAACGATATCAAAACGGCGGTCAGCGAAGCGGTGACGAACTGCATTGTCCATGCCTATCCGGACCGGATCGGGAGGATCAGCATCAGAGCGCGTTTGTTATCCGGCGGAAATCTTGAGGTTGTGATACGGGATTGGGGCGTCGGCATTGAAGATATTGAAAAGGCGCGGACGCCGCTGTTTTCCACCGGGAACGAGGAACGCTCCGGGATGGGATTTACCATAATGGAAAGCTTCATGGATTCGCTTCGGGTCCGCTCCGTCCCCGGACGCGGAACCACGGTTACGCTGAAAAAGAAAATTTCCCGCCGCAGCGGCGGGAGATCTTGAACGGCGGGGAGACCCTGTCACTGCTGAAAGAGGCGCAGCAAGGAGACAGCGAGGCGTGCGAGCGGATTTTACGTGAGAATTCCGGGCTCATCTGGAGCATCGTGCGCCGCTATTACGGGCGGGGCGTCGAGGCGGACGACCTGTATCAGCTGGGCTGCATGGGCTTTCTGAAAGCGGTGCGGGGATTCGATCCTTCTTTTGGAACTCAGTTTTCCACTTATGCGGTTCCAAAGATCGCGGGCGAGATTCGAAGGTTTCTGCGGGACGACGGTATGCTGAAGGTGAGCCGGGGCATGAAGGAACGCGGCTCTTTCATACGGCACGCGCGGGACAGGCTGTGCCAGGAGCTGGAGCGAGAGCCAACCCTTTCCGAATTGTCCGAGGTGACCGGCATGTCTCCGGAAGATATTGCCGCCGCCGAGACGGCAAACGCAGGCACCGCTTCCCTGCAGATGGAGACGGGGGAGGAAGGGCTGACGCTCGAGCAGGTGCTCGGAACCGACGGCGCGGAGGAAAGCATTTTGGAACAGGTGTCTCTCCGCCAGGCCATCGAAAGCCTCAATGAGCGGGAGCGTATGGTTATCCTGCTGCGGTTCTACAGAAACTTTACCCAGGAACGCGTTTCCCGTATATTGGGCGTATCGCAGGTGCAGGTAAGCCGCATCGAGCGCAAAGCCTTAGAGCATCTGCGAAGGTATTTCGCCGCGCTTTGACCTATGCTCCCTTTATCGGTTTTTCAGACGTTCTATCTCAGAACAGATTTCATCGATTACTTCCGCGTTTGCGATTGTCTTTTTGTCTCCGCTCTTATAGGAAAAAATGTAAAACACCTTTCCGCCGAATCGAGCCGTAAACTCCTTATGGGAATCGCTCTGAATCCCTTTTTCCTTGAATATCTCGGGAATATGAGACACGAAGGAGACGGGTTTAATCTGAAGCCCGATATATCTGCCGTTTATCTCAATGAAAAAATCAACATTGTATTTCCTGTCCCATTCATCCGGAGCGGATTCAATTTTCACTCCGAGGATTTCCTGCAATTGTTCGTAGACGGTCTTTATCTCCCGGATATAGCCGTCGTAGGTTCGATCGATCACCAGCTGTTTCATATACGCGATACAGTCTTCTTCTGAGATTTCATTTATTTCCGATGCAAGAACTTCCTTGATTTTTACGAATAGTGTTTTCCCCAGATCATTGATATGCTCTCTGGAACGCACGTTTGCATAATAGTGCGATTCCCATTCTTCCAACGTTTTCGGCGCGCGTGTTCTGATTGCCTCCGAGGTGGCGCCGACATTCCGTTTAAAGTTGAGTTGAAACCGGTTTGTCGCGCTGTTCAATATCCACTCTTTCGGCATTCTTTCTTGCCCCCACAAACTTTTTTTTGTGCTTATACTCCGATTCCTCATCAACCTCAACGAACCCGCTTCTGATTAAATGAAGGTTGACAAACGTTTTATTATCCAAATACAGGTAACACAGCCGGTTGCCATCCGGGTCGTATTGCTCGGTGTCAAAACGTAAAAAAACGCGCCGCTTTCTGCACTTTTCCCGCAGATAAGAAATTGCCTCTTCCTTTGTTCCCGGAACAATCTTCACGCCGATCAGCCGAATCCGAAGACCGCCGCTGAGCACAAGAAGATTTGGCGACAATACTTCTTTTACCGAATAGAATTCTTCCCGCGAAGCGGTATTCTGATCAATTTTTGATCCATAGGTTTGCTTTTTGATATCCGTTTTTTTATCGAGCCTGTGCGGGTCTATATATCGGTAGGGCAAAACGTCAAAGGACAGGGCGCCGGTATCCGGGAAATCCTCGCAGAACTCGACCGCATTGAATAAATCGCTCTGCGGAAAGCCCAACTTTTCTTTGATGACCGGAATATAGTCCGGATTGATTTCATATCCGATCGAATTTCTGTTTAGCCGGCTTGCGGCAAGCGAGGTGGTTCCGCTTCCCAAAAAAGGATCAAATACCGTTTCCCCTGCAAAAGAGAACATTTTGATTAAACGCCGCGGAAGTTCTTCGGGAAACATGGCAAGATGCTCGGACTGTTTCACGCCGGGAAAGTACCAGTGGGAAGAAAAGTACTCATTCCATTCTTCCCGCGTCAGTTTCGATTCCATTTTTTGCTCCGGAGAGACCTTCGGCGGCGTTCCAAGCTTTTTAAAGATTAAAATGAACTCGTAATCAATTTTTAAGATTCCGTTGCGCGGATATGGAAAACTCCCCANNTCGTATTCATTGTGGTGGCCTTCTGCCAGATAACAGCGCCCATGTAATCCATGCCCAAAGCTTCGCAAAAGCGGATAATCTGCGTTCTGATCGGAATGACTTTATATCGTCCGTAATAGGCGGAACGCGCAAACTGGTCGCCGATATTGATGCACATCCGGCAGCCGTCGGATAAAACCCGGTGGCATTCTTTCCAGACAAGATTCAGATTATTAATATAGTTTTCATAGCTGTCATGAAAACCGACCTGGTTTTCCGTTCCATAATCCTTCAGCTGCCAATAGGGAGGAGAGGTAATAATCAGCTGAACGGATTGATCTTCCATAAGATTGAGTTGTCTGCTGTCTCCCAATACCACTTTGTGTATGTTCATATTCGGCCACCTTGTAGAGGAATACTTGGCTGAGAACTGAATTTCGCACATTCCTTATCTTATACATTATCTTATACCGGGCTTGAAAGTTCAATAAAAATTAATTGCTTTCGTCGCGTTCGGAGACGGGCGGTACCGGAATGCTCCGGACCTGCGGTTTCTGCGCGGCGAAATCGCCGTCCTGCTGAAACTCCGTCATGACGCTCCAATAGCGCTTTGGCATGTGCGACATGCGGCAAAGGGGATTTTCCCTTTCCCGAATCGCAATGGTATCGTAGAAGCGCCGCCAAAGGGCGCGGTAGGCCGCCTCCCGGCTGTCCGGCGCGGCCATATGAAACTCCTGAAGCGGCAGAATTGCCCATCGCCCGGACTGATGGATGAGTGCTTCGCGGTGGGTGCGGTCATAGATGAGAAAGGCGTCCTGCGCGTAGCGCGTGCAAAAGTGGGAACGAAGCAGGGGCAGAACACGGTTTTTCGGTTCGATTTCAGCGGCCAACATTCCGTCAAATTCGGAAAAGCGAAGAAAGCCTTTCAGTCGATGCGTCTCATATTCAAGATGCTGCACCGCTTTCATAAGGGCGGAAACCCTTTCGTCTCCCAAAAGACGCATGACCTTCGAGCCGGTTTCATACCCAAAAGAAATGAAGTCAAAAAGCATGCGCTCGCGCTCCGCCGCGCAGCTAAGGAACCCGCGCACGACAAAACGCTGCGCCTGCGGTGAAATTTTTTCCGCAAGAGAACGGTAAACACGTCTTGCCTGATTGAGGTCTGTTGCGATGTTTCGCTCCGGAAAGAGGGAAAACTCCGTGGACTCCGTGGTAAAAAAACAGACCGGATCCTCATGGAACCGGTAGCAGTGAAAGACACAGCAGAAAAAGCCGTCCAAAGTGCCGTCATATCTGCAGGCAATCCGTTCTTTGGCATGCATTTCGATTCCACCTCCGCGTGTTAATAGCCCGACAGGTTATATTACTTTACATATTTGTTCTTCCATGTCGAAGAAAGAAATTTGCTCGGCGGCGGGGGCCGGGAGAGCGTAGCGCTCCAGCGCCATCAGGCTGCGGCCCAAGCTGTCCGGCGTGAAGCGGAGACCGGGGGCCATTTTTCCGGAACAGGTGATAAAATACTGCGCCCGCTTAAGGACCACGCCGATTTTTTTCAGGCTATCGAAATGAAGCGGCGCGGCGCGGCGCGCCGTAAGAATCCGNNCGCACGCCAATGCCGGGAACGCGCAGCAGCGTTTCCCGGTCCGCGCTGTTGACTTCGACCGGAAACTGCTCTAAATGATTCAAAGCCCAGCAGCATTTCGGGTCGAGCAGGGGATTAAAATCCGGATTGGCTTCATCCAGAAGCTCGTCCGCGCAAAAGCCGTAATAGCGCAGCAGCCAGTCCGCCTGATAGAGGCGGTGCTCCCGCAGAAGAGGCGGTTTCGTCCCCGTCGGAGGAAGGAGCGCATGATCCGAAACGGGAACATAGGCGGAATAAAAGACACGTTTCAGGCTGTAATTCCGATAAAGCCCTTCGGTCAGGCGCAGAATCTGCAAGTCGCTTTCCGGCGTAGCTCCGATGATCATCTGGGTACTTTGTCCGGCCGGCGCAAATTTGGGTGTGTTCCGGAATTTCATCAAATCGCTTCGGTTTTCACAGTGCTTTTCCCGGATCATCCGCATGGGGTTAAAAATATCTTCCCTGCGCTTATCCGGAGCGAGAAGCTTCAGTCCTTTCTCGGAGGGCAGCTCGATATTCACGCTGATGCGGTCAGACAGATAACCCAGCCGGGTAACCAGCAGCGGGTCCGGNNCGGGATCGCCTTGGCGTGGATATAACCCCAGAAACGGTATTCTTCCCTTAATATCCGCAACGCCTCAATCATTCGTTCCGTGGTATAGTCCGGATTCTTCACAACTGCGGAGCTTAAAAAAAGCCCCTCGATATAATTGCGGCGGTAAAAGCCAATGGTGAGCTCGGCAAGTTCGCGTGCGGTAAAGGTCGCGCGCGGAACGTCGTTCGAGCGGCGGTTGGCGCAGTATTTGCAATCATAAGCGCAGGCGTTGCTGAGCAGAACCTTCAGAAGGGAAATGCATCTGCCGTCCGCAGAAAAACTGTGGCAGCATCCGGCGGCTATCGTACTGCCGAGTTTTCCCGGCCGGGAAGAGCGGTCAACGCCGCTGGATGTACAGGCGGCGTCATATTTTGCGGCATCCGCCAAGATTGACAGTTTCTCCATCAGCTCCACGGATATCCCGTCCTTAGTACATATGTTCTATTAACAGTATCGCACGACGGGATTTCTCTGTCAAGCCAAATTTATGTTCACCGTGAAAAAAGCATCCGGGAAAAATCATAAATTTCTTTGGCCGGGCATAGCATGTACTGTCGATTGGCGCCTGTTAAGCGGCCAGGACAGCGGACCTTTGCGTGCCTTGAAAACAACGGAGCATAAAAGGGGGAGTATCCGTGCAGCGACTGCCGAAATCCTATCTGATTGCCTTTATCCTCGCGACGATCCTCGGAGCCTTCCTTCACTTTCTGTTTTCACTGTTTCCGAACGTTGTGACGGCAATCTTCTCCCCGGTTACGGAAAGCGTTTGGGAGCATATGAAACTTGTTTTCTGGCCGTTTCTGATTGCCTCCGCCGTGCTGACGCGACGCCGGAAGGATGCCTGGGGAGCACATCTGCTTGCGCTTCTGATTATCTCGGGACTGATGCTGCTTTTGGGTTGGGGATATCACATTCTCCTCGGAATGGAAGGGCTCAAGTTTGATGTCGCCAGTTATGTTGTTGTGATGGCGGTTGGTTTCCTGCTGGCGGGAAAGCTGCCGGCAAAGGGAATCTGGAAGAAGCTTTCCTGTCTGTTCGGCTTTATTACCTTCGCGCTCGCTGTCGCGCTTTTGCTCTTTACTTTCCTCCCGCCGGATTGCTGCCTGTTTATGGATCTGTCCGGCGCCGCGACCTGGACTACCATACCCTATTGAACAAGAAAGCCGGTACGGAGCGAAGAAGAATTCTGCAAAAGGCGTTTTTCCGGTTTGCACAGAATGTATTCTTCCCCTTCATCGGTTTTGCTTTCCTATTCCGAAGCGAAGGATAAAGAAAGAAACGAAGCGCGCCGAAGCCGGTTGACGGGAGCGGCGCGCTTCATTCTATTGGTGATTCCATGTGTTTTTTCGCGTGAATGAATGATTTGTTTTTGCTATCCATATGCCGGAACGGGGAGAGAAGCTTGCGCGGAATCCCGCTCCGATGAGAATGTCCTTTGTCCGTACAGGCCGTAAAGCCGGTTAAAATCCGGCCTTCCCGCCCCGTCCATCAGAAAGGCGGAATCATCCGCATCTTCCATCCTGTTCTGGTTCAATAATCGGATAAAGCCTTCCGGTGGATGGATCCCGAATCCATGGCCATAATACTCCCCGCCTCCCAAAACGATCACGTTTTCTCCGCGAAGTTCCGGTGTCTCCGGATTTACGTCGGGATTGCGGAAGTAGCGGCGATNNCAGATAGATGTTTACCGGCTGTAATAAACCGATGCTTTGCAGGGGCAGCGCGATCCGATACCAGTTCATGAGGTAGAGGTTCGGAAAAATACGGTTGAATTTTTCATCCTGAAACAGTTCGAGCAGCGCCTTATAATAGACAATTTGCATGGCGGTCGCGCATTCGGTTGCATAGAGGAAGCTGTTCTGATAGATATCCCTGACGGCTTCCGCCGGATTTGCTCCCGGTTTCAGCTGAAAACCGCCGTTTTCCGTTCGTTCCCAGAATTCTGGGTTGCAAACCGAATCCCGAAACGTGGAGAAGCGGAGCCGGCTTCGGCTGAGCAGCCGGGAAGCCGTGACAATCTCACCGCGCAGCAAAAGCTCGAAGCGAAGTCTGTTTTCGCTTGGAAAACGATAGGTTTGATCGCTGTCCGTCAATAGCCTTAAAATTTCCCGTTCGGTTCCGCCCTGCGGATACTCGCTCCCAAAATCCGGTTCCAGCGACCGGGATCCTATCATGATCATTCATATCCTCCTTCCCGGCGAAGCAGGTCAAGCTGTTCCGCCGATTGCTTTTTCATCCACTCCTGCCATCGGGCCACATTGCTGTTATGCAGTCTTGCGGAAGCGGAGGAAAGCTGCTCCCGATTCTCCGGCGCAAGAGTGCGAAACTGCGCAAGCAGCGCTTGTTCCTCCTCGGTAAGCGGGAGCAGAGGAGACGCACTGCGCGGCGAAATCCGCTTGCACAGGTACCTTGCTTCCGGATCCACCCGGAAGGGTTCCGGATCGGAGCATTGCTGAAACTGTTCGCCCGTGAAATAAACGTAGGGTTCGTTTTCCTGAAGCCAGCTTAAGTAATTCCGATAAAGCGCCTGACATTCCACGCCGCTTCGGACGTTTTGCGGCTGTGAGAGGTGGAGGAGCCTGCAGGCCAATGCAACGTCCGCGGGATTGTTTGAGAGGATGTAGTTTGCGGTCAGTTTTAATGCGCTTGTATCGCAACACTCAAAAAAGCACCAGGCAAGATCGTGAATCAGCTGATTCTGCCTGTTTCGTCGGAAAATCAGGTGACATACGGCGGGAAGAACGGAGGCGTCGCGATAGGTTAACAGCAGGCTCGCTGCGGCGCAGTCGAGCACCGCGTCGAATAGATCGTACCGCGCGGGGCTTATATCCCACTGATACCCGGTTAATAGCATCCAGCGCAAACTAAGGCGCTCACATTGTCCTTCCTTGGGCAGCATTCCGGCAAGGCGTTGGGAAAGGGAGGAATCGCCGGCTTTTTTGGCGCACAGCAGTATGGCCGTCAGGTTGCGAAGGCTGAGCTGCTGATAGAGGTTCAGGGAATCAATTTCAGGGATCAGCAGGAATAACGTTGGGAAACGCAAACTATCATGATTCAATATCTGAGAAGCAATCATCGCGCTCCGGACTGATAAATCATGAAACGCCTGCCGAAGACGCTTTTCTTCTCCGGCCAAGCTCAGGCGGTTTAACCTGCTTGCCTGCAATGCAATCATATCGCTTCTCCTTTCCTGTACTGCACCATTCTAGGGGAATATGGGGCCGTGTGTTCTCCTTTTAGCACCTGAGAGTAAAAATAATTTTAATTCTTGGAAAAATGAGAGAAAGGAGATGGGGAAAAAGACCCAGTATCTATTTACTCCGATGGAAAGGAGTGGTATAATACTACAATTGCAATTCTAAATCCGTTTTCAGGTGCGGCGGGAGACAAAAGTATGTGGATTGCGGACAAATGGCAAGACTTCGAGTTGATTGACTGCGGTGACGGCGAAAAATTGGAGCGCTGGAACCGGCAGATTCTCGTGCGGCCCGAGCCGCAGGCAATCTGGAAATCTGCTAAGAGGCATCCGGGCTGGAGCAATCCGGACGCGCGCTACAGCCGCTCGTCAAGCGGCGGCGGAAACTGGGACAAGCGAAGCGTGCCTTCTCAATGGACTGTGAGGTATAATGACCTTACATTTCTGGTTAAGCCGATGAACTTCAAGCACACGGGACTTTTTCCGGAACAGGCGGTCAACTGGGAATTTGCGGCGGAAGAAATCAAACATGCGGGGAGAAACATTCAGGTTTTAAATCTGTTTGCCTATACCGGGGGAGTGACGGTTGCCTGTGCCGCCGCCGGAGCTGCGGTCTGCCACGTGGACGCGGCGCGCGGTATGGTATCCTGGGCGCGGGAAAACGCAAAAGCATCCGGACTGGAAAAAGCGCCAATCCGCTGGATTGTGGACGACTGCGCAAAATTTGTGGAGCGTGAGATACGGCGCGGGCATCGATACGACGCCCTGATTTTGGATCCGCCTTCCTATGGGCGCGGGCCTTCCGGTGAGATCTGGAAAATCGAGGACGGTTTGTACGATTTGTTGAAGCTATGTGCCGGAGTTCTTTCCGACCGGCCTCTTTTCGTCATTCTCAATTCCTATACGACGGGCCTTGCGCCCGCCGTTTTGGGCTATCTGCTGAACCTTCTGGTCGCTTCCTGTTTCGGAGGCAGGACAACGTGGGACGAATTGGGACTTCCCGTCACGGAAAGCGGATTTTACCTTCCTTGCGGCGCAACCGGACGCTGGACTGCTACCTGAGCCGGGAAAATACTAGAAAACAAACGGGGGAGATATCCTCCCGCAATGAGGAATTACGATGGAACATCTCATTAAAACGGAACACCTTCGCTTTTCCTATACGAATGCCGAGGGCGTCTCTCCCGTCGTGTTGGACGACCTTTGCATCGACATTCAAAAGGGAAGCTTTGTGGCTATTCTAGGCCGCAACGGCTCCGGAAAATCCACGTTGGCAAAACAGTTCAACGCGGTCCTTCTGCCGATGGGCGGAAAGGTCTGGGTTTCCGGTATGGACACCACGGACCCGGCCCTGCTGTTGGAGATTCGCCGACGGGTAGGCATGGTGTTTCAAAACCCGGATAATCAAATTGTTGCAAACGTGGTGGAGGAAGACGTTGCCTTCGCGCCGGAAAACCTCGGCGTGCCGACGGAGGAGATTCGCAGACGCGTGGACTGGGCCCTGGAAATCGTGGGCATGACGAAATTCCGCACCCATGCGCCCCACCTTCTCTCCGGCGGACAGAAACAGAGAATCGCCATCGCAGGCGTATTGGCTATGCAGCCCGATTGCATCGTCCTCGACGAGCCGACGGCCATGTTGGACCCGGCGGGGCGCAGGGAAGTTCTAAGGACCATACACAGCATCAACCGGGAGCAGAACGTCACCGTATTGCTGATTACGCATCATATGAACGAGGCGTCCGACGCGGACCGGGTTGTCGTAATGGAGCGGGGGAAGATAAAAATGGACGGTACGCCGCGGGAAATCTTTACACGCGTAGACGAGCTGCGTGCGGCGGGGCTGGACGTACCGGAGACGGTTGAGCTTTTATACCACCTGAAAAAAGACGGGTTTGACGTTCCGCTCGACGCCCTTTCCATCGATGCATGCGCCGAAGCGATCTTTCGGTCTCTCCAAGCAAAATAAACAACACGGAAACAGAGCGATTATTGCGAGGGACATTCCCTCCTGCCAAAAGGAAGGTATTTCGTGGCACCAATCATAAAGACGGAAAAACTGACGCATATCTACGGAGCGGGCACGCCCTTTGAGCACACCGCGCTTTATGAAGTCGATTTTTCGGCCGAGCGGGGTGAATTTTTGGGGCTCATCGGGCATACCGGCTCCGGAAAGACGACGCTGGTCCAGCATCTTAACGGTCTTCTGAAGCCTACATCCGGCCGTGTGCTTCTGGACGGGGAGGACATCTGGGAAAACAAGGAGCGGCTCCGCAGGACCCGCTTTCGGGTAGGGCTTGTGTTTCAATACCCGGAATACCAGCTTTTCGAAGAAACCGTTTTCGCCGACATCGCTTACGGACCGAAAAACATGGGACTTGACGAGGCGGAAATTGAACGGCGCGTCCTGCGCGCCGCGGAATTCGTGGATATTAGTCCCGAAACATTGGAAAAATCGCCGTTTGAGCTTTCAGGCGGGCAAAAAAGGCGCATCGCGATCGCCGGCGTCATTGCGATGGAACCGGAGGTATTGGTTTTGGACGAACCGACTGCCGGACTCGACCCGGCGGGGCGGGAGAGCATTCTGCAGAATATCCAAAACTACCATCGGGAAACCGGCGCTACCGTCATTCACGTCAGTCACAGTATGGATCTTGTGGCGCGCATCGCGGACCGCATCGTGGTCATGAACGACAGCCGCCTGGCTATGTTCGGCACGCCGCGGGAAGTGTTCTCTCAGGCGGATAAACTGATGCAAATGCGCCTGAGCGTCCCGGAGATTACACGGATCTTTCAGAAGCTGCGGGAAATGGGGCTTCCTATCGACCCCTCTGT
>DCTG01000028.1:14969-16756 GCA_002329245.1 Clostridiales bacterium UBA1446
CTGAAAGAAGGTGGCGGGCATGCTTAAGGATATTACGCTCGGGCAGTATTTCCCCGGCGATTCCGTCATTCACAGGCTTGATCCCCGGACGAAGCTGATCCTTACGCTTCTCTATATCGTGGCGCTGTTTTTGGCGAAAAGCTTTCTCACTTACGGCATCATGCTCGCCGTGCTTGCCTGCTCCCTCGCGCTCTCACAGATAAAAGTCGGCGCGATTTTCAAGGGAGTCAAGCCGCTTGTTTTTGTCATTATCTTCACCGGCCTTATCAATCTCTTCTTCACGCCCGGTGACGAAATCTTCCGTTTCTGGATCTTTCGGGTGACGGAAGAAGGCCTTCTGACCGCCTTCTTCATGATCCTGCGCATCCTGATGCTGATTACGGGCACTTTTTTGTTAACATACACCACCTCGCCCATTCTCCTGACGGACGGTCTGGAACGCCTTATGAATCCGATGCGGTACTTGAAGGTTCCGGTGCACGAGCTCGCCATGATGATGAGCATTGCCCTGCGTTTTATCCCGACTCTAATCGAGGAGACGGATAAAATCATGAGCGCGCAAAAGGCGCGCGGCGCGGATTTTGAAAGCGGGAACCTGATTCGGCGCGCGAAAACGCTGATTCCGATCTTGGTGCCGCTCTTCATCAGCGCATTCCGGCGGGCCGACGAGCTTGCTACGGCAATGGAATGCCGCTGCTATCACGGCGGGAAGGGGAGAACGCGCCTGCGGCAGCTGAAGTACCAAAGCCGCGACGTGATTGCCTTTGTACTCTGGACGGCGCTTTGCGCCGCAGTTGGGATTCTCGGCCGTTTCGGCCTGTAAACTTGTGACAGAAGAGCACGTAAAAATCCGGCTTATCGGCCGGCACGGATAGCATATTGCAACTGGGACAACGAGAATAATACGCAGGTGTGACATGAAAAACATAGCGCTCAAACTGATGTTTGTCGGCACCGCTTACCACGGGTGGCAGGTGCAGAAAAATGCGAAGACAGTGGCTGGAACGCTGGAGCGCGCGCTTGAGTCGGTGCTCTGCCACCCGGTTCGCCTAACCGGCTGCGGCAGGACCGACGCAGGCGTACACGCACGCGTTTACGTCGCAAATCTCTACACGGACTCCGAAATTCCGCTCTCCCGGCTTCCGCTTGCGGTCAACACGCGGTTACCCGAGGATATTGTGGTCGAAAAGGCGGTGGAAGTGCCGTATCATTTTTCCGCCATCGGATCCTGCCTGAAAAAGGAATATACTTACCGCATCTATAATTCGCGGATTCGGAACGCATTCTATGTAAATCGGGCGTACTTCTACCCGAGGCCTCTTGACGA
This sequence comes from Clostridiales bacterium UBA1446, assembly GCA_002329245.1. GTDB lineage: Bacteria > Bacillota > Clostridia > Oscillospirales > Oscillospiraceae > UBA1446. The sequence goes on from DCTG01000028.1 coordinate 16,297, forward strand.
GGCCGTTTTGAGACAAGCCGCGGCTCATTTTGTCGGTACGCACGATTTTTCAGCCATGCAGTCCGTCGGTACGGAAGTAAAAAGCACGTTTCGAACAGTCAGTTACTTCCAAGTGGAGCGGAAAGGTGATATAATAGACCTTAAGGTATGTGCAGACGGATTCTTGTACAACATGGTCCGCACAATGGCCGGTACGATCCTCTATGCGGCGGAAGGGAAATTTTCTCCGGAGTATATTCCGGAACTTCTGCTGCGCGGCGACCGAACCGCGGCGGGTCCGGTGCTTCCGCCCGGCGGACTATATCTTACCAGACTCTGGTATGACGAGGAGGCTGGGCTGGATGTATGAGGACCTTGAAGAACAGGAGCGTGAAAAACCCGTCCGGCAGAGTCTTTTCATCCGGATCTGTTCGCTCCTCCTGATGCTTATATTGGTTTTGGGCAGCGTCGTGTTGGTCGT